>NZ_CP065915.1:909166-1212222 GCF_016134045.1 Pelagovum pacificum | reverse complement strand
GCGCCGGCTACGACATCATCATGAGCCCGGCCCAGCACGTCTACCTCGACATGGCGCACAGTGCCGAAACCGACGATTGGGGTGCGTCCTGGGCCGCGTTCATCCCGCTCGAAGAGACGATCAACTGGTCGCCCGTCCCCAGCGGCGCAGAGGACATCGCGGACCGCATCATCGGTGTAGAGGGCTGTTTCTGGGCAGAATTCACGACGTCCGATCAACAGATCGAACCTATGCTGGCCCCCCGAATCCTCGGCGTCGCGAGCAAGGCGTGGGACATCCGGGACAGCCTGACCGGGGAGTCGCTCCGCGGTCTGGCACGGGCCTATTTGCCGATCTTCGACTCGATGAACTGGGTCACGGCGCTGCGGTGATCAGCCGCGACGCCGGCGCTCCGCCGCCATGTTTCGCCGCATCTCGAGCTCCGCGAACCGCGCCATCGCGACCTTCTTCTCCTCCGGAGTGATCGCAGCCTGCCAGGCGCGCTTCGCCGTCGAGAGATCGTTAATCAACTGGACCTCCGCCGGCACGGCCCCGGCCTCTGCCATCACACGGTGTCCGATTTCGGACACCGCATCCTCGCCCGACGACTCGCGGACCGGCAAGGGTGCCCCCTCGCCAGCGATTCCGGACAGCTGTCCATCGGACTGCGCCTTCTCGATCTGGCGTTCGGCAAGGAAGCGAAGGAAGAAACTCATGCTTCGACCCTAGCCGAACGCGACCGATTGAAAAGGCTCAGGCGATTTCCGCCAGCCGGGAAAGCGCCGACTTCAGTTGAGCCTCCTCCTCCTCACGAAGCGCGAGGTTTTCGCGGGCCTCCGCGACCACCTCTTCCGGCGCCGACGCGACGAAATTCGGATTGTTGAGCCGCCCGCGCAGACCACCGAGCTCCTTGCCGAGCTTGCCGAGCACCTTCTCAAGCCGCTCCTTCTCCGCGCCGACGTCGATGATATCAGCGAGCGGCAGCGCGAACGTCGCCCCTTTCGTGGTTATCGTGATCGAACCTTTGGGCGCCTCGTCAGCGTCCTCGACGCTCTCGATACGGGCCAGCCGCTGGATCAACGCAGAGTTGTTCTGCCACGCCTCGCGCGCAGCCTCGTCGGACTCGATCCGCAGCACCGGGACGCGCAACCCCGCCGGCACGTTCATCTGCGCGCGCGCGGACCGGACCCCCTCGATGAAGCCGATCGTCCACGTCATCTCGGCGTCCGCCGCGGCGTCGATCACGACGTCATCCTCGGGCCAGTCGGTGAGCGCCAGCAGGCGGGTCCGCGGGGCGAGCTGGCCCCAGAGTTCCTCGGTCACGAAGGGCATGAACGGGTGCGTCAGGATGAGACACTGGTCCAGAACCCACGCCATCGTGGCCCGGGTTTCCGCCTTCTGGGCGTCCGTGCCGTCCATCAACAGCGGCTTGGAAAACTCGACATACCAGTCGCAGACCTTACCCCAGACAAAGGCATAAAGCGCGTTCGCAGCGTCGTTGAACCGGTAGGACGCCAACGCCTCATCGACTTCCTGCCGGATCCGGAGTGTCTCACCGACTATCCATTTATTGACCGTTTCAGTCGGTTCAGGTCGCTGCGAGCCCTCGGACTTGTAGTTTTCGAACACACCATTCATTTCGGCGAAACGGCAGGCGTTCCAGATCTTCGTGACGAAATTCCGATAGCCCTTGATGCGATCGACGCTCAGCTTGAGCACCCCGCCGATCGCCGCCATTGAGGCATTGGCAAAGCGCAGCGCGTCGGCGCCGTATTCGTCGATGACTTCGAGCGGGTCGATGACGTTGCCCTTTGTCTTCGACATTTTTTGCCCCTTCTCGTCACGAACGAGCTGGTGCAGGTAAACGGTGTGAAACGGCTCTTCGCCAACGACGGCGAGCTGCATCATCATCATCCGGGCGACCCAGAAGAAGAGAATGTCGAAGCCCGTGATCAGGACGTCGGTCGGGAAGTACCGGCGCAACTCGTCGGTCTGTTCAGGCCATCCGAGCGTCCCGATCGGCCACAACCCCGAGGAGAACCAGGTGTCGAGAACATCCTCGTCCTGGACCAGCGTCTTGCCACCGGATTTCTCGATCGCTTCCGCCTCGGTCGCAGCGCAATAATGGTTACCGTCCTCGTCGTACCAGACCGGGATTCGGTGCCCCCACCAGAGCTGGCGCGAAATGCACCAGGGCTCGATATTCTCCAGCCAGTGGAAGTAGGTCTTCTCGCCACTCTCGGGCATGATGACCGTCCGGCCTTCGCGAACGGCGTCGAGCGCGGGCCCGACGATCTGCTGGGAATCCACGAACCACTGGTCGGTCAGCATCGGCTCGATCACGACGCCGGAGCGGTCGCCGAACGGCTGCATGATCTTCTTCGCTTCAACGAGGGGGACGAGTTCGTCGTCCCGCGCCTCTCCGCCTTCTTCCGGCGCGACGGGTTTCTTCACCTGGCCGAGACGCGGGTCCGTTTTCGGACACATGACCGCCAGCCCCTCTTCGGTGATCTGGGCCACGACGGCATCGCGCGCCTCGAACCGGTCGAGGCCGCGCAGGTCATCGGGAACAAGGTTAAGGGCGTCGACGCCGGCGACGGTAAATTCGGCTCCACCAGCAATGTTCTGTGCTTCGGTCGCGGCTTCCGCATAGGGCGCCCCGTCGTCGCGCATCCGGCCGCGCGAATCCATCAGACGGTACATCGGGATGCCGCCGCGGCTCGCGACCTGGTAGTCGTTGAAGTCGTGTGCCCCCGTGATCTTGACCGCGCCAGAGCCGAAGTCGGGGTCGGGATATTCATCGGTGATGATCGGGATCAAGCGCCGCTGTTCTTTCGGACCGACAGGAATTTCGCAAAGTTTTCCAATGATTGGGGCGTAGCGTTCATCCGACGGATGAACCGCGACCGCCCCGTCGCCCAGCATGGTTTCCGGCCGGGTCGTGGCGATCGAGATGTAGTCGCGCTCCTCTTCGAAGAGCACGTTTCCGTCCTCGTCCTTCTCGACGTAGGTATATGTCTCGCCGCCGGCGAGCGGGTACTTGAAGTGCCACATGTGGCCGTCGACCTCGATATTCTCGACCTCGAGGTCGGAGATCGCGGTCTCGAAATGCGGATCCCAGTTAACGAGCCGCTTGCCACGGTAAATGAGGCCCTTGTCGTACATCTCGACGAAGACCTTGATGACGGCATCATGGAAGTCGGGCGAATTTTCGTGACCCGTGCGCGGATCACCGGGCGCACCGGCCATGGTAAAAGCGTTGCGTGACCAGTCACAGGACGACCCGAGCCGGCGAAGCTGGTTGACGATGGTCGAACCGTACTCGCCCTTCCACTCCCAGACCTTGTCGAGGAACTTCTCCCGACCGAGCTCTCGCCGTCCCTCATTGCCTTGAGACGCAAGCATCTTTTCGACCTGAAGCTGGGTCGCGATGCCGGCGTGGTCCTGTCCCGGCTGCCAAAGCGTGTCGAAGCCGCGCATCCGGTGCCAGCGGATCAGGATGTCCTGCAGCGTGTTGTTGAAGGCGTGCCCCATGTGCAGCGCGCCGGTCACGTTCGGCGGCGGGATCATGATGGTAAAGCTCTCGTCACGCCGGGCATTGGCGCCGGCCTTGAAGGCGCCGGCCTTCTCCCAGGCGTCGTAGAGGCGCGGCTCCGCCTCGGCGGCGTCGAAGGTCTTTTCCATGGGCATCGGTGGATCCTCAGTCAATCGCGGCTGAAATAGCTTTCCTGAGCGCCGAGGAAAACCCTTGGCTGTCGCTCTCTGCCTGCGTGCAGCAAAGCGGACAGCTGTCCGGTACTGGACGTCCGTCCGTTTTCCGCCACTCCCGGCCGAGGTTGTATCCCCCGAAGAGGCGGCCTAGACCAACGCGCAGGCGCACCGCTCCCTTCAGCGCGCCCGACTGAACGGCGGAGAAAGCCGATTGATCAACGCCTTACGTGACAGGACAACGCGCCGCATCCTAGCGCGCATGGGGCTTGCGCTCGCGATCGGGGCGAGCGGGGGCGCCATCTTCTTCCTGCTGGGGCTGCCGCTGGCCTGGATGCTTGGGGCGATGATCTTTACCCTGATCGCGGTTCTCCTTCGCGCGCCCCTGCTGCCACCCGAGCGCATTCGCGAGCCCACCGTAACCGTTATCGGAGTGCTCCTCGGCTCGAACTTCAGCCCGGAGTTGCTCGGGGACATCAGCGGCTGGCTGCTGTCGATCTTTGTGCTCGTCATCTACATGATCGTCGCGGCGGCCCTCGTCGTGCCGTTCTACCTCAAGATCGGGCGCATGGACCCGCCGACGGCCTTCTTCGCCGCGATGCCGGGCGGTATTTCCGAGATGATGCTTATTGGGGAAAGCATGGGTGGCGACGGCCGCCGTATCATCCTCGCCCACGCGGCCCGGATCGTCATCACCATCGGTTCTATCGCGTTCTTCTTCCGCGTCGTGCTTGGGCTCGACGTCTCGGGTGTTTCGATGAGCGACGGCCACGCACCGCTCGCACTGTCCGACATCGCACTACTGATCGGTAGCGGACTGATCGGATACGTTTTCGGAACTCGACTGAACCTGCCCGCGCCAGGCCTGATAGGGCCAATGATCGTGAGCGGAACGGTGCATATGCTCGGCTGGACGGGCGGTGTGCCGCCGGGCTGGGTGGTCATGGCGGCACAGGTCATCCTCGGCACGATCATGGGCTGCCGGTTCCTTGGCACCCCACCCCAGATCATCGCCCGCGCCTTGCTGCTGAGCCTTGGTGCCACAACGGTGATGTTGGCGGTAAGCCTTGGTTTCGCCGTGGTTTTTGCAGGCGTGTTCGGGCAGACAGTCGCCCAGGTTCTCCTCGCCTACGCGCCCGGCGGGCTGACGGAGATGTCGCTGGTCGCGCTGTCGATGGACGCCGAAGTGGCTTACATCACCGTTCACCATGTTGTCCGAATAGTCTTGCTTATCGCCGTCGCCCCGAGCCTATTGTCGGCCATCGCGAAGAGGCTCTAGGCGCGCTTGACCGGGTAGCTGCGGCTGGCAAGGACGCGGTGGAATTCGTCGAGGACCTGCTCCTCGCCAAAGGTGCGGGCAAGCCGTCGCAGGCCGAAATGGACATGCGCCATCTCGACGAAATAGCCGGTGAAGGCATAATTCGTGCCCGCTCCGGCGGCCGCGCCCAGAACAGGAACGGCCTGACTGGCCAGTTTCTGTGACAGCAACGCCGCGAACCTCGGCGCGACCGTCGCGATCAGCCTGTGGACTGCCGGCCCGGACAGGGAGAGCCGGGCCCCGACAAACGTCGTGTCGACGCCGTCGTCGCCGTCCCCCGGCCCGCCAGAGCCGAACACGCGAAGGCACTCGGTCCGGGTTTCCGCCGACAGCGGGTCCTCGCCGTTGCGGCTCGCCACGTCCTGAACGGCGCGAAAGATCACTGTCGTGGCGACGGGCAATTCGGCAAGCGCTGTCGGAAGCCCGCCAAGACCACCGAGAGCGCCAGAGATCGTGGCGATCACCTTGTTGGACCGGTCGCCCGTGGCCCGCCCGGACGTTTTCGAAGCGACCTCGTAAGACCGCTCCAAGGCGTCCCGCGCCGCGCGATCGAGCCTGCCACGTACACCTTTTGGCAAGAATTTCATGGCATCTTCGACTTGACCGCCAGCGAAGGTGACGACCTGCATCAGAAGGCCCCGCGCACGACGCTGGCGATCGACCAGGGCGGCGATCTCCTCCCGCGCCGCATCGTCCAGAATGGCCGGCGGCGGCTCGGGGTTGACGTGCTTCATGTCGTGTTTGGTCGGATCCATGAACTCAAGATGGTCCGATGCCGGAACCATTTCAATCTCGGACGGAGGTTACGACCCCTGATAGGCCATCCCATGCTCCCTCGACCAAGGCGAGCCCCAGCACCCGGTCGGGGTTCGTCGGTGGCGGCATTTCCACATCGTCAAGCCGGATGAAACCGAAGCGACCATAATAGGGCGCATCGCCCACCAGCAGGATCCGCGCGTGACCGTGCGCCGCGGCGCGCTCGATGACAGAGGTGATCAGCATCGCACCGAGCCCCTCGCCCTGCCGGGTCGGGTGAACCGCCACGGGACCAAGGAGGAGGGCCTCTTCGGCGCCGATCCGGATCGGCCAGACGCGGATCGCTCCGCCAAGGATGCCGCTGTCGTCCCGCCAGACGAGGCACAGGGGCGCAATGGGCTCGACACCGTCGCGCAGGCGATAAGAGGACAGCATGGTGCGGCCCGGGGCGAAGCAAAGGTCGTAGAGCGCCTCGACCTCCCACCAATCCGCTGCCTGCTCACGCGCGAGCCCGTCCATGCCCCCTCCCGATCCCTGCTGGAAGCGCGGTTAACACGCAGGTATGCCGGGATCAAACCACCGCAAAGGAGCGCCGATGTTCTATCGCCCCGAAGACGGCCACGGCCTGTCCCACAACCCGTTCAGCGCAATCGTGGTGCCCCGGCCGATCGGCTGGATCTCGACCCGCTCGGAGGGTCGCGACAACCTCGCGCCCTATTCCTTCTTCAACGCGGTCGCCTACACGCCGCCGCAGGTGATGTTCGCCTCCACATCGGCCAAAGCCGACAGGGACGGCACCAAGGACAGCGTCGCCAACATTCGGGAGAGCGAGGTCTTCGCCGTTAACCTCGTCTCCTACGCGCTGAAGGACGCGATGAACGCGAGCTCCGCTTCCGTCGTGATGGAAGTCGACGAGTTCGAGATCGCCGGGATCGAGAAGGCCGAGTGCAATCAGATCGACTGCCCCCGCGTAGCTGCTGCGCCGGCGACGCTCGAATGCAGGCTCGTGAAGATCGTCGAACTTCCGGGCGAGGCCAACTTCGTCACATTCGGCGAAGTCGTCGGGGTTCACATTGCCGACGATGCCATGGTGAACGGCGAGCTCGACCCGACCAGATACGAAGCGTTGGCCCGGATGGGCTACCGCGACTACACGCGCGTGACAGAGAAGTTCGCGCTGACGCGACCGGACGATTAACCGCCCCGCTCCTCTCAAGCTGCGAGATGGTTAAAGGGCTGTGCGTTAACGCAGCCCTTTACCTGTTCAGTGCCCGCCGAGGATCCCGGTCCGCACGCCGTAGTCCACTGCGAGGGCGTAATCGGGATCGTCATCGGAATCGACCATGAGGTGTCCGGCTTTCGACAGAAGCCGGTGGCAATCATGGGAAAGATGTCGCAATTGCAGCCGCTTGCCGACCGCCTCGTATTTCGCGGCCAGCGCCTCGATCGCTTGCAGCGCTGACTGGTCGACGACACGGCTCGCCTCGAAGTCGACGATGACAAGCGCCGGATCGGACTCCGGCTGGAACATCTCGATGAAGCCGTCGGTGGAGCCGAAGAACAGCGGGCCGACGATACGGTAAACCTTCGCGCCTTCCGGCGTGACGTAGGTCGACGCGGAAATGCGCGTCGCGTTCTGCCAGGCATAGGTCAGCGCGGAGACGATGACGCCGACCACCACCGCCGTGGCAAGGTCCGTCGCGACGGTGACAATGGTCACCAGGATCGTGACGAACGCATCCGCGCGCGGAACTTTCGTCATGATTTTCAGGGAGTTCCAGGCGAACGTCCCGATGACCACCATGAACATGACACCCACCAGCGCGGCGAGCGGGATTTGCTCGATGATCGAAGACCCGACGAGGATGAAGAGCAGGAGGAAGATTGCCGCGCAAGCGCCGGAGATTCGGGTCCGCCCACCGGATTTAACGTTAATCATCGACTGGCCGATCATGGCGCAACCACCCATGCCGCCAAAGAAGCCGGTCACGGTATTCGCCACGCCCTGCGCCACGCATTCCTGGCTCGCGCCGCCCCGCTCGTTCGTGATCTCGCCCACCAGGTTCAGGGTCAGCAGGCTCTCGATCAAGCCGATCGCGGCAAGGATCACCGCGTAAGGCAGGATGATCTCAAACGTTTCCCAATTGAGCGGGACGAGCGGCACATGGAACGGCGGCAGCCCGCCCTGGATGCTGGCCATGTCGCCGACCCGCGGCACGTCCAGGCCGAAGACGATGACGATCACCGCGACGAGACCGATGCCGGCCAGCGGCGCCGGGATGGTCGTGGTCAATCGCGGCATCAACCAAATGACCGCCATGGTTAGCGCAACGAGAGCCAGCATCAGATACAGGGACGCACCCGAGAGCCATTCGCCGCCCGACATTCCGTGACCGGACACTTCGGCGGAACCCGGGACCTGGAATTGCGTGAGTTGGGCGAGGAAGATGACGATCGCAAGGCCGTTCACGAAGCCGAGCATCACCGGATGCGGAACGAGCCGAATGAATTTACCCCATTTCAGAACGCCAACCGCGATCTGGATCACGCCCATCAGAACGACGGTGGCGAACAGGTACTCGACCCCGTGCTCTGCAACGAGGCTTACCATCACGACGGCAAGTGCACCGGTCGCGCCCGAGATCATGCCCGGTCGCCCGCCGATCAGGGCCGTGATGAGGCCCACGATGAAGGCGGCGTAAAGACCGACAAGAGGGTTAACGCCAGCAACGAAGGCAAACGCGACCGCTTCGGGCACGAGTGCGAGCGCGACGGTCAGGCCGGAAAGGACCTCGGTCCGGAGCTGTCCGCCACTCAGGGTGGGCGGGACAAGCCCGCGACCAATGCTTTCGCCAAAGGCGGCCAATGCTGTGCGCGCCATGCTGTCTCCAAACGTCATCTAGCGGATATCCGCTGGGGGAGTATGTCATCATGTCCCGAAAGGCACGTTTACCCGATGCATAGCGGGTATGCGTCAAGCGCATATCGGCGTGCGCGTGTACTTTCGGCGACGCACTCTGTCTCAGGGCAACGCAGGACTGACGGCATGGTTAACCGCATGATCGGCGTGATCGGGGGCTCCGGTATCTACGATGTGGACGGGCTTCACGATGCGGAATGGCAGAGTGTCGAAACGCCCTGGGGCGCTCCCTCCGACCAGATCCTGACGGGGACGCTCGATGATGTGCCGATGGCCTTCCTGCCGAGACACGGGAGAGGCCATGTCCATTCTCCGACGAGTGTCCCTTACCGCGCGAATATCGATGCGTTGAAGCGACTTGGTTGCACGGAGGTCATTTCGATGTCCGCCGTCGGCTCGTTCAGAGAGCGCATGGCGCCCGGGCACTTCGTAATCGTTTCCGATTTCATCGACCGGACCTACGCCCGCGAGAAGAGCTTTTTCGGCGCGGGCTGTGTCGCCCATGTCAGCGTTGCACATCCTGTCTGCCAGCGACTTGGCGATATCGCGCAACAGGCCGCGGAGGCGATCGGCGTCCCCTACCATCGCGGGGGCGTTTACCTTGCCATGGAGGGGCCGCAGTTCTCCTCCCTCGCCGAGTCGAAGATGTACCGCGAAAGCTGGGGCGCCGACGTCATCGGCATGACCAACATGCCGGAGGCCAAGCTCGCCCGGGAGGCAGAGCTTTGCTACGCGTCAGTCGCAATGGTGACCGACTACGACAGCTGGCATCCGGACCACGGCACGGTCGATATCGCCCAGATCGGGGCGACCTTGCGGGCCAATGCGGACAATGCGCGTCGTCTGATCCTCGCGATCGCATCGCGTGAATCCGCACTGTCGCCCTGCCCCTGCGGCTGCGACCGCGCGCTGGAACATGCGATCATGACAGCCCCGGACAAGCGCGATCCAACCCTGCTGGCGAAGCTCGACGCGGTGGCCGGACGGGTCCTTTAACCGTTATCTTTCAGAAATTTGCGGATAAACGCGCGGATTTCCCGCGCGGCGCTGGTATCCATCTTCTTGCAGAGCTTGATGAACTCGTCACGCTCTTCCTTGTCGAGGCGCAGGATGAGCTGGCTGTCCTTCTTGCCCGCCTTTCCGGTGTCTTTCTTTACCAAATCCTTACCTCGTCGTCCGATCCCGCCTTGAATTAGCGTATAGCTCGTGTATATACATATCATATACAGGCCACGGGGAGGTGTTAACCACCCCGCGATTGGAAGGGAATTGGAAATGTCTTTGATTGCTGCAAAATCCTACTTCACGACGGACCGTCTGGACTGGAGCCGCCCGCATCTGAACTGGATCGCTGACGTCCTCTACCGCAATCTTCGCCGCCGCTGATCGGCCTTGCGACGGTGCGGCGCTTCGGGACAGGGTTAACCCTGTCAGCGAAAAGGAGCCGCCCCGATGCCAGATACCCGAACGGTCAGGGATTACATCCGAACGATCGTCGATTTCCCGCACGAGGGGATCCTTTTCCGGGACGTGACGACGCTGTTCGCCGATCCGCGGGGTTTCCGTATCGCCGTCGACCAGTTGCTGCACCCTTCTGCAGGCCTGCGCATCGACAAGGTTGCGGGCCTCGAGGCGCGCGGCTTCATCGTGGGCGGCGCCATGGCGCACCAGCTTTCGGTCGGCTTCGTCCCGATCCGCAAGAAAGGTAAACTGCCGGGCGCAACCATATCGGAGGCTTATCAACTCGAATACGGCGAAGCGGTGATGGAGTTGCACGACGACGCCATCGAACCCGGCGAGCGTGTTCTTCTGGTCGACGATCTGCTTGCCACGGGTGGCACCGCAAGCGCTGGCATTAACCTTCTGGAGCGGCTCGGGGCGGAGGTCGTGGGCTGTGCCTTCATCATCGACCTGCCAGAGCTTGGCGGGCGCAAAGTCCTCGAGGCCAAGGGAATGGAAGTGCACGCACTTTGCGCGTTCGAAGGCCTCTGATCACGGCAAACACCCCGCCCCCGGTCCGTTTTGGACCTGCTCCGACAGACAGAGCGAGAGGGACGGGGCAACTGTGCACCTTGAGGGGACTCGAGGCAGCTCCAGCCGTAATTTCACAATCGCCCCAGTTGCTTAACAAATCGTCAACGGCTGACTGGCGAGCACCTTTCACGTCTCAAGGATAACGCCCGGATTAAGGATGCCCTGCGGATCCAGCGCCTGCTTGATCGCCCGCATCATCGACAGCTTGGTTGGGTCGGCGTAGCGGGCCAGATCCTCGACCTTGGCACGACCGATTCCATGCTCGGCGCTGATCGACCCTTCCATCTCGTGCACGAGATCATGAATGGTGCGCTTCACCTCGGACTGCTGGTTGGCGTATTCTTCCCGCTTCCGGCCCGGACCGGGGAAGACATTGTAATGAAGGTTACCGTCGCCGAGGTGGCCGAAGCAATTGATCCGCATGTCACCCAGCTTCGCGATCCGGCGGCGACCTTCTTCGATGAAGTGAGGGATGCTCGACAGCGGGATCGAAACGTCGTGCGACGAGATCGAGCCGGTGCGCCGGTTTCCTTCGGGGATCGTCTCGCGCATCGTCCAGAATTCCTGGCGCTGCGCCTCCGACCGGGCGATGACGCCATCGTAGGCGAGGTCGGCCTCCACCGCGGCTTCGAACAGGGTTTCAAGTGCCTCGTCAGGCGATAGACCAGCGGGCAGACCGAGGTCGATCAGGACCATCCAGTCGGGCTGTTCGGCGAAAGGCGTGCGGACTTCGGGGCCGGATTCCGCCAGAAAATCAAGACCCTGCCGGTGCATCAGCTCGAACGCGGAGACGCCTTCCGCCACCTGACCCTGAACGAGCGCCAACAGGTCGAGCGCGGCTTGTGGTGAATGGACGGCAAAGATGGCGGCACCTTCGACGGCGGGGCGTGGCATCAGCCGCAGGCTCGCGCCGGTGATGATGCCGAGCGTGCCTTCGCTGCCGATCAGCAAATCCTTCAGATCGTAGCCGGTGTTGTCCTTGCGGAGCCGCCCGAGCCCGTTCCAGACCGTGCCGTCGGCAAGCACGGCCTCAAGCCCGAGCACCTGCGCGCGTGCATTGCCATAGCGGAGAACGTTAACGCCCCCCGCGTTGGTGCCGAGCAAGCCGCCGATCCGGGCGGAGCCCTCGGACGCGAGCGACAGCGGAAACAGGCGATCCACGTCGGCTGCAGCTTTCTGGACATCGGCGAGGATGCAGCCCGCATCGGCGACGAGAACGTTTTCGGTGAGGTGCAGCGCCCGGACCTCAGACATCCGCTCGAGGGACAGGATCACGGGTTTCGCCCCGCTCTCCATGATCTGACCGCTGACGAGGCCGGTGCCGCCACTGTACGGCACCACGGGCACCGCGGCCTCGTGACAGGCACGCAGGAGGCGAGAGACCTCATCGGTGGAGCCCGGCGCAATCACGCGGCCCTTGCCGTGATATCGGCCACGCGGCTCTTTCAGGTAGGCTTCGGTCGTCTCCCGGAAGGCGGCGTCGGGAAGGTCGAGGCGGGACAGGAAGTCGTCATCGGCATCGTTCAGCATGGGGAGGACAATGCACCGACAGGTGTCCGGTGCAAGTCACTCGTCCGAAAGAAGACGCGGTTCCAGCACCATGATGGTCGGCATGTCGGGCAGCGTGCGCAGCGACACGGTGAGTTCGTTACCGGACACGCGTTCGATTGCGAACTGGCCGTCCATGTCGTCAAGGAACCGGTCGAGCGTGGCGCGACCGAACCAGTGCATCGGGATCACGACGGAGGAGCGGAATCGCTCGATGATACTGACCATGGTCGGCAGGTCGACCGTCAGGCCGCCATCGACGGCAGCCATCACGACGTCGAGGCGACCGATCGCGGCGTACTGCTCGGACGTCGGTTCATGGTGAAGATGGCCGAGGTGGCCGATGCAGAGGCCGGCGGCCTCGAATACGAAGATGGAGTTTCCGTTGATCCGCTCCCCCATGCCCGAGCGCGTGTTGGTATGGACGTTGCGAACCAGCATTTCCTCGAGATCGAGGTGATGGCGCTGCGGATTTTCGACGGTGCCCCAGCCTTCGAGGATGTGAGGGATCTGCTGGTCGGGAAGCGCGGTCCAATGGCTGCTGTGCGCGTTGTTCATGGTTACCACGTCCGGCACGACCCGGGCCGGGCCGATCCAGCCGTTGTAGTCGGTGATGGCGGACAAGCCGCCCTCCGTCTGGATCAGGAACTGGGAGTGATCGATGTAGGTGATCCGCACGGAGTCGCCCGGCACCGGATCGGTGTAGGCGGCGGGGATGACCTCCAGCCCGTGAACGTTTTCGACGAGGGATATGCAGTGGGACATCCGCCCCTCCTGCGCGAGGGCGGAGCCGGTGGCGAGGCTGAGGGCGAGGCTGAGGAGATGGCGCATGACCAAAGGTTAAGCGAGTCGGCGCCGCCCCCGTGTTCGCATTCGCGTGAAGTGTCAGCCGACCTCGGTCTTGCCGCGCCGGTCGCTGCGAAGATTGGCGTAGAGCACATGATTGCGCCAGCGGCCATTGATCTGGAGGTAGCTCTGCGCGACGCCCTCGTACTTGTAGCCGCACTTCTCGAGCAGCTGGCGGGAGGGTGTGTTCTCGGGCAGGCAGCCGGCCTCGATCCGCGAGAGGTCGAGGACGTGGAAGGCGTGGTGAACGACCGCTTCGATTGCTTCCTGCATGTAGCCCTGCCGCGCATGGGGCTGGCCGATCCAGTAGCCTGTGGTGCCCGCCTGCGCGGGCCCGCGCCGTATGTTGGAGAGCGTGATCGCGCCGAGCAGGGCCTGATCGCTCCGCCGGATCAGGAAGAGCGGGATCTCCGTGCCACCGGCGATCGCCCGCTGGGCCCAGTAGACACGGTTCGTAAAGGATTTGCGCGTAAGGTGATCGTCAGCCCAGGTCGGTTCCCACGGTTTCAGGAAGTCGGCGCTGACGCGGCGGAGGGTCGACCAGGGCGTAAAATCGGCATGTTGCGGCGGGCGTAAGGTCAGGCGCTCTGTTTCCAGGCGGACCTTGCGACGCACCCTCAGCATCACGCGGCAAAACGCTCGCGCAGGGAATCGAGGCTCGGGGCAGTCTCGATCGGCCCGTAAAGCGCGAGGGCGGTGCCCGCCTGCCCGGCCATGTGGGCGGCGAAGTCGTGGACGGCGGTGCGGGTGACGCCGTCGATGCGTTCGACGGTCTCGTCGATGGTCGGCACGCGGCCCCAGATGGAGATCATCCGCGCCAGCCGTTCGGCGCGGTTGGACGGGCTTTCGAGCCCCATGAGCATCCCCGCCTTCATCTGGGCGCGGGCACGGGCGATCTCGGGCTCCGTCAGTGTGTCGGCGGCCTTCTTCATCTCGTCGATGGTGAGGTGGGCCAGCGACTCGATCTGATCGGCGGCGGTGCCGGCGTAGATCGTGGTCAGCCCGGCATCGGCATAGGCACCGGCCTGCGCGAAGATCGTGTAGCAGAGGCCACGGTTCTCGCGCAGTTCCTGGAACAGGCGGGAGGACATGCCGCCGCCAAGCGCCGTGGCATAGACCTGCGCCGTGTAGATCGCCGGGTCGCGGTAGTCCGGCCCTTCGAGGGCAAGCGCGAAATGCACCTGCTCAAGGCGTTTGTGCTCTCGGCGTTCGCCCCCGCCGAAGATCGCGGGCTCGGTCTGGAAGTTGATGTTCACCGGATCGAGGTGGCCGAACAGGCGCTCCGCCTCGCGGCAGAGGTGATCGTGATCGACCTTGCCCGCCGCGGCGAGGATCATCTGCCCGGGACCGTAATGTTCGCCGATGAAGCCGGTCAGGTCCTGCCTGCCGAACTGGCGCACCCGCTCCGCCGGGCCGAGGATCGAACGGCCCATCGGCTGATCGGGATAGGCCACTTCCTGCAGCCAGTCGAAGACGATGTCGTCCGGCGTGTCGAGCGCCTGACCGATTTCCTGCAGGATCACGCCGCGCTCCACCTCGATCTCGCGCTCGTCGAAGACCGGGTTGAGGAGGATATCCGCGATCAGGTCGAGGCCGAGGTCGACATCCTCTTCCAGCACGCGCGCGTAGTAGGCCGTCATCTCGCGGCTGGTGTAGGCATTGATGTAACCGCCGACGTCCTCGATCTCTTCGGCAATCTGCAGCGCGCTGCGCCGCTTCGTGCCCTTGAAGGCCATATGTTCGAGGAAGTGGGCGATACCGTTCTGGTCCGCCCGCTCGTGCCGGCCGCCTGCATTGATCCAGATCCCGAGCGAGGCTGACTTCATGCTCGGCATCAGTTCGGTGACGATACGGAAGCCGTTGGAAAGCGTATGGGTCTGGACGGTCACTTGGAAATGCGGTCCCTGATAAGCTGCTGAAGGGCACCGAGGTCGTTCTCGACCTCCGTCACCCGTTCCGGCCTGTCATAGAGATCCGACATGCGGGATGGAAGAGGCGGACGTATGCCGGTCGCTTCTTCCACGGCGTCAGGGAACTTTGCGGGATGCGCCGTGGCGAGCGTAATCATGGGCGCGTCGCCCGCCTTGCGCTCTGCCACGTCGAGGCCGACGGCCGTGTGCGGGCAGACGAGTTCCCCCGTCTCGGCCAGGGTCGTCTGGATCCGCTGGAGCGTCGCGCTTTCGAGCGTCATGCCGGAGCCGAGCACCTCGGTCAGGGCTTCGTGCGCGCCCTGGCTGATCTTGAACTGGCCGTGGTCGCGCATGTCATCCATCAGCTGGCGCACGGCGTTGCCGTCGCGCCCGTAGGCGTCGAACAGCGCGCGCTCGAAGTTGGAGGACACCTGGATATCCATCGAGGGGCTGTAGGAGGGCGTGACGTCCGTGGCCTGGTAGAGACCGGATTTCAACGCGCGGTTCACCACGTCATTCTGGTTGGTTGCGGCATAGAGCCGGCCGAGCGGCAGCCCCATCCGGCGCGCGATGCAGCCGGCGAAGATGTCACCGAAGTTGCCGGTCGGCACGGTGACGTCGATGGTGCGATGCGGCGCGCCGAGCGTGGTCGCGGCGGTGAAGTAGTAGACGACCTGCGCGAGCACCCGCGCCCAGTTGATCGAGTTCACGCCGGCGAGCCGCACGCCGTCGCGAAACTCGTGATCGTTGAACATGTCCTTCAGCCGCGCCTGGCAATCGTCGAAATGCCCGTGGAGCGCGAGGGCATGGACGTTGTCCTCCACCGGGGTGGTCATCTGGCGGCGCTGCACTTCGGACACCCGGCCGTGCGGGTAGAGGATGAAGACATCGACGTTGGGCAGGCCGCGGAACGCCTCGATCGCGGCGGAGCCGGTGTCGCCGCTGGTGGCGCCGACGATCGTGATCCGCTCGCCAGAGCGCTGCAGCGCGGCCTGCATCAGCTGGCCGATCAGCTGCATCGCGAAGTCCTTGAAGGCGAGCGTCGGGCCATGGAACAGCTCAAGCAGGAACTGGTTCGGGCCGAGTTGCTTCAGCGGTGCGCGGGCGGGATGGCCGAAGCCGGCGTAGGCCCTGGCGATCAGGTCCTGCAGTTCCGACTCGGTGAAGGCATCGGCGACGAAGGGGCGGATGACGCGGAAGGCGGCTTCTTCGTAGGGCAGTCCGGCGAGCGCGGCGATATCGGCGGCGGACATGGTGGGCACGTCCTCGGGCACGTAGAGGCCACCGTCGCGGGCGAGGCCGGTCATCATCGTGTCCTCGAAGCCGAGTGCGGGGGCGGCTCCCCTCGTCGAGACGTAGCGCATCACTCTTCCTTCTTCCGTAGCGTCCGGACGACGAGATACCCCGTCATGCCCGCCCATACGAGGGCCAAAAGGAACCATGTTATCGCGTATTCGAGGTGATCGTTCTTGATCCCTTCGGTGCCGACCGGCAGCGGGACCGTGGGGATGGTCGGGGAGAACGACCGGCCGATCAGCATCACCGGCTCGGTGTCGAGCGCTTCGGCCATCGCCGCGACGTCACGCACGAACCAGAGGTCGCCCTCGGGCTCCGGGGTCCAGCCGTCGCGCTCCTGCGGCCAGTGCAGGTTGCCGACGACTTGCAGCGCTTCCTCGGGAATCCTGGGGTCGTCCTGAAGTTCAACCCAGCCGGCGTCGAGCAGGATCGTCCGATCGCCCACCTCGAAGGGAACGATGCGCCGATAGCCGGCCGAGAGGCCGGAGGGCGTGACGAGCACCCGGAGCCCCTGCCCCGTGACCTGACCGTCCGTCTCGACCGGCAGGTAGCGGTCGGCCTCGGGGTCGATGTCGGAGGGGAGCGGCACGGGGTCGGCGGCGATGGTTGCCTCGATCTCGTCGAGGATCGCGGTCTTCCACTCGAGCCGCTGGATCTGCCAGACGCCGAGCGCGATGAGGATCGCGCAGCCACCAAGGCCGTAGAGGATCGGGAAGATCAGCCGCCGCATGGTCGATGCCCCTGCCGTGTGTTCGTCTCAGGACGGAAAAAAGCGGCGTCGACGCCGCTTTTCACGCGATATCAAGGATCGCGAGGGAAGGCCCGTCACTGGGCCTTCCGCGCCGGGATCAGCCGCCCCAGACGTAGACGGCGACGAACAGGAACAGCCAGACGACGTCCACGAAGTGCCAGTACCAGGCTGCCGCTTCGAAACCGACGTGGCTTTCCTTGGTGAAGTGGCCGGCCATCACCCGCATCAGGCAGACGAAGAGGAAGATCGTGCCGATGATGACGTGCGCGCCGTGGAAGCCCGTCGCCATGAAGAAGATGCCGCCGTAGACGTTGCCGCCGAAGCCAAAGGCCGCGTGGCTGTATTCGTAGGCCTGGAAGACCGAGAAGATCGCGCCGAGCACGATGGCGAGGATCAGGCCCCACTTGATGTCGTCGCGGTTGTCCTCGTGAACAAGCGCGTGGTGCGCCCAGGTCGCCGCGGCACCGGAGCAGAGCAGGATCAGCGTATTGATCAGCGGCAGGTGCCAGGGGTCGAAAGTCTGGATGCCTTCCGGCGGCCACACACCGTCGACGCGCGGGCTCTCGGGGCCCATCGGGTACATGGCGTTCTTGAAGAAGGTCCAGAACCAGACCACGAAGAACATCACCTCGGACATGATGAACAGGATGAAGCCGAGCCGGAGGCCGATCCGCACCACCGGGGTGTGATCGCCGGCCTGGTTCTCGATCACCGTTTCGCGCCACCAGCCGAACATCGTGTAGGCGACGGCGACGAAGCCGATCAGGAAGATGACCGGCCAGCTGCCGTGCATCCAGAGCACGGCTCCGACGAGCATGACGAGCGCACCGACCGAAGCGATGAGCGGCCACGGAGACGGGGCCAGGATGTGGTAGTCGTGGTTCTTTTCATGGGCCATGTCGTCGTTTCCTGCGAACGGTCGTTAATTGCCGGTGTCGAGGGCGGCCTGCTCGTACGTCTCGGGCAGGTCGATCTCGTTGAAGGTATAGCTCAGCGTGATGGTGTGAATATACTGCCCTTCGCGGTCGTCCACGATATCGGGGTCGACGTAGAAGCTTACGGGCATCATCACGGTCTCGCCGGGCTCGAGCACCTGCTCGGTGAAGCAGAAGCAGTCGATCTTGTCGAAGAAGGCGCCGGCATCGTAGGGCGCGACGTTGTAGGTCGCCTGCCCCGCGATCGGGTGGTCGGTCGGGTTGGACGCCTCGTAGAAGGCGAGGCCCGTCTCGCCGATCTTCAGCTCCATCTCGCGCTGCGCCGGCTTGAAGGTCCAGGGCATGCCCTTGGCCAGGCTGCCGTCGAAGCGGATGGTGATCGTCTCGTCCAGCACGCGGTCGCTGCCGCTTTCCGCGACGTTTGTCGCCCCGCCGAAGCCCGTGACCCGGCAGAACCAGCTGTAGAACGGCACGGCCGCCCAGGCGAGCGAACCCATAGTCAGCACGACCGCCAGCGCGCCGAGCGCGGTGCGGGTGTTGGCGTCCTTGGAAAGCCACCAGCGTTTCATTGACGGGCCTCCTCTGCCGCTTCGATGGCGGCCGGTTCGATCTGCGGGCGCGCGACGTGGTCGAAGCTCTCCATCTGGGAGATGTCGCCAAGCGACAGGACCTTCACGACGGTGAGCCCGAAGATGATCGCGACGAATCCAAGCAGCAGAAGTCCCACACCGGCGTTCTTCGTCCGGCGGCGCTGGTGGAGTTCGTGTTCGACGTCGAGTGCCATGGTTACCACCCCCCGTAGCCGAGCGCCGCGAGGCCGGCCTCTGCGCCGAGCGCGGCAAAATGCAGGAACAGGTAGTAGAGCGATTGTTTGAACAGGCCCTTCTCGGCCGCGTAACTGTCGGCCTCCGCCATAGTCTCATCCCGGCGGGCGACGGCGACGGCGCCGATCACGAAGCGGGCGTTCAGGATCACGGCGGCGGCGAGGTACAGCGGCCCGCCGATCGAGGTGAAGCCGAGGCCGATCGCGACGGGCGCAAGCAGCAGCGAGTAGGCCAGCACCTGGCGGCGGGTCGCGGGGCGGCCTTTCGCCTCGGTCATCATCGGGATGCCGGCGTTGCCGTAGTCGGATTTCACGAACAGGGCGAGCGCCCAGAAGTGCGGCGGCGTCCACATGAAGATCAGCGCGAACATCAGCCACGCCTCGAGGCTGACGCCGCCCGTGGCGCAGACCCAGCCGAGCAGCGGCGGGAAGGCCCCGGCGGCACCGCCGATCACGATGTTCTGCGGTGTCGAGCGCTTCAGCCACATCGTGTAGACGACGGCGTAGAAGAAGATGGTGAAGGCGAGGATGCCGGCGGCGAGCCAGTTGGCCGCGAGGCCGAGCAGCACCGTCGAGAAGCCCGACAGCGCCAGGCCGAGGGCCAGCGCCTCTTCCTTGTTGACCCGGCCCGAGGGGATCGGGCGACCGGCAGTCCGGCGCATCCGGGTGTCGATGTCGGCGTCCCACCACATGTTCAGCGCGCCCGAAGCCCCTGCCCCGACCGCGATGCAGAGGATCGAGACGAAGGCGATGAACGGGTGCACGTGGACCGGTGCGACAACGAGCCCGATGAACGCGGTGAACACGACGAGCGACATCACCCGCGGTTTCAGCAGGGCGAAATAATCGCCGAGCCCGGGCTCCTGAGTGCTGACGTCCTGTGCGCTGAGGTCGGTCATCGGTGTCCTTCGGGTCGGACGGGGCACGGCCCCGTCCTGTGGTTGATCGTCGAGGGTAGGATGGGGCGGGGCCCCATCCCGCTTACGCCGGGAACTCTTCGCGGGCGTATTCGAGCCAGGCGTCGTAGTCCTCCTGGCTGACCACCTTTACGGTGATCGGCATGTAGGCGTGGTCCTTGCCGCAGAGCTCGGAACACTGGCCGAAGTAGATGCCTTCCTTCTCAGGGGCAAACCACAGCTGCGCGAGGCGGCCCGGCACGGCGTCCTGCTTCACCCCGAAGGCCGGGATCGTCCAGGAGTGGATCACGTCCGACCCGGTGACGTCCATGACGACCGTCGCGCCGACCGGCAGGATCACCGCGTTGTCGGTGGCGAGCAGCCATTCGTCCTCGGAATAGCCGGCGGCCTCGAGGTTGGCGATGATCTCGTCGTTGAGGTTGCCCTGTCCGGTGCCGATCAGGCGGCTTTCGAAGTAGATCTCTTCATCGGTGTACTCGTAGCTCCAGTACCACTGGTAGCCGGTCACCTTCACGTGGATATCGCCCTCGGGAATTTCCTGCTGGTCGAACAGAACCGGCAGCGAGAAGGCCCCGATGAACACCAGGATCACGATCGGCACGATGGTCCACGTGATCTCCAGCGGAGAGTTGTGCGTGAAGGTCGCCGGGTTCTTGTTGGCGCGGGAGTTGAACCGCAGGATCACCCAGGCGAGCAGGCCCATCACCAGCAGCGTGATCGCCGTGATGATGATGAGCAGCATGCCGTCGAGCCGGTGAATCTGCGTGGCGAGGTTGGTCCCCGCCTCCTGGAAGCCGACGCCGCTGGCATGCGGTGCGCCGATGATCTCGAGCTCGCCGAAATCCGGTGCCTCCTGGGCGTACGCCGCGACCGCGGCCATGCTGGAGACGGCGGTGAGCAGGCCCCGTTTCGCGAGAGTCATCATCTTCATCTGCAACCCTGTTCCCTCATGCGTGCCCGGCCGGTCGGGGCACGCGCTTGCGACTCCGGCAATGCCCGGAATCCCGTTGTATCCGGCTCGGGGTTTCCCATATCGTGCCCCGACACTCAAGAAGGACTGTTGCGGCAATGTGCCTCTTCTTGATCCTGATCATGGCAAATCCGAAGGACTGACGCATGGCAGACGCTCCGTTCCGCCCGTTCGAGACGGCTCTCGACCAGGACACCGCCCTCGCCCTCGTTAGAGAGGCGACCGCCGGTGCCGATGACGGGGAGCTATTCCTCGAGCGCAAGCGGTCGGAAACCCTGAGCTTCGACGACGGCCGGCTGCGGAACGCCAGCTACGACGCCTCCGAGGGGTTCGGGCTCCGCGCCGTCCGGGGGGAGGCCGCGGGCTACGCCCATTCGACCACCATCGACGAACACGCCCTGCGGCGCGCGGTCGCGACGGCCCGGCTCGCCGTCGGCGATGGTGGCGGCACCCTTGCCGGCCCGCCCGCCGGCACCAATCGGACACTCTATACTGACGCCGACCCGATGCTCGACGCCGCCTTCCCCGGCAAGGTCGACCTGCTGCGCGAGATCGACGCCTTCGCCCGTGCGCTTGACCCGCGCGTCGTGCAGGTCTCGGCCGCGCTGGCCGCCTCGCACCAGGAAGTGGTGATCCTGCGGCCCGAGGGCACTCTGGTCACCGACATCCGCCCGATGGCGCGGCTGAATGTCTCGGTCATCGTCGAGGACGGCGGTCGCCGCGAGTCCGGCTACACCGGCGCCGGCGGGCGCACCGGGCTGCTTGGCCTGATGTCGCCAGACTTCTGGCAGGACGCCACCCGCGAGGCGCTGCGGATCGCGCTCGTCAACCTAGAGGCGGAGCCTGCCCCCGCCGGGGTCTTCGACGTCGTGCTCGGCCCCGGCTGGCCCGGTATCCTGCTGCACGAGGCGATCGGTCACGGGCTGGAGGGCGATTTCAACCGCAAGGGCACCTCGGCTTTCGCCGGCCTGATGGGCCAGCAGATCGCCGCGAAGGGCGTCACCGTGCTGGACGACGGCACGATCCCCGACCGGCGCGGCTCGATCACCGTGGACGACGAGGGCACGCCCTCGCACAAGACGACGCTGATCGAGGATGGCAAGCTGGTTGGCTACATGCAGGACCGCCAGTCCGCCCGTCTCACCGGGGTGGAGCCGACCGGCAACGGACGGCGCGAAAGCTACGCCCACATCCCCATGACGCGGATGACCAACACCTACATGCTGGCCGGCGACGCGACGCCGGGTGATCTGCTGACCGACGTGAAGGACGGCATCTACGCCGTCGGCTTCGCCGGGGGGCAGGTCGACATCACCAACGGCAAATTCGTCTTCTCCTGCACCGAGGCGTACCGCGTGAAGGACGGCAAGGTTGGCCGGCCCGTGAAGGGCGCGACCCTGATCGGCGACGGCGCAACCGCGCTGCAGAAGATCCGGGGCGTGGGCAACGATCTCGCGCTCGATCCCGGCATCGGCAACTGCGGCAAGGCCGGCCAGTGGGTGCCGGTCGGTGTCGGCCAGCCCTCGCTGCTGATCGGCGGCCTCACGGTCGGCGGCTCGGGCGGGTGATCCCCCGTCCCGCCACGCCGGGCGAACTCGACGCGCTCGCCGAGCTCTGGTTCGACGGGTGGCGCGACGCGCATCTCGACCACGTTCCGGCTGAGCTGACCGCCCTGCGCACCCTCGAGGACTTCCGCGCCCGGCTTGCGCGGATGCCAGACACGGTGCGTGTCACGGGCCCCGAGGGCGCGCCGACTGGCTTCTGCGCCGTGCGGGACAACGAGATCTACCAGCTCTTCGTCGCGGCCGGGGCGCGCGGCACCGGGGCCGCCGCCGCGCTGATCGCCGATGGCGAGGCGCGCATCGCCGCGGCAGGCCACCGGGAAGCAATGCTCGACGTCGTCGAACAGAACGCCCGGGCCCGGCGCTTCTACGAACGCTGCGGCTGGCAGGTGCGCGGCCGCGAGTTGCGGACGGTCGACACCTCGGCCGGCGGCTTCGAGATGGAGCTGGTCGTGATGGTCAAGCCGCTCGCGCCGTGAGCAGGGCTGTGGGCTGGCCCGCTGTCCGGACCCGTCGGGGAGGACACCGCTTCGTGCGGCGGAGCGACATCTTCATCGCGATCCTCCTCGCCTTCGCCGCGCCGCTGGGGCTCGCAGTCGCGACCTCGTGGGTGCCCGGTCTCGTCGGCGTCACCTCGGTCTTCTTCCTCGCCAGCTTTCCCGCGATCCTGCTCGTGCCGCTGGGCATGGGGGTCGGGCTGCTGGCGATGTCCCGGGGCCTCGCCGGCTGGGCAAGCGCACTGCTTGGCGGCGCACTGGCGGGCTGGCTGTTCCTGTTCATCGTCGGCAGCGTAAACACGCTCGGTGAAGCGCGCGAGACGGGTCTGGCGATGCGCGCCCTGATCTGCCTGATCGGCAGTCCCTACGGGATGGTCTACGCGATACTCCTGTGGCTCGTCCTGCGCTGGCGCCGGCCCGAGGCGGTCGCGCCCCGCTGATGGGATATGCAACCTAAAGTTGTTAACTGGCTGTTAAGACCGTCACCATAGAGTCCGAGTCGCATCAGGCGGAGCACGGGATGACCGGGGACGAACACTCTTCCACTCACCCCCCACTCCCACCCACCACGGAAGACGACCGGTTCGACCGGCTTCGCCTGCTGCGCTCTCGCCGGGTCGGCCCGGCAACCTACTGGCGCCTACTGTCGGAACATGGCGGCGCCTCCGCCGCGCTCGATGTGCTGCCCTCCCTGGCACAACGGGCCGGCGTGAACGACTATTCCCCCTGCAGCGCAGAACGCGCCCGGGCGGAGCTCGAAGCCGGGCGCAGGCTCGGCGCGAAGCTGCTGTTCCGGGGAGAGGCGCCCTACCCGCCCCTGCTGGCGGAGCTCGAGGATGCGCCGCCGATCCTCTGGATGCGCGGCCGCGCCGATCTGCTGGATCGGCCGATGCTGGCCATGGTCGGGGCACGCAACGCCTCCTCTCTCGGCACCCGGATGGCCCGTGGCCTCGCCGGCGAACTCGGCGCGGCGGGATACACGCTCGTCTCCGGTCTGGCGCGCGGGATCGACGCGATCGCCCATGATGCCGCGCTGCCGACCGGAACCCTGGCCGTGGTGGCGGGCGGCGTGGACGTGATCTATCCGTCCGAGAACGCCGCCTTGCACGAACGGATCGCGACTGAGGGCGTCATCCTGTCGGAACAGCCGATCGGCCTCGCCGCGCAGGCGCGGCACTTCCCGGCGCGCAACCGGATCGTCTCGGGGCTCTGCCCCGCGACCATCGTGGTCGAGGCGGCGGCGCGGTCGGGCAGCCTCATCACGGCACGCACGGCGCTCGACCAGGGGCGGGAGGTGTTCGCGGTGCCAGGCCACCCGCTCGACCCGCGCGCCTCCGGCTGCAACGCGCTGTTGCGCGACGGGGCGACGCTGGTGCGAAACGGGTCCGACGTGATCGAGGCGCTGGCGCCGCCGCAATCGCGCCCCGCACAAACCGACATGGTGCTGGAGCCGACGGAGCCGCCGCGCCGGCCGCTGCGCCGGGTCGCGGGCCTGCACCGGCGCATCCTCGACCGGCTCGGCGCCGCGCCGGTGGCCGAGGATCAGCTGATCCGCGATCTGCGCGCACCGTCGCGGGACGTCGGATCAGCCCTCACGGAGCTCGAACTCGACGGCGCGATCACCCGTCAGCCGGGCGGCCTTCTGGCGCGGTCGATGTGACGGGAGCACGGCCGGCTTGAGGTGCGGGACCGGGCCATGCATGCCGGTCACGGCAACGTGTGAACGAAGGGCACGTAGCGGCCGGAGGGGCAAAACCGCCCCCGATTGTCCCCCTCGGGCCGTCGAGGCGGGACGGCGGGCGGGGCGATGCCGCGCCGGCAGGCGGCGGCGAGCGCCGACTGCCGGAGCCCCTGCATTGACAATCCGCGAAGCCCGCCCACATGTTGCGCCGCCAGCGCCCCGGCGCTCAGCAAAGGAGTCCCCATGCCCGTCGTCGTCGTCGAATCCCCGGCCAAGGCCAAGACAATCAACAAGTATCTGGGATCCGACTACACGGTGCTCGCCTCCTATGGACACGTCCGCGACCTGCCGCCAAAGGACGGATCCGTCGATCCCGACTCCGGATTCGAAATGAAATGGGAGGTCGGTAGCGACAGCCAGAAGCACGTCCGGGCCATTGCCGACGCGCTGAAGACCGACAACGCGCTGATCCTCGCCACTGACCCCGACCGCGAGGGAGAGGCGATTTCCTGGCACCTGCAGGAAGCGCTGACCAAGCGGCGCTCCATCAAGAAGGACACCGCCGTCAGCCGCGTCACCTTCAACGCCATCACCCAGAAGGCGGTGACCGAGGCGATGCAGAACCCGCGCGACATCGACGGCGATCTGGTCGAGGCCTACCTCGCCCGCCGCGCGCTCGACTACCTCGTCGGCTTCAACCTCTCTCCCGTGCTATGGCGCAAACTGCCCGGCGCGCGCTCCGCCGGCCGGGTGCAGTCCGTCTGCCTGCGCCTCGTCGTCGAGCGGGAGATGGAGATCGAGGCCTTCAAGCCTCGCGAATACTGGTCGGTGAAGGCGACGCTCAGCACACCGCGCGGCCAGACCTACGAGGCCCGGCTCGTCACGCTCGCCGGCAAGAAGTTGGACCGCTACGACCTGAAGGACGAGACGCAGGCCGAGATGGCCGTGCAGGCGATCACATCGCGCGAACTGCATATCGACAGCGTCGAGGCGAAGCCGGGCACCCGCAACCCCTCGCCGCCCTTCATGACCTCGACCCTCCAGCAGGAGGCGTCGCGCAAGTTCTCGATGGGTGCGCGGGCCTGCATGAACGCCGCGCAGCGCCTCTACGAGGCCGGCCACATCACCTACATGCGGACCGACGGCATCGACATGGCGCCCGAAGCGGTTCACGCCGCCCGCGACGCGATCGCCGCCAAGTTCGGCAAGGACTACGTCCCCGACCAGCCGCGCATGTACAAGAACAAGGCGAAGAACGCGCAGGAAGCCCACGAGTGCATCCGCCCGACGGACATGATGAAGTCCGCCGAGGATCTGCGATTGTCGGAATCCGACCAGCGCCGGCTCTATGACCTGATCTACAAGCGCACCATCGCCAGCCAGATGGAAGCTGCCCGGCTCGAGCGCACCACGGTCGAGATCGCGAGCCGCGACCAGCAGGTCGGTCTGCGCGCCACCGGACAGGTCATCCTGTTCGACGGCTTCCTCGCTATCTACGAGGAAGGCCGCGACGACATCTCGGCCGACGATGACGACAAGCGCCTCCCGGCCCTCACGCAGGGCGAGGCTGCGAAGTTCGCGGACGGTGGCCTGCAGGCCGACTTCGACAAGTCGACCCAGCCCGACAGCGTGGTCGACCCCGGCGATGCCGGCAAGCCGGACGGTATCCGCCGGAACGGTGCCGCCCTGCTGTCGGGCAACGGCGCGGTGCTCGGCAGCCAGCACTTCACCCAGCCGCCGCCCCGCTACACCGAGGCGACGCTGGTCAAGAAGATGGAAGAGCTCGGCATCGGCCGTCCCTCCACCTACGCCAGCGTGCTGTCGACGATCGAGGACCGCGAGTATGTCCGCAAGGACAAGGGCCGCCTCATCCCCGAGGACAAGGGCCGCATCGTCACGATCTTCCTGCTGAATTTCTTCCGCAAATATGTCGGCTACGAGTTCACCGCCGAACTGGAAGAAAGCCTCGACGATGTCTCCGGCGGTCGCGGTGACTACAAGGAACTGCTGGCGACCTTCTGGCGCGATTTCCACAAGGCGATCGAGGAGACGTCCGATCTGCGGATCTCCGAGGTGCTGGACGTGCTCGACGACGCGCTTGCGCCGCAGCTCTATCCGCCGCGCGAGGACGGCACGGATCCGCGCGAATGCCCGCTCTGCGGCGAGGGCCGTCTGCATCTGAAGACCTCGCGCACCGGCGGCTTCGTCGGCTGCTCGCGCTACCCGGAGTGCCGCTACACGCGCCCGATCGGTGGCGACGCCGCCGAGCAGGGCGACCGCGTCCTCGGCGAGGATGACGGCGACGAGATCAGCCTGCGCTCCGGCCGCTTCGGGCCTTACGTGCAGCGCGGGGAAGTGACCGAGGAGAACAAGAAGCCCAAGCGCGCGAGCCTGCCGAAAGGCTGGGCTCCCGACGACATGGACCTCGAGAAGGCACTGACTTTGCTGTCCTTGCCGCGCCAGATCGGCGCCCACCCCGAGGACGGCGCACCGATCACGTCGAACTTCGGCCGGTTCGGGCCCTACATCATGCACAAGAAGCCGGACGATCCGAAGCCGGTCTATGCCAACCTCAAGGACCCGAACGACGTCTTCGAGATCGGCATGAACCGCGCGGTTGAGTTGCTGGCGGAAAAGCGCGCCAACCCCGGTCGCGGGCGCAGCGCCGCGAAGGCGCTGAAGGAGCTCGGCGAACATCCCGACGAGGGCGGGCCGGTGAATGTCATGGAAGGCCGCTATGGGCCCTACGTGAAGTGGGAAAAGGTGAACGCCACGCTGCCGAAGGACACTGACCCGGACAGCGTCACGATGGACATGGCCGTTCAGCTCATCGCGGAGAAGTCGGCCAAGAAGGGTGGCGCCAAGAAGAAGGCGCCCGCCAAGAAGGCCGCGCCGAAGAAGACGGCGGCCAAGAAGACCACCGCCGCGAAGAAGACGACCGCGACGAAGTCCACGGCAGCCAAGAAATCCTGACCCGGGAGGCGCTTGCCGGCGCCTTCCCGAGCACTTTTCGAGGGGCTGGCGAGGCCGTCGCGACGCCACTTTTCGGCGATTGACTCTGCCCGGGCGGAGGCGCAGATTCGATCTTGGAAGCTTGACTCAACAAGGACGTCGCCGGCGCCATCCGCGCCAATCGACCTTTTCCAGATACCCCCATGACACACCCCGACACTGGGGATGCGCCGCTGCTGCAGGACGAGCCTGCGGTAACCGCGTCCCGTCTCGCGAGGATCGGCGGCCGCCCCGCGACCGCGCTGCTCGCCGGCTACTCCATCTACATCCTTCTGGGTACGCTCGTTCTGCTTTTGCCGCTGTCGCGAGTCCTGCCCGTCTCCCCTCTCGATGCTCTGTTCATCGCGACCTCCGCCGTCTCGACGACGGGGCTGGTCACCGTGGATCCCGGCACGACCTTCAGCCTGTTCGGCGAAATCGCGATCCTGCTGATGATCCAGGTCGGCGGGCTCGGCTACATGACCATCGGCTCTGTCGCGCTCCTGACGTTCCAGGAGCGGCTGTCGGCGCCGCGCGAGGCCCTGACCCGCACCGCCTTCGACTTGCCTGGTGAAATCAAGCTCGGCGCATTTCTGCGTGCCGTCGTCCTGTTCACACTGACGATCGAAGCGCTCGGCGCGGCGGCGCTCTATCTGATGTTCAAGGGCGCGGGCGTCGCCGATCCGGGCTGGTCGGCCTTGTTCCACGCGGTGTCGGCCTTCTGCACGGCCGGGTTTTCGCTCTTTCCCGACAGTCTCGAGCGGTTCTCCGGGCATCCGGGGGTCCTGCTCGTGGTTTCCGCGCTCAGCCTGTTCGGGGCGATGGGCTTTCTGATCGTGGTCGACGTCTGGCGCGCCCTGCATAAGCGGCGCGCGCGGCTCGGCTTCACGACACGGATCATCGTGCGGGTCACGGCCGCGCTGATCGCGATCGCGACGCTGCTGCTCTTCGTCGCCGACCCCGCGATCGCCGCCCTGCCCTTCGGAGAGCGTATGCTCGCGGCGTTCTTCCAGTCGATGACGGCAGCCACGACCGTCGGCTTCAACTCCGTGCCCATCGGCGGCCTTTCGGCGGCGATGCTGATGGCGCTGGTGATCCTGATGGTGATCGGCGCTTCGCCTGCAGGGACCGGTGGCGGGATCAAGACAACCGCCTTCGCCACGCTGGTCGCGCTGGTGCGCGCCACGCTCCGTGGCAAGCGCGGCGCCGCGCTCTGGGGCCATCGCCTGCCGGACGAGAAGGTGCGGATCGCCGCCGCAACGCTCGCCTACTATTGCACCGTGATGTGCGTCGCCCTGCTGTTGCTCTTGATGACCGAGAGTGGCGCCGCCTTCGAGGCGGTCCTGTTCGAGACGGTTTCGGCCATGGGCACCGTCGGACTTTCGGCCGGCCTGACGGGGGACCTGACTCCGTGGGGCAAGCTGATCCTGATCGTGCTGATGACCGCCGGGCGGCTCGGCATCCTCACATTCGGGATCGCGATCACCCGGTTCCGGCCCGAGCACCTGTGGGTCGCGGAGCGGGCCGAGCATCTCTCGCCGCGTTGACTTGGCCGTGGCCTCGCGTAGGTTCGAGCGCACAACTCCAGCGAGGATGCAGATGCAGAAAGTCTACGGAACCGCCGCGGAGGCCCTCGACGGGCTGCTGCATGACGGAATGCTGATCGCCGCGGGGGGCTTCGGCCTGTGCGGCATACCCGAGCTTCTCATCAAGGCGATCGTCGACAGCGGCGTGAAAGACCTCACCGTGGCCTCCAACAATGCCGGGGTGGACGATTTCGGGCTCGGCCTGTTGCTACAGACGCGCCAGATCAAGAAGATGATGTCCTCCTACGTGGGCGAGAACGCGGAGTTCATGCGCCAGTACCTCTCCGGCGAGCTGGAGCTCGAGTTCAACCCGCAGGGCACGCTGGCGGAGCGGATGCGCGCCGGTGGCGCCGGCATCGCCGGCTTCTACACCAAGACCGGCTACGGCACGCAGATCGGCGAAGGCAAGGAAGTGAAGGAGTTCGACGGGGAACACTACATCCTCGAGCGTGGCATCTTCGCCGACGTCTCCATCGTGAAGGCCTGGAAGGCGGACGAAACCGGCAATTGCGTGTTCCGCAAGACCGCCCGCAACTTCAACCCGCCCGCCGCGATGTGCGGCAAGGTCTGCGTCATGGAGGTCGAGGAGATCGTGCCCGTCGGCACGCTCGACCCCGACAACATCCACCTGCCCGGCATCTACGTTCACCGCCTGATCCAGGGCGAGCATGAAAAGCGGATCGAGCAGCGCACGGTCCGTGCGGCCTGAGACGGATGGCACCGGGCGCGCCGCACGGGGCCACCCGACGCGCAGCCCGAGGAACTGCCCCCGCCGCACCCGGCGGGCTCCAGATGAAACAGCGCCGCGCCCCGGATGGTCGGCAATGAAGCGAAAGAGGTGAACTGATGCCCTGGGATCGCAACCAGATGGCCGCACGCGCGGCACAGGAGCTTGAAGACGGCACCTACGTGAACCTCGGCATCGGCATCCCGACGCTGGTGCCGAACTACATCCCCGAGGGCGTGAACGTGACGCTGCAGTCCGAGAACGGGATGCTCGGCATGGGGCCCTTCCCGATCGAGGGCGAGGAGGATCCCGACCTCATCAATGCCGGCAAGCAGACCATCACGGAGCTGCCGCACACCGCCTATTTCGACAGCGCAATGTCGTTCGGCATGATCCGCGGCGGCAAGATCGCGATGGCGATCCTCGGCGCGATGGAAGTGGCCGAGAACGGCGACCTCGCCAACTGGATGATCCCCGGCAAGCTGGTGAAGGGCATGGGCGGCGCGATGGACCTCGTCGCCGGCGTGCGGCGCGTCATCGTCGTCATGGACCACCAGAACAAGGCGGGCGAAAGCAAGCTTCTGAAGGCCTGCACCCTGCCGCTGACCGGCACCGGCGTCGTCAACCGCATCATCACCAACCTCGGCGTGCTCGACGTCGTCGAGGGCGGTCTGAAGATCGTGGAGACCGCAGACGGCGTGACCGAGGACGAGATCCGCGCCGCGACCGAGGCGACGATCGTCTGACACCGACATCACGGTTGCGCCAGACCGTCGCAATGTTTCGCGCAACGGCGACCGAAATGGCCCTGTCGAACGTATAAGGATCATCTGACCGAAGGATGATCGACCATGAACCGACGCCATGTGCTGAAGACACTCGCCATGTCGCCCTTGCCGCTATCGCTCTCCGCCCGGGCCTGGGCGGAGGAGGCCGCCGGCAGCGCCGGCCTGATCACTGCGGCCGTCTGCACGCTGACGCCCGAGACGACCGCCGGTCCATACTACTACGACCCCGGCCTCGTGCGCTCCGACATCACCGAGGACCGCGAGGGCGTGCGGCTGGAGCTCTCGCTGCAGGTGGTCGGAGCCGATTGCGAGCCGATCTCCGGCGCGCGTGTCGATGTCTGGCATTGCGATGCGCAGGGCAACTACTCGGGCTATGTCTCCCAGGGGTCGGACCGGACACTGGACACCAGCGGCCAGAGCTTCCTGCGGGGCATACAGCAGACCGACCGCGACGGCGTGGCGACGTTCCGGACGATCTATCCGGGCTGGTATCGCGGGCGCACGCCGCACATCCACTACATCGTCTACCTCGACCGGCAAACCGTTCTGACGAGCCAGCTTTTCTTCGACGACACGATCAGCGACACGATCTACGGCAGCGTCGACAGCTACAGCCGGGGTGAACCGCGCAACGTCACGAACCGGGCGGACGGGATCGCGCGCCGAGCGGGGAACGGGGCGTATGCCTCCGTCGCGCGTCGGGCGGACGGGCTGGCGGCGGGGTTGGTCGTGGGTGTGGCGGCGTAGGGTGCGCGCTTGATGCGCACCCCGGACAATATGGGGTCGGGTGCGCATCGAGCGCGCACCCTACACAGACCGTCGGCGTACGGTGTGCAGCCGATACGACATCGCGCCAAACCCCGCAAAATCGTTTCCGTTTGCGCGACAACGCCATGATCCTGCCCAATTCCGTCTCTAATCCGGCAGGCAATGAGAGAGCCCCTGCCCCATGACGTGCCGGCCCCGCCGGTGCCCGAGTCCACCAGCCGGAGGTGGCGCGACATCGCGCTGCTCGGCGGGCTGTTCGTGCTGGTCATTGCGGGCCTTGCCGGGCTCGCCGCCGCGACTGGCTGGGAGGAAACCCGCGCCCAGCTGATGAAGCTCGGCCTGCCGCAGGTGATCGCGCTGCTGTCGCTCAGCCTCGTGAACTACGTGCTGCGCGGGCTGCGCTGGCATCTCTTCGCCCGCCGCCTCGGGCTCGACACGCGGCTCGGGCAGAACATGCGCCATTTCCTCGGCGGCTTCGCGATGTCCGTCACCCCCGGCCGGGTGGGAGAGCTGATCCGAATGCGCTGGCTGCGCCGCGAAACAGGCTGGGCCGTGGAGCGCACGGCGCCGCTCGTCCTCGTCGACCGGGCCTCCGACCTGTCCGCGATGGCCGTCCTGCTCGCCGCCTCCGTCGCGCTGTCGGCGAGCAACGTCACGCTCGGCCTTCCCGTCGCGCTCGCCGCGCTTGCCGCCGGCTGGATGGCGACACGGCCGAAGCTGGTCGCGGGGATCGCCACGCTGATCTACCGCGCGACCGGGCTGAAGCCGCGCCTGATGGCGCGCGCCCGCGCCGCGGCCCGATCGCTCGCCGCCTTCACGACGCTGCCCGTCGCGGCGGGAAGCCTCGCGCTCGGCCTGATCGGCTGGGCGGCGGAAGGTGTGGCATTCGATCTGCTGCTCGGCTGGATGGGCGCCGACATCGGGCTGGCCAAGGCGCTCGCCATCTTCACCTTCGCGACGCTCGCGGGTGGCCTGACCGGCGCGCCGGGCGGTGTCGGCGGGGCGGAAGCGGCGATGGTCGCGCTCCTGTCGCTGGAGGGCGTGCCGCTCGAAGTGTCGCTGCCCGCGACAGCGATCATCCGGGTCACCACGCTCTGGTTCGCGATCGGCATCGGGCTGGTGGTCTTCCCGCTGGCGGAACGGCAATCGGCGAGGGTCTGATGCGCTGGAAAGAGATGGATTACGCCGGCTGGGGCCGCGCGCTGAGCGCCCACGGTCACGTCGCGCGCCCCGAGAGGTCGCGCGATCTCAAACCGCTCTCGCTCGAAGGGCCGGCGATGGGCAATCGCCGCTCCTACGGGGACGCGGCGCTGAATGGCGGGGGGCGGATCACCGACATGACGCGGCTCGACCGGATCCTGTCCTTCGACGAGACGACCGGCATCCTCGAAGCCGAGGCCGGCATCATGCTCGGCGAGCTGGCAGAGGTCTTCGCGCCGCGGGGCTGGCTGCCGCCGGTCATGCCGGGCACCGGGTTCGCGACGCTCGGCGGGGCGATTGCGATGGATGTCCACGGCAAGAACCACCACGGCGCCGGCTCCTTCGGCGCGCACGTTACCGAAGTCACGCTGGTCGGACCGGCGGGCGAGCAAGCTGTCACACCAGAGGACCTGCCCCTGTTCCGCGCGACGCTCGGCGGCCTCGGCCAGACCGGGATCATCGCACGGGCGAAGATCGCCATGAAGCGCTGCAAGGGCGACATCATGATGGTGACCGAGCGGCGGGCGAAGGACTGGGACGACCATATCGCCCTGCTTGACGGGTCCGAGGCGACCTATGTCGTCGGCTGGATCGACGCCACCGCGACGGGTGCCGCGCTCGGGAGGGGCATCGTCGAGGAAGGCGAGACCGGGCCGGGCCTCGTCCCCAAGCCGAAACCCTCCCGCAAGGTGCCGTTCGATGCGCCGGGCTTCGCGCTCGCCCCACCCATCGTGAAGGGTTTCAACGAGCTCTACTATCGCCGCGTGCCGAAGTCGGGCCGTACCGTCGTGCGCCCCATCGGCAAGTTCTTCTTCCCGCTCGACAAGGTGCACGACTGGAACCGGCTCTACGGCAAGCGCGGCTTCCACCAGTTCCAGTGCGTCGTGCCGCTCGCTGCCGTGGGCGTGCTGCGCGACATGCTGGAGAAGATCGCCGCTTCCGGCCTCGCCTCCCCGCTCGCTGTGCTGAAGCGGATGGGTGCGGGCCGCGCCGGGCATATGTCCTTCCCGATGGAGGGCTACACGCTCGCCGTCGATTTCCCGAACCGCGACAAGGCCGTGGCCCTCATCGGCGAGCTCGAGGCGATGACCGAAGCGGCTGGTGGGCGGCTCTACCTCGCCAAGGACTCGCTGGCGGACGGCGCGCGCATCAAGGCGATGTATCCCGAACATGCCGACTGGCTGGAGCAGGTGCGCGCCCGCGACCCGGACGGGCTCTACCTCACCGACATGGTGCGGCGTCTGGACCTGAGGAGCGACGCATGAGCGAGACCTGGATCATCCTCGGCGCGACCTCGTCGATCGCGCGGGTCATGGCGCGGCGGCTGGCCGGGCGCGGTGCGCACCTGCTGCTCTGCGGGCGCGACCATGCCGACATGCAGGCGACGGCCGCCGACGCGCTGGCGCGCGGCGCGGCGGGCGCGGAAGTGCACGGCATCGACGTGCGCAATCCCGATACGTTCGCCCCGGTGATCGCCGCCGTGAACACGCTGGACGGCCCGGTCAACGTCGCGGTCTTCGTCGGCTCCATGCCGGAGCAATCCGAGATCGACGCCGATCCGGCGCTGATCGACGGCACCATCGCCGATAGCCTGACCGGCCCGGCGCGGTTCCTGCACGAGATCGCGCCGCTCCTGGAAGAACGCGGCGGCAGCATCGCCGGCGTCGGCTCCGTCGCGGGCGACCGGGGGCGCGTGACGAACTATGTCTACGGCGCCGCGAAGGCGGGCTTCGCCGCCTATCTCTCCGGCCTGCGCAACCGGATGGCGCGCAAGGGCGTGCACGTCATGACGGTCAAGCCCGGCCCGGTCGACACGGCGATGACCTGGGGCATGAAGATGCCGCTGATGACCACGCCCGAAGCAGTCGCGGACGCGATCCTCAAGGGCCTCGCCCGCAAGCGGAACGTGATCTACACCGCGGGCATCTGGCGGCCGGTGATGATGGTGATCCGCGCGGTGCCGGAGCCGATCTTCAAGAAGACGAGCTTCTGACCCCCGTTGCCGAGGCCGCCGTTTCGCGGCATTGAGCCGGCATGGCCAAGTCCCCCTCCTTCGTCTGTACCGCCTGCGGCGCCACCACCTCCAAATGGTCCGGCCGGTGCGAAACATGCGGCGCCTGGAACACCATCGAAGAGGTGAAACCGCTCTCCGACGGGCCGGGCGGCAAGGCGCTCGGCAAGTCACGGGGCACGCCGCTGACGCTCACCGACCTGTCGAGCGCCGAGAAGGAACCGCCGCGCACCGTCTCCGGCGTGACCGAGCTCGACCGCGTGCTCGGCGGGGGGCTGGTGAAGGCGAGCGCGGTGCTGGTCGGCGGCGATCCGGGGATCGGCAAGTCGACCCTGCTGCTACAGGCCGCCGCCCGCTTCGCGCGGGGCGGCATGAAGGTGATGTATATCTCGGGCGAAGAGTCGGCCGGCCAGATCCAGATGCGCGCCCAGCGCCTCGGCCTGACCGAAAGCCCGGTGCAGCTCGCCGCCGCCACCAACCTGCGCGACATCCTCACCACGCTCGAGGCGGAGGCCCCCGACCTCGCGGTGATCGATTCGATCCAGACGATGTGGCTCGACACCGTCGACAGCGCGCCCGGCTCCGTCAGCCAGGTCCGCTCCGCCGCGCATGAACTGACGAGCTTCGCCAAGCGGCGGGGGATCTCGATGGTCCTGGTCGGCCACGTGACGAAGGAAGGCCAGCTCGCAGGCCCTCGCGTGGTCGAGCACATGGTCGACACGGTGCTCTATTTCGAGGGCGAGCGCGGCCACCAGTTCCGGGTGCTGCGCGCCCACAAGAACCGCTTCGGCCCGGCCGACGAGATCGGCGTCTTCGAGATGACCGGTCGCGGGCTGATCGAGGTGAAGAACCCCTCTGCCCTGTTCCTGTCCGAACGGGGCGAGCCCGCGCCGGGATCGGCCGTCTTCGCCGGGATCGAGGGCTCCCGCCCGGTGCTCTGCGAATTCCAGGCGCTGGTCGCGCCCTCCCCCACCAGCCAGCCGAGGCGCAGCGTGCTCGGCTGGGACGGCGGGCGGCTCGCGATGATTCTCGCCGTGCTCGAAAGCCGCTGCGGCGTCGCCTTCGCCGGTCTCGACGTCTACCTGAACGTCGCGGGAGGCCTGCGCATCTCCGATCCCGCCGCCGATCTGGCCGTCGCGGCTGCGCTGATGTCCGCCCGTGAGGACGCGGCGCTGCCCTCGGATGCGGCGATCTTCGGCGAAATCAGTCTCTCCGGTGCCATACGTCCCGTCGCCCAGACCGAAAACCGGTTGAAGGAAGCGCAGAAACTTGGTTTTACGCAGGCCATCCTGCCGCAGGCCCGGAAACGGGGCGGCGAATCCGGTCTCGAGTTGCGCCACATGGCCGACCTGCCCGCGTTCGTCGAAGCCCTGTTCGGCGAGCGGTAAAAGAGACAGGCGCGAGGGTACGGAATGGAAGGCTTTACGGTCGTTGACGCGGTGGTTGCCGTTGTCATCGTGCTCTCTGCGTTGCTGGCCTATTCACGCGGGCTCGTCCGCGAACTGATGGCCATCGCGGGCTGGGTTGCCGCAACGGTGCTCGCCTTCATCTTTGCCGACCAGATCCAGCCGATGATCCGGTCGCTGCCCGTGGTCGGCGATTTCATCGGCGATTCCTGCGAACTGTCGATCATCGCTGCCTTTGCCGCGGTCTTCGCGGTGGCGCTGCTGGTGGTGTCGCTGTTCACGCCGCTCTTTTCCTCCGTCATCCAGCGGTCGCGGCTCGGCGGACTGGACCAGGCGCTCGGCTTCCTGTTCGGCGTGGCGCGCGGTCTTCTGCTCGTCGCCGTCTGCTTCTTCCTCTACGACACCGTGTTGTCCGCGCAGGACATCGCGATGATCGACGACAGCCGCGCGGCGCGGGTCTTCGGCCAGTTCACCGGTGAACTGGAAGAGCAGGACCCCGAAGCCGCGCTCGGCTGGGTCACGACGCAGTACGAGCAGCTTGTCGGCGAGTGCGGCACGCCGGCCGAGCCGGTCGAGGCCGACCTTCCCCCGTCGGACGAAGGCCCGACCCTCGACGAGATCGACGAACAGCAGCAATGATGGGAGGCCGGGCGCTGGCCCGGCCCCGTCACAGGATCATCGCGTCACAGGATCATCAGCCGGATCCCGTAGGCGACGATCGTGAGCGTGCCGACTCCCGCGACCCAGAGCGCAACGAACCAGAGCAGCTTCTTGCCCATCAGTGGTAGCCCTCCTCCGGGTCGATCTTCCCGCGGAAGACCCAGTAGGCGTAGATCGTGTAGGCGAGGATGATCGGGATCAGGAACAGCGCCCCGACCAGCATGAAGATCTGGCTCTCCCTCGGGCTTGCCGCGTCCTGAAGCGAGACAGCGCCCGGCACGACGTCCGGCCACATCGAGATGCCGAGCCCGACGAAGCAAAGCAGGAACAGAAGCAGCGTCAGCAGGAACGGGAGCCAGTCGCGCCCTTCCATGAAGAGCGAGCGGGCGAGACCCAGGATCAGCGCTCCGACCAGCACGGGGACGATCGCCACCTCCAGGATGCCCGGCCAGGCGAGCCAACGCTCGAAATAGCCCTGCTCCAGGAACGGCGTCGCGGCGGAGACGAAGACGATCCCCATCACCGTCAGCACCGCGGCGCCCCGCGCCAGTTCACGTGCCCTGTGCTGGATATCGCCCTCGAGCTTCCAGTTCATCCAGCAGGCGCCGAGCAGCGCGTAGCCGAGCACGACCGACACGCCGGTGAGCAGCGTGAACCACGTCAGCCAGTCCCACCAGCCGCCGGCATAAGCGCGGCCATCGACCTCGATCCCCTGCAACACAGCGCCGAGCGTGATGCCCTGCGCCATCGCCGCGACAACCGAGCCCCCGATGAAGGCATAATCCCAGAGTCTCTGGCCGTAGCGGCTGGTCGCGCGCCAGCGGAACTCGAACGCGACACCCCGGAAGACGAGCGCCAGCAGCATGGCGAGGATCGGTGGATAGAGCGCGGGCAGGATGATGGCGTAGGCCAGCGGGAAGGCGGCGAACAAGCCGCCGCCGCCGAGGACGAGCCACGTCTCGTTGCCGTCCCAGACCGGGGCAACCGTGTTCATCATCAGGTCCCGGTCCTTCTTTTTGGGGAAGAACGGGTAGAGGATGCCGAGCCCAAGGTCGAAGCCGTCGAGCACCACGTAGGTGTAGACGGCGAAGGCGAGGATCAGCGCCCAGATCAGTGTCAGGTCGGTCATCTCAGTTCTCTCCCCCGTGCGGGCGCGGACCGCCCGTTTCCTGCACCTGCTGGTGCGGGTTAAGACCGGCGACCCGGACCGGACCGGCCTCGTCGCGCAGGCCCGTCTCGCCCGGTTCGGGCGGATGGTTCATCAGCCGCAGGATGTAGAAGACCCCTGCCCCGAAGACGAGGAAGTAGATCACCACGAAGGCGATGAGCGAGGCGCCCACGGCTTCCGCCCCGACGGGCGACAGGGCGTCAGCGGTCCGCAGCTGGCCATAGACGACCCACGGCTGGCGGCCGACCTCGGTCGTGAACCAGCCCGCGATCACCGCGACGAGGCCGGACGGGCCCATCACCAGTGCGGCCCGGTGCAGCCAGCGGGAGTCGTAGAGCCGACCGGTAAAGCGCGCGATCAGGCCCCAGATACCGATGCCGAGCATAAGCATCCCGATACCGACCATGATGCGGAACGCGAAGAACACGATCCCGACCGGCGGTTCGTCCTCCGCCGCGACGGTGTCGAGCCCGGCCATCGAGCCGTTCCACCCCTGGTCGAGGATCAGGCCGCCGACGCGGGGCACCTCGATGGTATAATGCATCTCTCCGGCGTCCTGGTCGGGCCAGCCGAACAGGACCAGCGGCACGCCGTCCTCATGGCTTTCGAAGTGGCCCTCCATCGCCATGATCTTCACCGGCTGATGTTCGAGCGTGTTGAGCCCGTGTTCGTGGCCGATGACGATCTGCAGCGGCGCGGTGACCGCGATCATCCACATCGCCATCGAGAACATGGTCTGTACGCCGAGGTTCGCGACCCGCCCCCGCAGCAGGTGCCACGCGGCGACGCCGCCGACGATGAAGGCCGTCGTCAGGTAGGCAGCGGTCAGCGTGTGGGCGAGCCGGTAGGGGAAGGACGGGTTGAAGATCACGTCCCACCAGCTTTCGGGGACGAACTGGCCGACCTCGTTCATGGTGAAGCCCTGCGGCGTCTGCATCCACGAGTTGACCGACAGGATCCATGTCGCCGAGACCGCGGTGCCCACCGCCACCATCGCTGTTGCGATCATGTGCAGCGTCGGCCCGACCCGCCCGCGGCCGAACAGCATGATGCCGAGGAAGCCGGCCTCGAGGAAGAAGGCCGTCAGCACTTCATAGGCCATCAGGGGACCAAGGACCGGCCCTGTCAGATCGGAGAAGACCGACCAGTTGGTGCCGAACTGGTAGGACATGACGATGCCAGAGACGACGCCCATCGCGAAGGCGATCGCGAAAATCTTCACCCAGTAACGCCACAGGCGCAGGTAGGCCTCGTCCTTTGTCCACAGATACATGCCGTTCAGGACGGCGAGGTAACTGGCCAAGCCGATCGAAATGGCCGGAAAGATGAAGTGGAACGCGACCGTGAAGGCGAACTGCACCCGTGCAAGAACCAGTGCTTCCAGCCCAAGGAAAGTGTCCATGATGTCCCCAACTACCCTTTCAAAACTGGTTAAAAGCATAGACCGGATCGCGCGTTCCGAAAGTGCAGTGCGCACTTCTGCCGCAGATGTCGCACCCCTGCCTCGCCCGGTGACGCACCTGACGGCATTCGAGGCAGGGCGTCCGCAGACTGACAGGTATGTTAAGACTATCTTGATAGTTTCGTGACACGCCGCTTCAGACCGCCTATGTGGGGCACATGCGAACCTTCGGGATTCGGAGCTGCTGCCCTTGCCCAAAAACATGCCACCCGCCCACCCCTTCGATGATGACAAGCTGAAGGAGGAGTGCGGGATCTTCGGCGTCATCGGCGTTGCCGATGCCGCGAACTTCGTCGCGCTTGGCCTGCACGCCCTCCAGCACCGCGGACAGGAGGCCGGCGGCATCGTGACGCACGAGCCCGAGGGTGGTTTCCACTCCGTCCGCCGCTTCGGCTACGTGCGCGACAATTTCACCGACCCCGAGACGATGGGCATGCTGCCCGGCTCCATCGGGATCGGCCACGTCCGCTACTCCACCGCCGGCAACAAGGGCCAGACTGCGATCCGCGACGTGCAGCCCTTCTTCGGCGAATTCGCCATGGGCGGGGCGGCGATCGCGCATAACGGCAACATCACCAACGCCAATGCACTCCGTCGCGAGCTGATCGAACGCGGCTCGATCTTCCAGAGCTCGTCGGACAGCGAATGCATCATTCACCTGATGGCGCGCTCTCTCCAGAAGTCGATTCCCGACCGGATGGAAGATGCGCTGCGCCGGGTCGAGGGCGCCTTCTCCGTCGTTGCGATGACCCGCACCAAGCTGATCGGCGTCCGCGACCCGCTCGGCGTGCGGCCGCTCGTCCTCGGCCGGGTTGGCGAGGGCTGGGCGCTGGCGTCCGAAACCTGTGCGCTCGACATCATCGGGGCCGAGTTCGTCCGCGAGATCGAGCCGGGCGAGATGGTCGTGATCACCGATAAGGGTGTCGAGAGCCAGCACCCCTTCCGCCCCAAGCGGTCGCGCTTCTGCATCTTCGAGCATGTCTATTTCAGCCGCCCCGACAGCATCCTCGGCGGCCGCTCCGTCTACGAAAGCCGCCGCCAGATCGGTGTCGAACTAGCGCGCGAGGCCCCGGTGGATGCCGACCTCGTCTGCCCGGTGCCCGACAGCGGCACTCCGGCGGCGATCGGCTACAGCCAGGAAAGCGGCATCCCCTACGCCATGGGGATCACCCGCAACCAGTACATGGGCCGCACCTTCATCGAGCCGACCGAGCAGATCCGGAACATGGGCGTGAGGCTGAAGCTCAACGTCAACCGCGCCCTGATCAAGGGCAAGCGGGTGATCCTCGTCGACGATTCCGTCGTGCGCGGCACCACCAGCCGGAAGATCAAGGAGATGATCCTCGACGCTGGCGCGAAGGAGGTCCACTTCCGCATCGCCTCCCCGCCGACGGCCTGGCCGTGCTTCTACGGTGTCGACACGCCGCAGCGGGAAAAGCTGCTCGCCGCCACGATGTCCGAGGACGAAATGCGCGAGCATCTGCAGGTCGACTCGCTGCGCTTCATCTCGCTCGACGGGTTGTACCGCGCCGTGGGTGAGGCCAACGGCCGCGACAATGCCAGCCCGCAATATTGCGACGCCTGCTTCTCCGGCGAATACCCGGTCGAGCCCGCCGACATGGTCGAACAGGGCTTCCAGATGAAGACTGCCGCCGAGTAGGCACTCACGAAATCGTTGAGGTTTCGTTGGCTGCATGGCGCCTTTTCGCGCCATGCAGGCCTTTTCGGAACTTCTTCGCCGGTCGACCCGTCCCCGCCGGCAGGATCGCGCTGCTCTGCAGCGAACGGGGTTTCGCATCCGTCTCCCCTGCCCCATATCCCGCCGGCTTCGCACAGAGCGCCCGCACAAGAGCGCCACCGCGAGACGGAAGGACGTACGGACCATGGAAGAACAGACCAACGAGACGGTCGCGTCGGCCGCGACCGACAGTGGCGCAATCGACACCCGCGACACAATCCTCGTCGGGCTCATCACGAGCGCCGACGGACCGCGCGCCATGCTGCGCTATCCCGAAGGCACGATCGATACCGTCGCGCCGGGCGATCTGACGCAAGCCGGCCGGGTGGTGGCCATCGACCAGGTGCAGGTCGTGCTCCAGGGGCAACGCGGGCAGAGAATCCTGACGATGCCGCGCGGCTGACCCAAACTCGCCACGCTTGCGCGGCACACGGGACAACATGAGCTTTCCACGCAATATCTTCGTTCTCAGCACCGGCCGCTGCGGCTCCACCACGCTGGCCCGCGCCTGTGGCCACCTGACGAGCCACACGTCCGCAAGCGCAAGCCGGACGCATCTCCTCGGTGATGCGCGTCTGGATTATGACGTCGATCACATCGAGATCGACAATCGCCTGTCGTGGCTCCTCGGCCGACTTGACGAGGAATGGGGCGACGACGCGGCCTACGTGCACCTGACCCGCATTCGGGAAGAGGTGGCGGCGAGCTTCGCCGCACGTAAGAATCCCGGCATCCTGCAGGCCTACCGGAACGGCATCCTGCTCGGCTCCGGCTGGCGGGCCGAACCGCCGGCCCGGACGGACGTCGCCCTCGATTACGTCGATACCGTCACCGCCAACATCCGCGCGTTCCTCAAGGACAAGACGCACGTGATGGCCATGAAGCTCGAGACGATGGAGCAGGACTTTCCGCGCTTCGTCGACTGGATCGGGGCGACCGGCGACATCGACGCCGGCCTGAAAGAGCTTGCCGAACGGCACAACGCCACCGCCTCTTGACCCCGTGCCGCCACCGCGCCAAGACGCGGCGATGACCAAGGTAGCCCTTATCACCGGAGCCTCGCGCGGGCTCGGCCACGCGCTCGCCGTGGCGCTCGCCCCCACGCATCATATCGTGGCCTGCGCCCGCACGACCGGCGCACTGGAAGAGCTCGACGACCTCGTCCGCGCCGCAGGCGGTGAGGCGACGCTCGCGCCGATGGACATCACGACGGACGCCGCGATGCAGCAGCTCTGCCGGTCGATCCACGACCGCTGGGGCCGGCTGTCGCTCTTCGTACACGCCGCGATCCACGCCGCGCCGCTGGCGCCAGCGCCGAACATCGGGCCGAAGGACTTCGCCAGCTCGGTCGACGTCAATATCGCCGCGACCCAGCGCCTCGTCAGTTATGTCGCGCCGCTGCTCGGCACCGACGGCCGCGCCGTGTTCTTCGACGATCCGCGTGGCGGCGAGGCGTTCTATGCCACCTACGGCGCCACCAAGGCCGCACAGATCGCGATCGCCCGCAGCTGGCAGGCCGAAACCGCGCGGACCGGCCCGCAGGTGAAGATCCTGACGCCGAACCCGATGCCGACCGCCATGCGCGCACGGTTCCACCCCGGCGAGGATCGCTCGCCGCTGGCCAGCCCCACGGACGAGGCCGCCCGGCTGCTGCCCGAAATCCTCGGCTGACGCTGCCGGACCTTAATGCCGCCCGCCGCCTTGCCGCCCGCGACCACCTCGCATAGGAAGGACAAAAGGCGACGACCGGGCAGCAATGCGCATCCTCATCACCAACGACGACGGCATCAACGCGCCGGGCCTCGCGGTTCTGCATGACATCGCGACCGAAGTCGCGGGTCCTGACGGCGAAGTCTGGACCGTCGCGCCGGCGTTCGAGCAATCGGGCGTGGCGCACTGCATCTCCTACGTTCACCCGACCATGATCGCCGAGATGGGCCCCCGCCGCTTCGCAGCCGAGGGCACGCCTGCCGACTGCGTCCTTGCCGGGCTCTATGACGTGCTCGACGGCACCCCGCCCGACCTCGTGCTCTCCGGCGTGAACCGGGGCAACAACGCCGCCGAGAACGCCGCCTATTCCGGCACCATCGGCGCGGCGATGGAGGCGGCCCTTCAGGACGTGCCCGCAATCGCTCTGTCGCAATACATGGGCCCGGGGAACGTGAAGCTCGACAACCCGTTCGAGGCCGCGGCGGCCCACGGTGTCGACATCGTCCGCCGGCTGATCGCCGACGCCCCGTGGGACAGCGGCAGTTACCGCCTGTTCTACAACGTGAACTTCCCACCGATCCCGGCCGCCGAGGTGTCCGGCTTCGAAGTCGCCCGCCAGGGCCAGCGCAAGAACGTCCGCCATTCGGTCGAGGCGCATGTCTCCCCCGGCGGTCGCCGGTTCCTCTGGGTGAAGAACGGCGACCAGCGCGCGCCCTGCGCGCCGGGGACGGACGCGAACGCCAACCTCGAGGGGCGGATCTCGGTCACCCCGATGCGGGCCGACTTCACCGCGTCCGAGATGCTGGACGCCGTCGGGGACGCGCTTTCGTGACCACCGAGGCCGAACGCAAGATGCAGTTCCTCTTCGCCCTGCGCTCGCGCGGGGTCACCGACGCCCGTGTGCTGCACGCGATGGAGCAGACGGACCGCTTGCGCTTCGTCACCGGCCTGTTCGCGGAACGCGCCTACGAGGACATGCCGCTGCCGATCTCCTGCGGCCAGACGATCAGCCAGCCCTCCGTCGTCGGCCTGATGACACAGGCGCTGAACGTGCAGCCCCGCGACAAGGTGCTCGAGGTCGGGACCGGTTCCGGCTACCAGGCCGCGATCCTCAGCCACCTCGCAAGGCGGGTCTACACCGTGGACCGGCACCGGCGGCTGGTGCGCGACGCCCAGGCGGTGTTCGACGAGCTCGGCCTGGTCAACATCACCTCGATGACCGCCGACGGCAGCCACGGCGTGCCCGAACAGGCCCCCTTCGACAAGATCATCGTCACGGCCGCCGCGGAGGACCCGCCGGGCCCCCTATTGGCGCAACTCCGTCCAGGCGGTATCATGGTGTTGCCCGTCGGCCAGTCCGACGCGGTACAGAGCCTGATCCGCGTGGAGCGGACCGACGAGGGCTACGAGTACGAGGAGCTTCGCGCCGTGCGGTTCGTGCCGCTCGTCGAGGGGCTCGGACAGGAATGAGTGCGGCGCCCCGGCAGGGCGTCGGTGACAGGCACAGCAGAACGTCCCGATCCAACGGGGCGCGGGACATTTGAGGACGAGAGAATGGCGACGAGAGCATTTCCAACCGCCGGCCGGCTGATCGCGGCATCGGGCCTCCTCGGGCTCGTGGCGGCCTGCAGCAACGGGCAGTTCGATCCGGACCTGCGCAACCTCGGCAACGGCTTCGACACCAGCGAGGCGGCGAGCGCCGACTACGCGGCGCGCCCGGCCGCGGACGAGCGCGGGGTCATCACCTATCCCAACACGCAGGTCGTTGTCGCCCGGCAGGGCGACACGGTGACCTCGGTCGCCGCCCGTCTCGGGCTCGAGGCGGAGAGCCTCGCCCGCTTCAACGGGGTCGAGCTGCAGGCGCCGCTGCGTGCCGGCGAAGTCCTCGCCCTGCCCGCGCGCGTCGACGCCGGCAACAGCCTGCAGGCGCCGGGCCAGGTCAACGTGACAGAGCTCGCCTCCGCCGCCATCGACCGTGCCGGCGGCGCGACCAGCAGCACGACGCAGGTGCGCCCGGCCGCCCCCGCCGGGGCGGAGCCGCTGCGCCACCAGGTCCAGCGGGGAGAGACGATCTACACGATCTCCCGGCTCTATAACGTGCCGGTCCGCGGCATCGCCGACTGGAACGGCCTCGGCGCCGACCTCGCCGTGCGCGAGGGCCAGCAACTCCTGATCCCGCAGGGCGGCGCCGCCGCGCCGGCCGAGCCCGCGACCGACGCCGTCGCGGTGACCACGATCCCCGGCGAGGGCAGCCCGACGCCGCTTCCGCCCTCCTCCAGCGCGCCACTGCCGGACGAGGACCCGATGCCGGTCACCTCGAACGACACGGCAGAGGCCGAAGACGCTCCCGCGCCGCCGCCGGCCCCCGACCTCGGCGAGCAGCGGACGACGGCGCCAAGCTCCGACGCGCCGCTGATCATGCCGGTCGATGGCTCCATCATCCGTGAATTCGCACGCGGCCGGAACGAGGGGATCGACATCCTGTCCTCCCCCGGTGCGCCGGTGCGGGCCGCCGCCGCCGGTACGGTCGCCGCGATCACGCAGGATACCGACGGGGCGTCGATCGTGGTGGTCCGTCACCCCGACAACCTGCTGACGGTCTACGTGAACCTGACCGACCTCGAAGTGCAGAAGGACCAGAGCGTCAGCCAGGGGCAGACGCTGGCCCGGATCCCGAATGGCGACCCGGCCTACCTGCATTTCGAGACCCGCGAAGGTCTGCAAAGCGTCGATCCGAATGGCTACCTGCCCTGATCCCCGATTTTTCGCCGAAAAATCGATATCGGAATTTCGTTGAGATTCCGTGAATCTGGACAGCGTCGGCGGAAAGTGGTCTGAGGCGGACCGACCTGCGCAACAAGGAGACGTGCGATGATCCCTTCCGGCTTTCCCGACAAGTCCGAAATCGCGCGACTCTCCGCCTCGATGCTGCTGGAGATCGGCGCGGTCCACTTCAACGCGACCGAGCCGTTCACCCACGCCAGCGGCAACAAGGCCCCGACCTACATCGACTGCCGCAAGCTGATCTCCTTCCCGCGAATCCGCGCCACGCTGATGGATTTCCTCGCGGTGACGATCATGCGCGAGGCGGGCTTCGAGGCGTTCGACAACATCGCCGGCGGCGAGACGGCGGGCATCCCTTTCGCGGCGTTCGTCGCAGAGCGGCTCGCCCTGCCGATGACCTACGTGCGCAAGAAGCCGAAGGGCTACGGCCGCAACGCCCGGATCGAGGGCGCGATGTCGGAGGGTCAGCGCGTGTTGCTGGTCGAGGACCTCACGACCGACGGCGGCAGCAAGCTCTCCTTCGTCGACGCGATCCGCGACACCGGCGCGACCTGTGGCGCGACGGCGGTGATCTTCTATTACGACATCTACCCCGAGACGACCGGGCGGCTCGCCGATCACGGCGTCCAGCTGATTCACCTCTGCACATGGTGGGACGTGCTGGCGGAGGCCCGTCGGCGCGACGCCTTCGACGACGCCACGCTCGACGCGGTGGAGGGGTACCTCAAGGCGCCCAGAGATTGGCAGCCGTCCGCCTGAGCGACGCTAGGTCAATTGCTTCGCGACACCGAGATGTTGACCGGCATCGCCTGTTGGCCGCATCATCTGGCCAATTCCGATCCGACACGAAGCTATGCACAGGATATCCAGATTGAAGGTGTCGCGAGCGATCGCGTAACACCTTCGGCAGGGAATCGAGCCAGAGTGGGACACCGGCATGAATGACATTACGCCGTTGCGCGCGGCGAAGGTGGACGAGTCCGTAAAGACCGACGAGGGCATGACGCTGCCTCACTCGATCGAGGCGGAACAGCAGCTTCTCGGCGCAATTCTGACGACGAACGATGTCTATGACCGCATCGCCATGGTGATCGGGCCGCAGCACTTCTACGACCCCGTCCATGCCGCGATCTTCGAGACCGCCGCCCAGCGGATCACCAAGAACGCGCTCGCGTCGCCGGTGACGCTCGCCTCCTACCTTGCCGACCACGAAGGGCTGAAGGAACTCGGTGGCGCGGCCTATCTCGCCCGGCTCGCCGGCTTCGCGATTTCGACCTACGCCGTCCGCGACTACGCGCAGATGATCTACGACCTCGCCATCCGGCGGGAGCTGATCTCGCTCGGTCACGATATCGCCGGACAGGCGGCCAGCGTCACGGTCGACAGCGAACCGCGCGACCAGATCGTCGCGGCGGAACAGAAGCTCTACAAGCTTGCCGAGCAGGGCCAGACCGAAAGCGGCTTCCAGTCGTTCCTGCGCGCCGTCACCGATGCGGTGGAAGTCGCCGCGACGGCCTACAAGCGCGACGGTGGGCTGGCCGGCATCTCGACCGGGCTCACCGACCTCGACAAGAAGCTCGGCGGCCTGCACAAGTCCGACCTTCTGATCCTCGCCGGCCGTCCCTCGATGGGGAAGACCTCGCTTGCCACCAACATCGCCTTCAACATCGCCAAGGCCTATCGCCGTGGCACCGACAGCGAGGGCCGCGACGTCGCCGTCGACGGCGGCGTGGTGGGCTTCTACTCGCTGGAGATGAGCGCCGAGCAGCTCGCCGCCCGCGTCCTTTCCGAAGCGTCCGAGGTCCCGTCCGAGCAGATCCGGCGCGGTAACATGACGGAGGGTGAATTCCGCCGCTTCGTCGAGGCCGCCAAGACGCTCGAGGCCTGCCCGCTTTACATCGACGACACGCCCGCCCTGCCGATCAGCCAACTCGCCGCACGTGCGCGGCGGCTGAAACGGACACACGGGCTCGACGTGCTGATGGTCGACTATCTCCAGCTCGTGCGTCCGGCTTCGGCCAAGGACAGCCGCGTGAACGAGGTGTCCGAGATCACCCAGGGCCTCAAGGCGATCGCCAAGGAGCTCGACATCCCCGTCATCGCCCTGTCCCAGCTCTCCCGTCAGGTCGAGAGCCGCGATGACAAGCGACCGCAGCTCTCCGACCTTCGCGAATCCGGCTCGATCGAGCAGGACGCGGACGTCGTGATGTTCGTGTTCCGTGAGGAATACTACAAGGAACGTGAAAAACCCGGCGACCACGAGATGGAGAAGATGGCCGCCTGGCAGGATGAGATGGAAAAGCTGCACGGACGGGCCGAAGTCATCATCGGCAAGCAGCGTCACGGGCCGATCGGCACCGTGGATCTGTCCTTCGAGGGCCGCTTCACCCGCTTCGGCAACCTGGTGAAGCCATGGCAGACCGGGGAGGACAGGGACTTCTAGGTCCGCGCCTGCCCCGATAACGATCTAACGGCAAGTAATACAACACTTTTTCCTCTGGAAAGGGTGTGGATAAGTGCGTGGGAAAAGCGCCGGCTCCGGGATGGTTTCCGCCGTCCCGGCGGCAACCCGGAACGCGCGTTCCCATCACCGCTGCCGCGCGCAGAGTCCCGCACCACCTGCCCCCCCCTTCCGCCGCAAGGCGTAGGGTGCGCGCTCGATGCGCACCCGGCGGCCGTCCCACCCACACCGGGGGTGCGCATCGAGCGCGCACCCTACGTTCACCACCTCGTCATTGGACAGACCGTGGCGCCGCTGTCGAAGCTGACCCCATGTCGCGCCCCTGGCTCCTGCTTCTCGTCTTTCTCGTCGCCCACCCTGCCGCGGCGCAGGACGGCCCCCGCCCTGTCGAGGTCGATGTCGAACTGCTGCTGATGGTCGACGTCTCCCGCTCCATGACGATCGAGGAACATCGTATCCAACGCGAAGGCTACGCCGCCGCCCTGACCAGCGAACAGGTGCTCGGCTCCATCGGTGAAGGCATGATCGGCCGCATTGCCCTGTCCTACGTCGAATGGGCCGGCGCGGGCGGAGAGCGCGTGGTCGTCGACTGGACAGAGATCGCATCCCCCGGCGACGCGACCGCGTTCGCCGAGGCCCTCCTGCTGAGCGATCCCTATGCGGTGTCGCGCACCTCGATCAGCTCCGCGTTGAGGTTCGGGGCGGACCATTTCGACAACAACGGCTTTCAGGGTCTGCGCCGGGTGATCGACATCTCGGGCGACGGCCCGAACAATTCCGGCGGCCCGGTGCTCGACGCGCGGCAGGCGACTCTGAACCGGGGCATCATCATCAACGGCCTGCCGATCATGGCCTTCAACGATGGCTATGACCGCTGGTCCGTCGACGACCTTGACGCCTACTATGCCGCCTGCGTGACAGGCGGTGCGGGGTCCTTCGTCATCGCGGTGCAGGACTGGCCCGACTTCGCCGAGGCGATCCGCCGCAAGCTTGTGCTGGAGATCGCGGGCACCCTGCCCGCACCGCAAGTGATACCGGCGCAGGCCGAGCGTTACGACTGCCTGATAGGTGAGAAGATCTGGGAGCGGAACCGCCCGGCCTGGGGCACCTTGCCCTGACCGGATGCCGTCAGCGGATCGTCACGCCGTTCGCCTCGAGCGCGGCGACATGCTCGGGATTGGCCTGCGTCGGCTCACCGAGGTAGACGCTCGACAGCTCCTCCAGCCCGGTCAACGCCGACAGGTCGGTCACCGCCGTCTCGCGCAGGTCGACGGAGCGCAGTTTCGGCAGCGACGCCAGAGCAGAGATGTCGGACACCCCGGTGCCGCGCAGGTAGATGTCCGTCAGCCAAACGTGGTCCGCCAGCGGACCGATGTCCGTTACCGGCGTGTTGTCCAGATAGATCCGCTCAAGCATCGGCATGTAGGCGACGCTCGCGATGTCGGCGACCTGGGTATCGCGCAGGTAGAGCGACCGCATCAGCCGCATTCCGGACAGAGGTGCGATATCGGACACCGGCGTCTCCGACAGGTCGAGCGAGCGGAGAGATGTCAGCGCGATCAGCGGTGTGAGATCGGTCACGGCGGTCGCCTGAGCACTGAGATATTCCAGGGCGCGCGTGTTGGAGAGCGGAGCGAGGTCGCTGACCCCGGTCCGGTCGATATAGAGCGTCCGCAGCCCTTGGAGCCCGGTCAGGGGCGCCAGGTCCGCGATGAGCGCCCGCCGCAGGAAAATCGTGTTCAGGGCCGGCAATTCGGCCAACAGTCCGAAATCGCCGACCCGGCTGTTGTCGAGGTCGAGCCGACGCAGCGCCTTCATTCCCGCCAGCGGCGCAAGATCGGTGACATCGGTGTCCGCAAGGCCCAGGTACTCCATCCCCACAAGGCCGGAGATCGCCGAGAGGTCGCTCACCCGCGCGCTGCGAAGTTCGAGCTCGACAAGCGCCGGAAGGTTGCCGACCGGGCCGAGGTCTGCGGGCGCGGTGTCCCCGAGGTCGAGGTCGCGCAGCGCCGTCAGGCCGGTGAGGATCGACAGGTTGGTGACCGGCGTGCTGCCGAGGTCGAGCTCTTCCAGCCAGCTCATCTTGTTCAGCAGCGACAGGTCCGTCACGGGCGACCGGGACAGGCGCAAGCCGCTGATGCCGGGGGCGGACAGGACTTCGTTCGGGATCGCCGTCAGCCCGGTGATGTTGTCGAGCGAAAGCGTCGAGCAGCGCCGCTCGATGCACTCGGCGATCTCGGCGGCGACTTCCTCGTCAGCCGTCTGCGCGGCCAGCGGACCGGCCAGCGGCGCCAGCAAGGTGGCAAGCGACAGCGCGATGCGAACTTTGTTCCTCATCAATTCTTCTCCGCGAAATAAAATTAGTAAAACGTATCGGTTTGAGCCATGATCGTGCGATCACCTCACTGTAAAGTCAAACCTGATTGGCGTCAGGGCTGGTTAATCATACCTTCGGTCCGACCTGGAGGGTTCGTACATGGAAGATGAAAGCCGGCTCAGCCGCACCGAAGCGCGCGGCGTGCGCTATTCGCGCGAGCTGGAGGGCCACCTGACGTGGCTCGACAGCTTCACCGGCGCGGCGCTTGGCGTGCTCGCCGTGGCGTCGGGCATCTATACCTACCTCGGGGTGTCATCGCTGCTCGACGACACCGGCGCGCTCTCCTTCTTCGCGGCGATGGCCTACTCGGTGGCCGTCTCCGTCGGCATCTTCGTTTTCTGGTCCTACCTGATGCGCCTGCTGCCCGCCGTGCGCACCGCCGGTGCGCGGATTGGGCTGTTCCTGTCGATGATCGCCGGCAGCCTTGCGATCATCGCGATGTCGTCGTGGCTCAACGCTGCCGCGCTCGCCGGGTCGGCGGCGGTCGAGCAGCACATGGCGACGACCGTGCAGAACTACCAGGGCGCGCTCGAGCAGGCGAACGCCATCGCGGTGGCGAGCCAGGGCCTCGAGAGGGACGTGGCGCGGGTGCGCCAGTCGTTCGAGGACCTGTCCCAGCAGGAAGCGACCGGACAATTGTCCGGGTTCGCCGGTGAGGGCGCCGTCTTCCGCCTGCTTCGCCAGAAGTCGGACGAGCTGAACGCACTGGAATCCCAGATCGCCAGCCAGCAGCCGTTGCTGGACGAGGCATTCTCACGCGGGAACGCCATTCTCAGCCGGATGCGCGCCCTGACGGTGGAGCCGGGCGCGGTCGATCCCCGCTCAGTCCAGTTCTCCGAAGAGGCGGTGCAACTCGCCAACGAGATCACCCGGTTGCGCCAACTCTCCGTCGCGCCGCTGGTGATCCGGGCGGCGAACGATCTGCAACGCTCGGTCGTGCTGCCCGAACTCGACGGATCGACCGCCGAGACGCGGCAGAACCAGTCAGCGACGATGAATTCCGTCCTCACCGTGCTCGGCCAGCGGGCCGATACGCTGCGGCAGGCAGCGGAGGCGGTCGTTGCCATGCCGCCGCCGTCGGACACGACCTACACCCCGATCTCCACCGCCGACGCGGTGATCCGCTACGCCAACAACTTCGTCCCATCGTGGGCCGGGGCGATCGCGATCGACCTTCTGCCGGCGGTTCTCGTCTTCATCGTGGCCATCACGCAGAGCGCGATCCGCTCGGGCCGCGAACGGGCGGCAACCGAAGACCTGATGACGCTGGCGGAGCTGCGCGCCGCCGTGCGGGCCCTGCGCGAAGTGGAAAGCGGCCTCGACCGGCCCGCGAAGTCCGAGACGCCGCCGACGAAGGAGGCCGACGAGTCCGCGCCCCGCCGAAACCTTTCCGCTGTCGATACCGGACGCCCTGCCGAATGACTGATCTGCCGAAGTTCTCCCTGATCCCGCAACCCGGCGACTACGCCATCAGCAAGCTGCCCGCCGGCAGCGCCCTGCCCGAGTGGGTCGGCGGCGATGGTCTTGTCAGCGTCACCATCGCCGAGGACGAGCTGTCGATCGTCTGTCTCTCCGACCGGGTCCCAGAGACGACGGAGGCCGAGCGCGGCTGGCGCGCCCTGAAGGTCGAGACGACGGCCGATCTCGACGAACCCGGGGTGATCCTGTCCGCCGTCCAGCCGGTGGCGGAAGCGGAGCTCGGCGTTTTCGTGATATCGACATACCTGCGGGACTACTTGCTGGTGCGTGCCGATGAGCAGGACGTCGCCTTCCGCGCGTTGATCGAGGCCGGCCACCGGATCGACGCCGCGAATGGCTGATGCGACGCAGGACCCACCGAAGACGTCAGGCCCCGGCCGCCAGGTGAAGCGCACGATCATGTGGATCCTGTGGGTCCAGGTCGGGCTTGCCACGGTGCTGTTCGGCTCCGACTTCCTGCGCATCCTGCCCGAGCTCACCATGCCGTCCTCCGCGCCGGAGATCGACGAGCCGCTGCGCCCCGGCGATCAGACCCGCCGCTATCGTCCGGCGGATCTGGAATTGCGCACCGCGCGTCCCGGCAGCCGCCCGATCCCGGTGACCGAGGACATGCCCTCGCGCCTGTTGATGGAAAGCACCACGTGGGAGACGCGGCCGACCCTGACCCTGACAGGCCGGATCGAGGCCGGCGATGCCGAGCGCCTGTCCAGCTTCCTCACGGAGGCGACCACGCAGCCGGAACTCGTCTACCTGAACTCCCCCGGCGGTTCGGTCAGCGACGCGCTCGCCATCGGGAGGCAGTTGCGCGGCCTGGAGGTCGAGACGCGAATGACGGAATCCGACATCTGCATGTCGGCCTGCCCCTACATCCTCGCCTCCGGCACCGTGCGCGAGGTCGAAGAGGGCGCGATGGTGGGCGTCCACCAGCATTTCTTCGGGGAGAACACCGCCCTGCCCGCCTTCCTCGCGGTGGAGGATATTCAGCGCGGACAGGGCGCGGTGATGGAATATCTCGACGAGATGGGGATCGACCCGATGCTGATGCAGCCCGCGCTCATCACCCCGCCGGGCGAGATCTACCTGTTGACGCAGGCGGAGCTGGAATCGTACCGGCTCATCACGACGTCCGCGGACGAGGACGACGGTAACTCTACCGAAGAGGAACCGCAGTAGCCCGGACGCAGGTCCGCCACGACCCCGAGCAGCGCCTGATGGAGCCGCTCCGGCTGGTAGGGTTTCGGCACGTAGGGCCCGGAAAAGCCGTGCCGACGCACGTCGCTTTCCTCAAGCCCCGTCACGACCACGTAGGGCGTGCCCTGACGGTGCAGACGCTCCGCCACGGGCTGCGCACTGCGCCCCGCCAGCGTGAGATCGAGGATGACTGCGTCGAGCGCGGTGCCCGCGCCGGCGATATGTTCAAGCGCCCGCTCGACATGGCTCGCCACACCGATCACGCGGTGGCCAAGCTCTTCGAGCGTTGCTTCGAGGTCCATGGAGACAAGCGTCTCGTCTTCCACGACGATCAGGTTCAGGCCCGAGGAGCCATATCCGTGGGTCACGCTGATTTCCTCCCCTTGGGTTCGGAGGCTTTGACGTCTCCTTGTGTCCCCTACTTAGGGTCCTGTTCACATGATGCGACAGGTCGGTGAAAAATCAGTAACAGATTTGACGTAGGCCGGCGCAAATTCGCCCGCCGCAATGCGGCATTGCCGTTGCGCTGCAAGGCGCGGACGCTCCCTGCGTTCGCGATGCGGTGCAGCATCACGCTTGTGCGAGCGCTTGGTGTCGCGAGGGCCGGCAAATGCTTGACCCTGACGCGCACCCTGTCAAAACGCGGTCATGGGCACCGGGCATCTTACAATCGACCTCGACGCGCTGGTCGCGAATTACAAGGCGCTCGCCGGGATGGGCAGCGCCGAAGCGGCCGCGGTCGTGAAGGCCGATGGCTATGGCACCGGGGTCTCGAAGACGGGGCGCGCCCTGATGAACGCCGGCGCGCGCCGGTTCTTCGTCGCCGTGGCCGAAGAGGGCGCCGCGCTCCGGCAGGCGCTTGGCCCGAACGCCGACATCTGCGTCTTCGGCGGTCACATGGCGGGCGACACCGACATGATCTCCGACCTCGGTCTCGTGCCCATGCTCAACTCGCTCGACCAGGTGCTGCGTCACTTCGAGGCGCTGCCCGGACATCCGTTCGGTATCCAGCTCGACACCGGGATGAACCGGCTGGGGATGGAGTTCTCCGACTGGGCGGCGGTCGCCGACATCGCGCTGGCGCAGAAGCCGGTCCTGCTGATGAGCCACCTCGCCTGCGCGGATGAGCCCGATCACCCGATGAACGCCCATCAGCTCGAGGAATTCCGCCGGATGACCGACGGCACCGGCGTGCCGCGCTCGCTCGCCGCGACGGGGGGCATCCTGCTCGGCCCTGACTACCATTTCGACATGACACGGCCCGGTATCGGCCTTTACGGCGGCCAGCCCTTCAACGAGGCGCGGACGGTGGTGCAGCTCGACCTGCCGGTGATCCAGACCCGCAGCCTCGAGCCGGGCGAGACGGTGGGCTACGGCAACACCTGGACGGCGGAGCGGCCGACGACCATCGCCACCGTCAGCGGCGGCTATGCTGACGGCATCACCCGTCACCTGTCGCACAAGGGCGCGCTCTGGCATGGCGATATCCCCTGCCCGATCCGTGGCCGCGTCTCGATGGACCTGATCGGCGTCGACATCACAGACCTGCCCGAGGAGCCGAAGGCGCTGTCGCTGCTGAACGAACACCAGGGCGTCGACGATATCGCCGGGCAGACCGGCACCATCGGCTACGAGATCCTCACACAGCTCGGCCTGCGCTACAGCCGGCGGTACGCGGGCGCATGATGCACCTCCTCGCCCGGATCGGCGCGGCGGCGCTCGGACTGCTCGCCGGGATCGGGCGCGCCTCTCTCTTCGTCTTCTCGATGCTGTCGCACCTTGTCCGGCCGCCGTTCTACATCCGCGAGTTCGGCGCAGCGATCATGTCGGTCGGCTGGCAGACCCTGCCCGTCGTGGGTCTGACCGCGCTCTTCACCGGCGGCGCGCTGGCGCTGCAGATCTACGCCGGCGGCTCGCGCTTCGAGGCGGAGGCGCTGGTGCCCCAGATCGTCGCCGTCGGTATGGTGCGCGAGCTCGGGCCGGTCCTCGTCGGGCTGATGGTCGCGGCGCGGGTCACCTCCTCCATCGCCGCCGAGATCGCGACGATGAAGGTGACCGAGCAGCTCGACGCGCTCGTCACGCTGTCGACCAACCCGATGAAATACCTCACCGTGCCCCGCGTGCTCGCCGCCGCGCTGACCGTGCCGGTGCTGGTCGGAGTCGGCGACGTGATCGGCATCCTCGGCGGCTACCTCGTCGCGATCTGGCGGCTCGACTTCAACGCGGCGAACTACCTGCAGAACACGGTGAATTTCCTCGAGGCGCTCGACGTCGTCTCCTCGCTCGCCAAGGGGGCTGTCTTCGGCACGCTTGCCGGGCTGACAGGGTGCTACTTCGGGATGCACTCGGCCCGTGGCGCGCAGGGCGTGGGCCGCGCGACGAAAAGCGCCGTGGTCGCGGCCTCGGTCCTGATCCTTGCCGCGAACTTCCTGCTGACGGAGGCGTTCTTCTCCGCATGATCGAGCTTTCCGGCGTCACCAAGAGCTTCGGCTCCAACCATGTCCTGCGGGGCATCGACCTGTCCGTCGCGAAGGGCGAGAGCCTCGTCGTGATCGGCGGCTCGGGCACCGGCAAGTCGGTGATCCTGAAGTGCATCCTCGGCCTGCTGACGCTGGACGGGGGGACGATCAGGGTCGACGGCACGGCGATGACGCATCGGACGCGCGAGGCGATGCTGGCCCGTTTCGGCATGTTGTTCCAGGGCGCCGCGCTGTTCGATTCCCTGCCCGTCTGGCAGAACGTCGCGTTCCGCCTGATGCGGGGCGAGGCGAAGCGCCCCAGGGCCGAGGCGCGCGATATCGCGATCGAGAAGCTGCGCCGCGTCGGACTGGGGCCGGAGGTGGCCGACCGGCTGCCGGCGGAACTGTCGGGCGGCATGCAGAAGCGCGTCGGCCTCGCCCGGGCCATCGCCGCAGAGCCCGACATCATCTTCTTCGACGAGCCGACGACGGGGCTGGACCCGATCATGGCGGGCGTCATCAACGACCTGATCCGTGAAATCGTGACCGAGATGGGCGCGACGGCGGTGACCATCACGCATGACATGAGTTCCGTCCGCGCCATCGCCGACCGCGTCGCGATGCTCCACGGTGGCAAGATACGCTGGTCGGGGCCGGTGTCGGAGATGGACGGCGCGGCGGACCCTTACGTCGATCAGTTCATCCACGGACGCGCCGAGGGACCGATCGAGACGATCCGCTGAGGTGTCAGGTCCGGGAGGGGGGCGCTGCCCCCGTCGCCTGCGGCGACTCCCCCGGAGGTATTTCCGGCCAGATGAGAGAGCCGCCTCAGGAGAGGTGAACGCCCTTCCGACCCGCGAGATCGGTGAAGAACTGCCAGGCGACCCGGCCCGAGCGGCCGCCGCGCGTGGCCTGCCACTCGATCGCCTCGGCGCGGAGCTCCTCGTCGGAGATCGCGACGCCGTAGGCGTCGCAATATCCGCGGATCATCGCGAGGTAGGCGTCCTGGTCGCAGGGGTGGAAGCCGAGCCAGAGGCCGAAGCGGTCGGAGAGCGAGACCTTCTCCTCGACCGATTCCGAAGGGTTGATCGCCGAGGAGCGCTCGTTCTCGATCATGTCGCGCGGCATCAGGTGGCGCCGGTTGGACGTGGCATAGAGCACCACGTTGTCCGGACGCCCCTCGATCCCGCCGTCGAGCACCGCCTTCAGCGACTTGTAATGCGCATCGTCGTTGGTGAAGGAGAGGTCGTCGCAGAACAGGATGAACCGTTCGTCGCGATTGCGCAGCATGGCGAGGCAACGCCCGATCGACGGAAGGTCCTCGCGCTGGACTTCCACGATCTTGAGGCCGGGATGCTCGGTGTGAAGTTTGCCGTGAATCGCCTTGACGAGGCTCGACTTTCCCATCCCCCGTGCGCCCCAGAGCAGGGCGTTGTTCGCCGGCAGGCCGCGCGCGAAGCGCTCCGTGTTGGCCATCAGCGTGTCTCGGGAGCGATCGATCCCGACCAGCAGGTCGACATCGACCCGATTGACCCGGCTGACGGGGGTGAGCCGGTCAGGCTCGGTCATCCAGACGAAGGCGGACGCGGTGAATTCCGGCGCCGGGTGAGGCGGCGGCGCCAGTCGCTCCAGCGCGGCCGCGATCCTCTCGAGCGGATCCTTCATCACCTGGTGCCGTCCTCGTCGTCGTCCTCGAACTGGTCGTAGAGGCCTTCGTTCTCACCCAGCACACCCTCGGCGCGGAGCTGTTCCTCGCGCTTCTTCTCGACGCGCTTCACCAGCTGGATCGAGATCTCGTAGAGGCCGTAGACCACGACGAACAGGATGATCTGCGTGATGACGTCGGGCGGTGTCACGACGGCGGCGAGCACGAGGATGCCGACGACGGCATACTTGCGCACCGCTCGAAGGCCCATCGAGGTGACGAGGCCGGCCTTGCCCATCAGCGTCAGCAGGACCGGCAGCTGGAAACAGAGACCGAAGGCCACGATGAATTTCACCGTAAGGTTCAGATATTCCTGCGCCGAGCCCTGGAAGACAACTGACAGCCCGTCTCCGACCCCGTCGGCCGGCACGGCGGTGCCGTCGTTGCCGAACTGCTGGAAGCCGAGGAAGAAGTCGTAGGCGAGCGGCGTCACCACGTAGAAGGCGAAAGACGCGCCGAGCAGGAACATGAAGGGCGATGCCACGAGGAACGGCAGGAACGCACCCTTTTCCGACCGGTAGAGCCCCGGCGCAACAAACCGCCACATCTGCGAGGCGATGTAGGGAAACGACAGGATAAGCCCGCCGAGCAGCGACACCTTCACCGCGACGAAGAAACCTTCCTGCGGCGAGATGAAGATCAGGTCGCAATCCTGACCGCGTGTCGCGAGCACTTCGCACAGCGGGTTGGTCAGGAAGTTGAAGATCGGCGTGGCGACCGCGAAGCAGATGCACATGCCGATGATGAAGGCGACGACCGAGTGGATCAGCCGCGTGCGCAGCTCGCGCAGATGTTCGATAAGCGGCGCCGACGAATCGTCGAGCTGGTCGGCGTGGGTCATGTGCGGTCGGCCTTCGGTTCAGCGGCGACGGGCGCGGGTTCGGGATCGGGCTCGTGGTCGAACAGCTCCGGGTCCGGCTCGTGATCGACATGGGCCGGCACGTCCGCCTCGACCGCCGGCGGCGCGGAGGCGGCGGCTTCGGCAGCCTTGCGCGCCTCGGCCTTCTCGGCGGCGATCTTGGAGAACTTCTCCTTCGACGCCTTGCGCTCCTCGGAGAGCTTCGTCGTCTCGGGTCCGAGCCCCGTCGCCTTCTTCAGCTGGTCCGTGCCGAACTTCGACGGGTTCGCCGCGGCGCGGATCGTCTTGTTGATTTCGTTCACGCCGGACTGATCGGCGGCGTCGTTCATCGCCTTGGAGAACTCGCGCGCCATGGCGCGAGCCTTGCCGGTGAACTTGCCGACCTGGCGAAACATCTGCGGCAGGTCTTCGGGACCGACGACGATCAGCGCCACGATCCCGATGACCATCATCTCGGTCCAGCCGAGTCCGAACATTGCGTTACCTCAGGGAAAAGGGCGTTACGCCCGTTCCTTGTCCTCGCTGGGGGTCACGTCGCGGCTGGCGACGGTCTCGTCATCCTTGCCGGACTCCTCGATCTCGTTCTTGCCGTCCTCGACTCCGCGCTTGAAGGCCGTGATGCCCTTGCCGACCTCACCCATCAGCGAAGAAATCTTGCCGCGCCCGAACAGGACGAGCACGACGACGGCGATCAGCAGAAGGCCCGGCAGGCCGATATTGTTGAGCATGTCACTTCTCCCGAATGGCGCCACTCTCTCCGGGACGCCGCACTGTTGTTCGCCCTTGGTGATAGCTGGACGACGGGCCGGCCCGGAAGGGCGATTCCCGCAGATCGCGGCGCGCGGCTGGTGCGCCGCCCGAATTTGTGACAGAAAACTGTCAGTATCTCATGGCCCGCTCCGATCGCCTCTCCGCGCTCATGCTCGCGCTCAAGCGTCCCGGCCCCCACCGGGCGGAGGCGTTGGCGCGCGACCTCGGGGTGACGGTGCGCACGATCTATCGCGACATCGCCGACCTTTCGGCGGCCGGCGTGCCTGTCGAGGGGACGCGCGGTGTCGGCTACCGGATCACCGCGACGGTCAGCCTGCCGCCCCTGCACCTGACACCGGAAGAGCTGGAGACGCTGCAGATCGGCCTCGCTGCCGTCGCGCAATCGGCGGATGCGGAGATGGCGCGAGTTGCCGGACGCCTGTCCGACAGGCTCGACGCGCTGCTGCCGGAAGACGGGATCGCGCCGCGCCCGATCGCAGCGGCGGCGCGCGCCTTGCCCCATCTCGCCACCTTGCGCCAGGCGATCCGGGCGCGTCAGAAGCTGAAGGTGGACGGGCGCACGATGCGCCCGCTCCGGCTCGATTTCTGGGGGAGGCTGTGGACGCTGCTCGCTTGGGACGACGCGCGGGCGGATTTCGCGGAACTCGCGGTCGACAGCATCTCCGAAGTCGAGGTGCTGCCGAGCCTGTTCGTCGATGAGCCGGGAAAACGGGCGACCGACCGGCCGCCACCCTGATCAGAAGCCGAGCGACACGTTCCGCGTGACGCCGAGGCGAATCGACAGCTGCTCTTCCGAGCCCTGCTCGACGATCGGCGAATCCGCGGCGGCGCCGACGAACTGCTCGTAGGCAACGGCACCGTCGATGCCCCAGTCCTCGTTGATCTGGTAGGTCATGCCGAGTTCGACACCCGCCGTCATGGGACCGCCATCGGCCTCGTAAGCGTCGAACTGGCCGGCAGACGCCACCGATTCCGCCGCCGAGACACCGAAGTAGGTGTTGGCATATTCCTCGCTGCCGAACAGCACACGAGGGCCGAAGCGCATGGTCAGAGCGCCGGTCGGGTAGAAGACCGCGTCGGCACCGACGGAGGCGACGAGCGATTCGTGCCCGATCACGCCATAGCGCAGGTCCGCGAAGGCTTCGAAGTTGCGACTGACGTAGCCGTAGCCAAGGCCAAGCTCGAGGCTGGCGTCGACATCATCGAGGCCGGCAAGCTCGCTGTAATCGTCGGCGGTGCGCTCGCCGATGTAGCGAAAGCTGCCGCGCAGGCCGAGGCCGTCCTGCGGTCCGCCGCCAAGTTCACGCCCGCCGTAGTTCAACTGAAGGTTGCTGATCGAGAAATCCGGACCGTAGGCCAGATCGTCGGAGCCGAAGTAGCCGGGCTGCATGAAAGCACCGCCACGCAGCGTGAACGACAGACCGTCCTGCGCGCGGACAGACCCCGCGCCTGCAAGGGTGGTGGCAACCGCTACTGCGGCGATCGTCATGGCACCCTTCATCGGGGATCTCCGTGCTCTTGTCCTCGATATCGAACATAGGCCGAAGTCACGGTCCTGCCAACGATTCCCGGGCTTGCCCTGCCGCCTGCGGAGTATCATCACCGGCATATGTTGTCGTATCAGCACGCTTATCACGCCGGGAACATGGCGGACCTGCACAAGCACTCGGTTCTGGCTGTCGCGCTGGACTATCTTGTGCAGAAGCCGAAGCCCCTCACCTATATAGAGACGCACGCCGGACGCGGTCTTTACGATCTCGCCGGTCCCGAGGCGGCCCGCACCGGCGAAGCCGCACGGGGAATCGGCACTCAGGCCCTGCCCGACGGTCACCCCCTCGGCCGGGTCCTCGACGCGGTGCGCGCGCGGCACGGGCGCGACGCCTACGCCGGCTCTCCGCTTATCGCGACGGGGCTGTTGCGCGACGAAGACCGGATGCATCTCGCCGAACTGCACCCGCAGGAACATGACGCGCTTGCCCGCGTGATGCGGCAGCAGACACCGCGCCCGAAAGTCTACCGTCAGGACGGCGCGAAGCTCGCCATGTCGCTCGCGCCGCCGGATCCGCGCCGGGGGCTCTGCCTCATCGATCCCTCCTGGGAGGTGAAGTCGGACTACCAGGAGATGCCTCGGCTACTGGCCAAGTTGCACCGCGCTTGGTCCGTGGGCGTGCTGATCCTGTGGTACCCGGTGCTGACTTCGGGCGCGCATCGCCCCATGCTGCGCGCCATCGGTGACGCGCTGCCCGAAGCAGAAATCCACGAGATCGGTTTCCCCCCGGCACGGGAGGGGCACGGCATGGTCGGGTCGGGCCTCGTGCTCATCAATCCGCCGTTCGGATTGAAAGGTGAACTGGAGCGGCTCTCCAGCCTCTTTCCTCCGGGCCCTGACCGCCCTAACTAGGCGTTCATGTTCGGAGACCTGCTCAAACGCCTGACGGCGCCCGCCCCGGAACCGCTCCCCGACGTGGATGCGCGCATGGCGCTGACCGCGTTGCTGGTGCGGATCGCGAAATCCGACGGCAACTATGCCGCCGAGGAGATTGCCCGCATCGACCGCATCGTGGCCTCGCGCTACGAGATGAACCCGGTCGAGGCCGCCAAGCTGCGCGCCAGTGCCGAGGGCCTCGAGGCCGAAGCGCCCGACACCGTCCGCTTCACCCGTGCCATCAAGCACGCCGTGCCCTACGCCGAACGCGAAGCGGTGATCGAGGCGCTCTGGGATGTCGTGCTCGCCGACGGTGAACGGGACGAGGAAGAGGACGCGCTGCTGCGCATGGTCGCGCCGCTGCTCGGCGTGTCCGATCCCGACAGCGCGCTGGCCCGCCAGCGGGTCGAGGCCCGGCGCAAGTGAGCGACCAGCCCCGCGCCGCGATGCCGATGTACGAACGTCCCGAAACGCGGGAGGCCCAGGACCGCCTGTGGCAGGACGTCCGGGCCAATCTCTCCTACGACACGCCGGCGACGCTCGAGAGCGTCTCGAGCCTCTGGGACCATTGGCTGTCCGAGGACCTCATCTTCACGCAGGCCTGCAGCCTGCCCTATCGCGCCCGCCTGCACGGAACCGCCCGCATCGTCGGGACAGCAGACTACGGGCTGCCGGGCTGTCCGCCGGGGCATTACAACTCCGTCTTCGTGATGCGCCCCGGTGAGGAGTCCGACGACCCCGCGCACTGGGCGACGCTGCGCCTCGCCTACAACAGCCGCAATTCGCAGTCGGGCTGGGCCGCGCCGCAGAACCACATGATCGGGCTCGGGCTCAGCTTCGATCGCACTGTCTCGACCGGTGCACACCTCGCCTCGATCACGGCAGTCGCGAACGGCACGGCGGACATCGCCTGCATCGACGCGCGAACATGGGCGCAGGCACGGGCCTGGGATGCCGAGGCGAGCGACCTGCACGAAGTGGGCCGCACCGAGCCGACGCCGGGCCTGCCCTTCATCACGGGGCCGAACACGGACGCCGAGGAGCTGTCGACGGCGATCGAGACGGCCATCGGACAAATGTCCGACGCCGATCGCACCCGGCTTGGCATCGTCGGTTTCGCCGCGATCCCGACCGAGGCCTACCTCGCCGTCCCGACACCGCCCGCTCCTTAGGCAATCGGCGCGGAATACGGCACGTCACGTCGATCGACCCGTTGCAATCGGCCACTTTCTGCGCCCTACTCGGGGCCGCAACAAGAAAGACCGCTGCATGAGCCTGCCTGCCCCGGTGATCGAGATCCGCAACCTCCACAAGAGCTACGGCTCGCTCGAGGTGCTGAAAGGCGTCGACATCACCGCCCCCGCCGGGCACGTGGTGTCGATGATCGGATCGTCAGGGTCCGGCAAATCCACGCTGCTGCGCTGCGCCAACCTGCTGGAGGACAGCCAGCAGGGCGAGGTGATCTTCATGGGCGAGCCGGTGACCTGGAAGGGGTCGGGCATGACCCGCCACCCCGGCGACAAGCGGCAGATGATCCGCATCCGCACCAACCTCAGCATGGTGTTCCAGCAGTTCAACCTGTGGGCGCACATGACGATCCTGCAGAACGTGATGGAAGCGCCGGTGACCGTACTGAAGCGCGACCGGGCCGAGGTCGAGGCCAAGGCCCGCGACTATCTCGACAAGGTCGGGATCGGCGACAAGGCGGACGCCTACCCCGCACAGCTCTCCGGCGGCCAGCAACAGCGCGCGGCGATCGCCCGGGCGCTCGCGATGGAACCCAAGGCGCTGTTGTTCGACGAGCCGACCTCCGCCCTCGACCCGGAACTGGAGCAGGAAGTCGTGCGCGTCATCAAGGCGCTGGCCGAGGAAGGCCGCACCATGGTGCTCGTGACCCACGACATGAAGATGGCGGCGGACGTGTCCGACCACGTCGTCTTCCTGCACCAGGGCAAGATCGAGGAAGAGGGCAGTCCAGAGGAGCTGTTCGGCAATCCGCGCTCCGACCGGCTCCGCGGCTTCCTCCGAGCGGGTCAGGCCGCCTGATGCGGGGCCGGACCTCCGGCAGCGCCGCCGCCTGCCCTTGCTGCGACATGACACCACTCAACCAAAACAGAACCAACCAAGACCAGGGAGACTACCAATGAAACTGATCCTGACCACCGCCGCGCTGGCGCTCGTCGCCGGGACCGCATTTGCCCAGGACACCGTCCGGATGGGCACGGAGGGCGCCTACCCTCCCTACAACTTCCTCAATGACAACGGCGAGGTCGACGGCTTCGAGATCGAGCTGGGCAACGAGCTCTGCGCGCGGGCCGAGCTGACCTGCGAGTGGGTGACGAACGACTGGGATTCGATCATCCCGAACCTCGTCTCCGGCAACTACGACACGATCATCGCCGGCATGTCGATCACCGACGAGCGTGACGAGGTCATCGACTTCACGCAGGATTACTTCCCGCCGACCGCCTCCGCCTACGTCGGCGCGTCCGAGGATGCCGACTGGGAAGCCGGTGTCGTCGCCGCGCAGACCGCGACGATCCAGGCCGGGCACGTCTCCGAAGGTGACGCCGACCTGATCGAGTTCGCCACGCCCGAGGAAACCGTCGCCGCCGTCCGCAACGGCGAGGCCGACGCGGTCTTCGCCGACAAGGACTACCTTGTTCCGATCGTCGACGCCTCCGGTGGCGAGCTGATGTTCATCGGCGACGACATCCCGCTCGGTGGCGGCATCGGTCTCGGCCTGCGCGAAAGCGACACCGAGCTGAAAGAGGCCTTCGACACGGCGATCACCTCGATGAAGGAAGACGGCACGCTCAACGAGCTGCTCATCAAGTGGTTCGGCGAAGAAACGACGACCTACTGACCGGCACGTAGGATGGGCCCCGGCCCATCCTACCTCCACACATGACGACCTGGACCCTGGATCAGACGGTGGACACCTCCGCCGGACGCGTTGCCGCCGGCTCTGCCGGCGACGGGCCTGCGCTGGTCCTCGCCCACGGCTGGCCATGGTCCTCCTTCGCGTGGTCCCGCGTCATCCCGCTCCTCGCCGACCGCTTCCACGTTCATTGGTACGACATGCCGGGGTTCGGCCGCTCGACCCTGACGCCCACCCGGCCGCCCGCGCTCGACACGCAGGGCGAGGTGTTCGCCGAGATGCTCGATCACTGGTCCCTCGACGCGCCCACCGTGGTCGCGCACGATTTCGGCGGCGCCGTCACGCTCCGCGCTCACCTGCTGCACGGCACCGACTATTCCCGGCTCATCCTGATGAACGTCGTCGCGATGCGCCCCTGGGGGTCGGATTTCTTCGAACATGTGAAGACCCACGTCGACGCCTTCCGGGGCCTGCCGCCTCATATCCACAAGGCGATCGTCTGCGCCTATATCGACAGCGCACTCGCCCGGCCGCTCGCGCCCGGGGATTACGACCGGCTCGACACGCCGTGGCTGTCGGCCGAGGGACAACAGGCGTTCTGGACCCAGTTCGCCCTCGCCGACGAGCGCTACACGGCCGAGGTCGAACCCGCCTATGGCGACCTGCGCTGTCCCGCCGCCGTGCTGTGGGGCACAGCGGATCCGTGGATCCCGCTCACCCGGGGCGAGGCGCTGGCCCGTGCCATCGGCGTTCCGCTCCAACCGCTCGAGGGGCTCGGCCACCTGCCGCAGCTCGAAGATCCCGACCGCGTCGTCGCCCACCTGACGAAAGAGCTGGAGTCCGCCTGATGTTCGCCGCCTGCGCCGATCCCGAACAACTGTCCGGCCTATCGTGGCTCGCCTGTTACCTCACGACCGGCAAGCACATGGCGTTCTACGCCTCCTTCGGCACCGTCCTGCTGCTGCTGGCCATCACCGCGCCACTGGCGCTGCTCTTCGGCTTCGCCGGCGCCTCGGTCGCGCGCGGTCCCGCACCGCTGTCGTGGCTCGGCAAGGGCTACATCGCCATCGTGCGCGGCGTGCCCGACATCGCCTTCTTCCTGTTCTTCGTGATCGCGCTCGACCAGATGTTCGAATGGCTGCGCCACGAGGTGAAATGCCCCGAGTGGGACAGTCCGATCTACCAGGGCAACGACTTCATCGTCTGCGCCGAGGCGAAACTGCCGCTCTCCTCAGCGCCGCAGTGGGTGCATGAGAGCTACGGCTTCGCCCTGGCCGTTCTGACCTTCGCCATCGTCTTCGGCGCCTTCGCCGCGAACGTCCTGTACGGTGCGATGCGCGCCGTGCCCCGTGCCCAGATCGAAACGGCGGAGGCCTACGGCATGACTTCGCGCCAGACCTTCCGGCGCATCCTCATCCCGCAGATGTGGGTCTATGCCCTGCCGGGTCTGTCAAACCTCTGGATGGTACTCATAAAGGCGACACCGCTGCTGTTCCTGCTGGGGGTCGAGGACATCGTCTACTGGGCCCGCGACCTCGGCGGCACCAAGACACCGCAATTCACCGCCTACCCGCACGGCGACTGGCGCATGTGGTACTTCCTCGCGCTGCTGGTCTTCTACCTCGCCTTCACGCGCCTCTCCGAAGTCGTGCTCGACCGGCTGATGCGCCGGCTCACCAAGGGGCAGGCGACCGCGGGCGGCGAACGTCAGAGAAAGGCCGCCGCATGAGCTGCTGGCAGACCATCGGCGACTACGCCTTCCGCTCGCTCGGTTACGGCGAACGCCTGCCGCGCACGGACTTCGATCTGTGCCAGCAGGTCGTGCTGATCGGCTCAGGCATGATCTGGAACGTCTATTTCGGCCTCGTCGCACTCTGCACCGGGTTCTTCCTCGCCACGGCGCTCGCGCTCGGCAAGGCGTCGACCTCCGTCTGGCTGAGGAAGCCGGCGGAGTGGTTCATCCTGCTGTTCCGGGGCAGCCCGCTCTTCATCCAGTTCTTCTTCGCCTACTTCTGCTTCCTGTCGCTGAAGGGCAGTTATGCCTTCTTCGACCCCTTCACCTCCGCCTGGCTCGGTGCGGCGATCGTGCTGTTCCTGAACACCGCCGCCTACTCGGGCGAGATCTTCTACGGCGCGCTCCTCTCGATCCCCAAGGGCGATACCGAGGCGGCGGATGCCTACGGCTTCACCGGCTGGTCGAAGTTCCGGCGGATCACGTGGCCGACGATGCTGCGCCTCGCCTGGCCGGCCTACACGAACGAGGCGATCTTCCTGTTCCACGCCACGACGCTGGTCTTCTTCTCCGGCTTCCCGGCGCGCAGCCAGCAGGGCGACGCGCTCTACTATGCGAGCTACTTTGCCGACAAGACTTTCAACCCGTTCGTTCCCTATCCGATCCTGGCCTGCTACTTCATCCTCGTGACGCTCTGCATCATCGGCGTGATGGGAGCGATCAACCGGCGCCTGAACCGGCACTTGCCGACGACTCAGCGCGCACGCATGAAACTGCGACCCGGAGCGATGCTCGCAAGATGACCTGGCTGGAAGACCATCCGGAGGTACGCACGATCCGTGTCGCCGCCTCCGACCTCAACGGCATTGCGCGCGGCAAGCGCATCCCCCGGCGCTTCGCACAGAAGGCGATGGAGGACGGCACGCGCTTTCCGCTCTCCGTGCTCAGCCTGGACATCTGGGGCGAGGACATCGACGACAGTCCGCTCGTCTTCGAATCCGGCGACCCCGACGGCATCTGCCACCCGACCGAGCGCGGCTACCTGCCGTTGCCGTGGCTCTCCGCGCCGACGGCGCTGCTGCCGATGTGGATGTATCGCGAGGACGGCCGCCCCTACGACGGTGACCCGCGCCACGCGCTCGCCCGTGTGTTGTCGCGCTTCCGCGCGCGCGGCCTGACGCCCGTCGTCGGCACCGAGCTCGAGTTCTACGTAATCGACGATTCCGGCAAGGAGCTTCGGGTGCCGCCCTCGCCCCGTTCCGGCAAGCGTCGCCCGGGGGCCGAGATCCTGTCCCTGCGGGCGCTCGACGCCTTCGACATCTTCTTCACCGAGGTCTACGACGGCTGCGAGGCGATGGACATTCCCGCCGAGACGGCCATCAGCGAAGCCGGGATCGGTCAGTTCGAGCTGAACCTGTCCCATGTCGACGACGCCCTGAAGGCCGCCGACGACGCGTGGCTCTTCAAGCTTCTGGTGCGCGGCGTCGCCCGCAGCCACGGCTTCGCCGCCTCCTTCATGGCCAAGCCCTATGAGGATTACTCCGGCAACGGGATGCACGTGCATTTCTCGCTGCTCGATCAGGCCGGCAACAACGTCTTCGACGACGGCACGTCGCGCGGCACCGACCTGTTCCGCCATGCCGTCGCCGGTTGCCTCGCCGCGATGCCGGCTTCCGCGCTGATCTTCGCGCCGCACGGCAACAGCTACGACCGTCTCGTGCCCGAGGCACACGCCCCCACCGGCGTCTGCTGGGGTTACGAGAACCGCACCGCCGCGATCCGCGTGCCCGCCGGCAGCCCCAAGGCCCGCCGGATCGAGCACCGCGTCGCGGGCGGCGACGTGAACCCCTACCTGATGTTGGCCTCCGTGCTCGGCGCAGCGCTCGTCGGGATCGAGGACGAGATGGAGCCGCCGGAGCCGATTACCGGCAACGCCTACGACCAGCATCTGCCCCAGCTGCCCGGTACGTGGGCGCAGGCGATCGACGCGTTCGAGGAATCCGACATCATCTCGCGCATCTTCCCCGAGGAACTCGTGCGGAACTACGTGGCCACCAAGCGGCAGGAACTGCACTATTTCGCAGAGCTCACCGACGCCGAGAAGGTCGACCTCTACCTCGACACCGTCTGACGCCCCCGCCGTTGCCCGTGCAGATCGTCCTCGCCCCACGCGACGCCGGGCGCTAAATGAGCGGACGAGCCAGACCAGGACTGCCCATGTTCGAGAATTTCGACCCGACCAACTTCCAGCCAGACCCCGTCCTGCTGGCGTTTCTTCCCGTGAAACAGATCGTTTACCTCCCGGTGATCCTGCTGCTGGCGCTCGTGCGCGCGCTCGTTGCGCGCGGAGCCGCGCGGCAAGCGGCCCTGCTGGCGCTGGTCGTCGCCCTCGCCGGCCTGTCGGCCCGCTACCTGCCGGAGGTTCTGGACCTGCGAAACGGCACGATCGTGCGCTCTGCCGGCTTCTGGAGGTCGTGGTGGGGCGGTGCCGGGATGAATGTCGCGGCCTCGATCCCACTGCTGGCCTCCGCCGTTCTGCCGGGGCGGCGCTGGTGGGGGATCGACGTCCTGCACGTCCTCGCGCTCGCCGGTTTCCTGGGGCTTTGGGGTTACACCATCTGGGCCTGACCTCGCGTCGCCGGAACCCTGACACTCACGCCGTGTTGAAATCGCACAGTCGGCGATTTCTTGCCGTAGACAAAAAGCCGGATTTCACCGGCGCGCGTGAGACCGAAGGGACCTCTTCCATGCCCATGATAAGCATTTTCCGGACGGCGCATCGCTCCATGCATGCGCTGTCTTTCGTCGCGCTCGCGCTTCTGGCGATCGCGGCATTCGCCTACACGGTGGCCTCGGCTTCGGGCTACGCCCCGTGGCTGACGTTCGAGGCGCAGGTAGGCGAATGGTTTTTTCCCGAAGCCGGTCCCGTCGCGCAGATCGCTCTGACATCGATCCTCGTCGCGCTGATGTTCTTTGCACCCTCGACGACGCGGATCATGGCGCTCGAGAACTCCCACCGGCGCTTCAACCTGTCGATGAACGACGTGGCCCGCGCCTATCACTACTGTCACACCGCCGACCGGGCCGGCGTGTTCACCATGTCCTCCGAGTTCGATCAGGTCCGCGAACGTCTCGCCTACCTGCGCGACCATCCCGACCTCGAACAGCTCGAGCCGGAGGTGATGGAAGTCGCCGCGCAGATGAGCCAGCAAAGCCGCCACCTTGCCGAGACCTACAACGACCAGAAGGTCGCCCGCGCCCGCGAGTTCCTCGAACAGCGGCAGGCCGAGGCCGAACGCCAGCAGGAGAAGATCGTGGAGGCGCTCCATGCCTGCCGCGAGATCAAGCGCTGGCGCGAACAGGTCGAAGTCGAGGAAGCGGTCGTCGCCTCCCAGCTCGCCCAGCTCGAGGAACAGCTGGAGCTCTGCCTGCCCGACCTGGGGATCACTGTGGTGCGCGACGACGACAACGTCACCCGCATGCCGATGCAGCACGCCGCCGAGTGAGCCGCCCTTGACCACGGGCCGCGGGACCGCACACTGGCGCCTTCCGAACGAGGCGACGATGTCCACGGCCCTGAAACTCGCGAACCTGTCGCTGATCCTGCTGTTCCCGGTCGCCTGGTTCGCGCCCTTGCTGCGCGCCGGCCTGCTGCCGCTGTTCGGCATGTCGGAGATATCGGTCATCTCCGGCCTGCAATCCCTGTGGGAGACGGACGTCTTTCTCGCCCTCGTCGTGACCGGCTTCGCGCTCTTCGCGCCCTACCTGAAGACGATCGGCCTCGCGCTCGTTCAGTTCGAACTGCTCGACCGGCGGGTGATGCCCGCGCTGACCCTGCTCGGGAAGCTCGCGATGGCCGACATCTTTCTGGCCGCGCTTTATATCGTCGTCGCCAAGGGCATGGGCGTCGGCCGGGTCGAGGTCGCGTGGGGCCTTTACCTGTTTTCCGCCTGTATCCTCGCGTCGCTCGCGATTTCCCTTCTGACGCACCGCCAAGGCGCTTCTTTGGGCTGACAAATATTCTCGGGGGTGAATTGGGCCGCAGGCCCAAGAGGGGGCAGAACGCCCCCTGACCCGCCCGACCGGCAGGGAGGGCTCACGGCAGCGCGCGCGCAAGCGCGACCCGCTGGATCAGGCCGCCGATCTCAGAGCAGCCGCAGCGACTTCTCGAGGAACGGCGACTCCGACACCGTCGGTTCGACCACCATCTCGCGGATGATCCCCCGCAGACGCTCCGCCACCTGCGCTGGCGCCGCGCCCAGGACGCCGCCCCGCGCGGTGAGCAGGATCGTGCGCGAAAGCGGCCGTCCCGGCAGCGGCAGGATCTCCACGCTGTCCCGGAAGCGCCGCGCATGGCGCCAGCCGAGCGGCGTCAGGATCGTCCAGCCTGCACCCTCTGCCACCATCGCGAGGATCGCGTGGTAGCTGTCGAGCTCGAACCGCGTCGGAAAGTTCAGCGACTGCTGCGCGAGGTGCGCCGCGATGGCGCGGCCCATGTGATGCCGGGTCGTGTAGCGGATGTTGGGCAGGCTCATCAGCTGGCGCAGCACGTGCGCCGGCTCGATCCGGCCGCGCGGGGCGGCGATGACGAACGGCTCTTCCAGCAGCGGATGCACCTCGTGGCCCGCGTCGCTGAGCCCCATGTCGGTCGTCACAACCATGTCGAGCGCGCGCGCGTCGAGCTGGTCGAACAGCCGGTGCGACGCCCCCGTCTCCAGCAGGAACTGGCAGCCCGGCATCTCCTCCGCGAGCGCCGACAGGAGGCGCGGCGTCACGTCGGCGTCGAAATCCTCGATCATGCCGAGCCTGAGCCGCTGCAAGGCGCCCTGCCCGGCCAGCGCGAGCTCGGTCCGCGCCTGCTCCGCCTCGTTCAGAATCGCATTCGCCCGGCGCAGGAACGTCTCCCCCGCCGGTGTCAGCGAGATCGGCCGCTCCGAGCGGTTCAGAAGCGTCGCACCGACATCCCGTTCGAGGTTGGTGAGCTGCTGGCTGATCGTCGCGGCGGACGTCGACAGCCGCCGCGCGGCAGCCGTGATCGACGCCTCCTCGGCCGTGGCCACGAAGACCTCGACTCCCCAAAGCGTGATCTTGCCCTGCCTCTGCGCCATGGCGCGGACGTTAGAAGGCTTGTCCGGGGCGGGCAACACGCGGATACCGGACATATGACGCGAACCGGACACTCCGGGGCCACAGCCTGTCGCTTCGACGCGGAAGCGACACTCTGGCAACGCCACTGTCCGACCCGGCGGATTTCCCGCCGACGTATCGCGCCATCGCAGCCACAGCCGTGCCGTGCGCGCTGATGGATGACGGGCTGCCGCGTCACTCGGGCGATTGAACACCGCGACGGGCGGGCTTACGCTCCGACCGTCAAGAACAGAGGTCCCCAATGCCCGATGACTCGCCCAACAGCTGGGAAGCGCGCGCCGCCGCGAACAGCTTCTACGGTTTCACCGACCTGCCCACGATCGCGCAGCGCGGCACGGTCGTGCTGACCGGCGGCGAAGGCCCCTACGTGACGGACGTCCACGGCCGCCGCTACCTCGACGCGAACTCGGGCTTGTGGAACATGGTCGCCGGCTTCGACCATCCCGGCCTGACGCAGGCGGCCAAGGACCAGTACGACCGTTTTCCCGGCTATCACGCCTTTTTCGGACGGATGTCCGACCAGACCGTGCTGCTGTCTGAGAAGCTGATCGAGGTTTCGCCCTATTCCGAGGGCCGCGTGTTCTACACGAACTCCGGGTCCGAGGCGAACGACACTCTGGTCAAGATGCTCTGGTTCCTGAACGCGCACGAGGGCAAGCCCGAAAAGCGCAAGATCCTGACGCGCAAGAACGGCTACCACGGGGTGACGGCGGTGTCGGCCTCGATGACCGGCAAGCCCTACAACTCGGTCTTCGGCCTGCCGCTGCCCGGCTTCATCCACCTGACCTGCCCCCACTACTGGCGCGAGGGACAGGAGGGCGAGAGCGAAGAGGCCTTCGTCGACCGCCTCGTCGCCGAGCTGGAAGAGACGATCGCGACCGAGGGCGCCGACACGATCGCCGCTTTCGTGGCCGAGCCGGTGATGGGCGCAGGCGGTGTGATCCCCGCGCCAATGAGCTATTTCAACAAGATACAGCCCGTTCTTCAGAAGCACGGCATCCCGCTGATCTCCGACGAGGTGATCTGCGGATTCGGGCGCACCGGCCACGCCTGGGGTGCGGAGGCCTATGGCTTTACCCCTGACGCGATCATCTCGTCCAAGAACCTGACCGCAGGCTTCTTCCCGATGGGCGCCATCATCCTCGGCCCCGAACTGTCCGACCGGCTGCAGAAGGCCTCGGAATCGATCGAGGAATTCCCCCACGGCTTCACCGCCTCCGGCCACCCGGTCGGCTGCGCCATCGCGCTGAAGGCGATCGAGGTCATCATGGAGGGCGCCGACGGCAACCCGCCCCTGATCGACAACGTCCGCCGCATCACGCCTGCTTTTGAGGCGGGGCTCAAGCGACTGGCGCAGAAGGACAATATCGGTGAGGCCCGGGGCATGGGCCTGATGGGCGCGGTCGAGGCCGTGCAGGACAAGGCAACCAAGCTGCCCTTCCCCGGCAGCCTGTCGGTGTCCGAGCGCATCGCCAACGCCTGCACCGACCAGGGGCTGATCTGCCGCCCGCTCGGGCAGGCCGTCGTGCTCTGCCCGCCGTTCATCATGACGGACGACCAGATGGACGAGATGTTCTCCAAGCTGGAGACTGCGCTCGACCTCGTGTTCGACGAGGTGGCCTGACCTCCCCTTGCGCCGGATGCCGCGCGGAATTACCCTCTGCGCGGCAACCAGAATTGGTGTTTCATGCACATCGGCATCCTCCAGACCGGCCATGCGCCCGACGCGCTGCGCCCCACTCTTGGCGACTATTCCGACTTGTTCGAGCGGCTGCTCGGCGGGCACGGCTTCACCTTCACCACGTGGAACGTGGTCGACATGGAGTTCCCTGACGGCCCCGACGCCGCAGAGGGCTGGCTCATCACCGGCTCGCGCCACGGCGCCTACGAGGATCATCCCTTCATCCCGCCGCTCGAGGAGCTGATCCGCGCGATCTACGACGCCGGCACGCCGCTCGTCGGCATCTGCTTCGGCCACCAGGTCATCGCGCAGGCGCTCGGCGGCAAGGTGGAGAAATTCGGCGGGGGCTGGGTCGTCGGCCGGCAGACCTACAACTGGTCGGGCGACGAGATCGCGCTGAACGCCTGGCACCAGGATCAGGTTGTGTCCCTGCCCGATGAGGCGCGCGTACTGGCCAGCAACGGCGGATGCGCGAACGCCGCCATCGCTTATGGCAACAAGGCCTACACGGTGCAGGCCCACCCCGAGTTCCGAGACGATTTCATCGAGGGCCTGATCGAACACCGCAGCGACGCCGTTCCGCCGGATCTGGTCGACAAGGCGCGCCAGAACCTCGGCCGCGACAATGCCAACGCCGTCCTCGCCGATCGGATCGCCGCCTTCCTCAAGACCCGGGAGGTCGCATGACCAGCTATTTCGACCGTCTGCCGCAGGCGGCACAGGCCTACCTTCAGGACAAGAAGCTGGACGAGGTCGAGTGCGTCATCGCCGACCTGCCGGGCATCGCGCGCGGCAAGGCCGTGCCCGCCGCCAAGTTCGAGCGGCTGACGCATTTCCACCTGCCGAACTCGATCTTCTACCAGACCATCACCGGCGACTGGGGCGAGGATGAAGAGCTCGGCGGCTTCACCGAGCCGGACATGATCCTCAAGCCGGTCATGGACACCGCGACCGCTGCGCCCTGGACGCAGGACGGCACGCTGCAGGTCATCCATGATGCCTACGACCAGAAGGGCAACCCGGTCCCTCTGGCGCCGCGCAACGTGCTGAAACGCGTGGTCGAGCTTTACAACGCCGAAGGCTGGACCCCGATCGTCGCGCCGGAGATGGAATTCTATCTCGTCGGGCGCAACACCGATCCGGCCCAGTCGATCGTGCCCATGATGGGCCGCACCGGCCGCCCGGCCGCTGCCCGGCAGGCCTATTCGCTGACCGCCGTCGACGAATACGGCCCCGTCATCGACGACATCTACTCGTTCGCCGAGATCCAGGGGTTCGAGATCGACGGCATCACGCAGGAAGGCGGCGCCGGCCAGGTGGAGATCAACCTCCGCCACGGCGACCCGGTGAAGCTCGCCGACGAGATCTTCTACTTCAAGCGGCTGATCCGCGAGGCCGCGCTCAAGCACGATTGCTTCGCGACCTTCATGGCCAAGCCGATCGAGGGCGAACCCGGCTCCGCCATGCACATTCACCACTCGATCGTGGACTCGACGGGCCGCAACCTGTTCGCCGGCCCCCAGGGCGGCGAGACGGACGCCTTCTTCCATTTCATCGGAGGCCTGCAGGAACACCTGCCCAGCGTGGTCGCCCTGCTGGCACCCTACGTGAACTCCTATCGCCGCTACGTGAAGGACCACGCCGCGCCGATCAACCTCGAGTGGGGCCGGGACAACCGCACCACCGGCATCCGCATCCCGATTTCCGAACCCTCCGCGCGGCGGGTCGAAAACCGGATCGCGGGGATGGATTGCAATCCCTATCTCGGCATCGCCGCCTCGCTCGCCTGCGGCTACCTCGGCATGAAGAACGAGGTCTGGCCCGACAAGCGCTACCATGGCGACGCCTACGAGGCCGAGGACGCAATCCCGCGCGGGGTCTATGCCGCGCTCGATCTTTTCAACGAAGCCAAGGAGATGCACGAGGTTCTTCACCCCGAATTCGCCCGCGTCTACTCGCTGGTGAAGATGACCGAATACGACGAGTTCCTGCAGGTCATCTCCCCCTGGGAGCGAGAACACCTCCTGCTGAACGTCTGATGAATCCGCTCTACCGCAACGACGACCCCGGCATCTATCCTCCAAGCTGGTACGCCGCCTCCGCCCTCATCGGCGCGGAGCGTGCGCCCTTGCGCGGCACGGAGAAGGCCGATGTCGCGATCGTCGGCGCAGGCTATACCGGGCTCTCCGCCGCGCTGACGCTGGCCGAGCGGGGCCTCTCGGTCGCGGTCATAGAGGCGCACCGCGTCGGCTTCGGCGCATCGGGGCGCAACGGCGGGCACGTCACCTCGGGGTTCAACAAGGATCAGCAGTGGCTGTCCCGCAAGCTCGGCGACGGTCCCGCGCGCGCGCTCTGGGACCTCGCGGAGGAGGCGAAGGAGCTGGTCGGCGATCTCTGCGCGACGCACGCCCCCGACGCCCGCTTCACCCGCGGCGTGATGCACGGCGACTGGACCGAGGCGGACGCCGACGACAGCCGCCGCTACGCCGACTGGCTGGCCCGGAAGTATGACTACAGGACGCAGTTCCTCGACGGGCCCGAGTTCCGCGAAATCTGCCGCTCGCCGGTCTATGCCGGCGGCGTTCTCGACATGTCTGCGGCGCATGTCCACCCGCTGCGCTTTGTGCTCGGCCTCGCCACCGGGGCCGAGGCCGCCGGCGCGCAAATCTTCGAACGGACAGAGGCGACGCGGATCGAGGGCACCACCATCGTCACGCCGGAGGGTCGTGTCGAGGCGAAGCACGTGATCCTTGCCGGCAACGGCTACCTGCCCGGACTGTCGCGGCCCTATGCGGCGCGGGTCATGCCGATCAACTCCTTCATCGCCGCGACCGAGCCGCTCGGCGACCGCGCGGCGGAGGTTCTGTCCCGCGATGTGGCCGTGTCCGACAGCCGCTTCGTGGTGAATTACTACCGTCTGAGCGAGGACAAGCGCCTGCTGTTCGGTGGTCGCGAGAGCTATTCGATCGGGTATCCCGTCGACATCCTCACCGCGCTGCGCGCCCGGATGGAGCGTCTCTTCCCCCAGATCGCAGGCGTGAACATCGACTACCACTGGGGCGGGACGCTCGGCATCACGATGAGCCGCCTGCCCTACATCTCGCGTGTCGCGCCCGGCGTTCTGGCGGCCGGCGGCTTCTCCGGCCACGGCGTCGCCCTGTCGACGCTGTCCGGAAAGGCGATGGCCGAAGCGATCGCCGGCGACGCTGGACGGTTCGACACGCTCTCGACCCTGCCCGTCACACCGTTCCCCGGTGGCGCCGCCGCTCGCGCCCCGCTGCTGACGCTGGCGATGACCTGGTACGCGCTGCGGGATCGGCTGGGGTTCTGAACGGCGATCGTTTGCCGAACCGCGACAGACGCCCTCAGCGACCAAAGTTGATAATGCTGCAGTAACAATCTGAGCTTTCGCGCTAACTTAACCCCCTGATCTCAGTGACTTGCGACCACAACGCACTGCCCTTGAGCACTCAATACGCGACGGTGACTGTTCACCGAAGTGTTGATTTTTGGGCGGTCCGCTGTCCGCCCGCTCGCGCCACGAAAAAGTCGTGGGCGGAAGGGCCAATCTACGCATGATTTACTTCAACGTCAGCGAATGGATGCCTAGTTTGACGCTAGGACGACTCGGAGGCGTGAGCCTTTGCAGTTAAGGGGTCAAAATGGCGATACGTGTTTTCAGGTGCCACGATTGTGGGCACCACATGAGACTGTTCGGCGGTCGCTGCGGTGTCTGCATGACGCCCAAACCTCCCTTCAAGCGAGGAGAGGTTATCCTCTCTTTGGTGATCGTTGCGATACTTGCGATCGGCATCGGCACGTTCACGAGCCGCATCGCGGCGATCGCGGACGTGAATGGCGCATTCGCGGGTGGTCAGTCGGGCGGAGCCGGCGGCTGATCCACGTCAGTAGATGTAGCGGATCTGATCGGTCCAGTACCGCTCCAGCCGCTTGAGGGCGGCGGTGATCGTCTCGATCCCGTTCATGTCCAGCACTCCGCGGTCCTGCAGTCCGCGCGCGTGGTTTGCGAAGAGCTTGCCGACCACATCGCGGATTCCCCGCCCTTTCGGCGTCAGCTTCACGCGCACTGAACGACGGTCGATCTCGCAGCGCTGGTGGTGCATGTAGCCGAGCTCGACCAGTTTCTTGAGATTGTAGGACACGTTGGACCCCTGGTAGTAGCCGCGGGATTTCAGCTCTCCTGCGGTAAGTTCGGCGTCCCCGACATTGAAGAGCAGCAGCGCCTGCACGGCATTGATCTCTATGATGCCGAGCCGTTCGAACTCGTCCTTGATGACGTCGAGCAGCAGCCGGTGCAGCCGCTCGACCAGCGTCAGGGATTCAAGGTACCACGACATGAAGCCGACCTCGGCCGCCGACGCCGTCGGATGGACGACGGGGGTCATCACGCTCATCTCTTCATCTCCGTCTTCCTGCTCGATCGACAGGGGTTCTGGATCAAAAGACCGAAGATCGGGTTAAGCCCAACGGGCTCGACACCGCAGGCATTGCCCATGGTTAACGGCGCCGATCAACTCGAGATAGCAATGAGTTAGGAGACGTTCGTCATCCCCGCGCCATCCGATGAGACTGTCCTAAAGGTCAGGACACCCTGACAATCCGACGGATCAGGCGGGCAGCCCCGCCTTGATCCGGTCGATCATTTCCCCATGTTCGGCGGGCGGAGCGGACTGGCCGGCGATCCACGCGTAAAGGTCCTGATCGTTCTCGTCGAGCAGGCTTTCATAGGCGTCGAGCTCTTCGTCCGACATGGTCGCCAGCATCGGCGTGAACCCCATGAGAATGAGGTCCATCTCCTTCATGCCGCGCCGCATGGAGCGCATGCCGAGGCGGCGCAGCCTGGTGTCCCGCGTCTCGCTCACCCTTCGGTCACCGCTTGCCGCAGACGTTTTTCGAGAATGCCGAGCCGGTCCGCGATCCGGCTCGACTGCGTCCGCAGCGAGCGCATTTCCGACAGTATCGCGCTCACGTCCTCGGGAAGTTCCGACACCGGCCCATCGAGCCCGTCGCCCTCTCCCGTCAGCAGCCACGGCAGCGACACCGACAGCAGACCCGACACCATCGACAGCTTGTTGGCTCGCGGCTCCGCAAGGTCGTCTTCCCAGTTGCGCAGCGTCGACAGCTTCACGCCAAGGCGTTTCGCCAGATCCTTCTGGCTCATCCCGGCCGCATCGCGCGCCGCTGCGAGCCTGTCGCCGAACGTCGCCGACTCGTCGCTGTACCAGCCGCTCTCTGTCCCCTCGTCCATCACGCTCCCCTTCGCGCTTGTGCGGGTTTCGGAGCTCTCCTATGACATGGCGCCGCCGTCATTTCCACTGGGAGCCGACCATGCAGATCCTCTCCGCGACACTCGACCGCGTGAAACCCTCGCCCACCGTGGCCATGTCCGGCCGCGCGCTGGAGCTGAAGGAGGAGGGCAAGGACGTGATCGGCCTCGCCGCCGGCGAGCCGGACTTCGACACGCCCGAGCATATCGCCGCCGCCGGCATCCGGGCGATCCAGGAGGGCAAGACCCGCTATACCGCCGTGGACGGCCTGCCCGAGCTGAAGCGCGCGATCTGCGCGAAGTTCGCGCGGGACAATTCACTGAACTACAAACCGTCGCAGGTCACCGTCGGCACCGGCGGCAAGCAGGTGCTCTACAACGCCATGATGGCTACGCTGAACCCAGGCGACGAAGTGGTCATCCCCGCGCCCTACTGGGTCTCGTACCCCGATATGGTGTTGCTCGCCGGCGGGACGCCGAAGATCGTCGAATGCCCGCTCGAGGCCGGTTTCAAGATGACGGCCGACCAGCTCGAGGCCGCGATTACCGAGAAGACCAAGTGGGTGATCCTGAACTCGCCGTCCAACCCGACCGGTGCCGCCTACAGCCGGGCCGAGCTGAAGGCGCTGACCGATGTCCTGATGCGCCACCCCCATGTCTGGGTGCTGAGCGACGACATCTACGAGCACCTCGTCTACGACGGTTTCACCTTTACGACCCCGGCCGAGGTCGAGCCGGGCCTCTTCGATCGCACCCTCACGGTAAACGGCGTATCCAAGGCCTATTCCATGACCGGCTGGCGGATCGGCTACGCGGCGGGGCCGGAACAGCTGATCGGCGCGATGCGCAAGGTTCAGTCGCAATCGACCTCGAACCCCAGCTCGATCAGCCAGTGGGCCGCGCTCGCCGCGCTGGAGGGGGAGCACGACTTCCTCGCCCCCCGCAACGCCGCCTTCGTGCGCCGCCGCGATATCGTGGTGGAAAAGCTGAACGCCATCGAGGGCATAGACTGCCCGAAGCCCGAGGGCGCCTTCTATGTCTATCCCTCGATCAAGGGCCTGATCGGCAAGACGAGCGCTGGCGGCAAGTCGATCGAGACGGACGAGGACTTCGCGATGGCCCTGCTGGACGAGGCCGGCGTGGCAGTGGTCTTCGGTGCGGCTTTCGGCCTCTCGCCGGCGTTCCGTATCAGCTACGCGCTCGCGGATGAGACGCTGGTCGAAGCCTGCGACCGGATTGCCGACTTCTGCGCCCGGCTTGGCTGAGCCTGGTCTGACCCGACCGTCGGAGCCTCCGGCGGGAGGTATTTGGGGCCAGATGAGAGAGCGGGCCCGCGTTAACCTTAACGCCGCTCCTGCCTGTCATCTGGCGATAAATACCTCTCGGGGGTGAATGGGCCGCAGGCCCGGAGGGGCAGACAGCCCCCTGACCCGCCTGCCCGGCACGGGCAGGCTCATACGGTGCGCGCACCAGCGCGCTCCGCCGGATCAGGCCGTGACCCGCATTTTGCAATGCCCGGCGTAGCATCGGGCGAGGACGTGGTCCCAGCCGGTCTCGTAATTGCCCTGCAGCGCGGTCGCGGCCTCGCCCAACCGGTCGAAACCGCCGTGCGTCAGCTCGACCCGGGTGCCCGCCTCGACCGGCGAGAAGACGACCAGCAGGTCCGTCGCCTCCTCCTCGTCGCGGCCGACGTGCCAGTCGACGCCGAAGGCGCGTCCCTCGTCCCAGCGGGTCACACGGCCCCAGGGCATCACGCGTCCGTCCTGCAGCGTCTCGAGGACCTGCCCGCCGACGCGCGGCTCGACCTCGATCCGGGCGGGCAGATCGCCCGTCGCTGCCGATAGCGAGTGCGTCTCGGACGGCCACCACTCGCCCATACCCTCCGTGAACAGGCGGAAGCTCTCCGCCGGGGTCAGCGGCACGGTGAGGCTCTTCTTGATCGGGTCCATCGTCATTCCTTCGATTTCCGGTGCGCCGCCCGGGCAAACGCGGCGAGCGCGTCGTCCCAGAGCTGATCGAGGTAGCGGCGCAGACTGTCGACCCCCTCGGGGGCGAGTTCGTAATATCGCCGGTTGCCCCGCGGCGTGACACGGGCGAGGCCCGCATCGGTCAGAACCTTCAGATGTTGCGACACCGCCGGTCGCGACACCGGCAATCCGCCGGCGATCACGCAGACAGGCTGAGGCCCCGCGCGGAGCGCCTCGACGATGGCGCGGCGGGTCGGATCGGCCAGCGCCTCGATGACGTGAGGGGCGGCGGGGGTTGAAGGTTGGTCAGCCACGACTTACGGTAAGTCATGGCTTACGATTCGAGTCAAGGCGCCTTTGTGTTGCGCCATCGCCTTGAAGCCCCGTCACGGCACCACTAAGACTCCGTGAAGGTTTTCCGCAGTAGAAAGACCGCACCCATCAAGAGGCAGGCCCACGCGATGCACGATCCCCTGGAAACATACATGAACCTCGTCCCCATGGTCGTCGAACAGACGAGCCGCGGTGAGAGGGCCTACGACATTTTCTCCCGCCTTCTGAAGGAGCGGATCATCTTCCTGAACGGCCCCGTCCACGACGGCATGGCCTCGCTCATCGTGGCGCAGCTGATCCACCTCGAGGCGGAGAACCCGAAGAAAGAGATTTCGATGTACATCAACAGCCCCGGCGGCGTGGTGACATCCGGTCTCTCGATCTACGACACGATGCAGTACATCAAACCCGCGGTCTCCACCCTGGTGATCGGCCAGGCGGCCTCGATGGGTTCGCTCCTGCTCGCCGGTGGCGCGCCGGGCATGCGCCTGTCGCTGCCCAACAGCCGCATCATGGTCCACCAGCCCTCCGGCGGCTACCAGGGCCAGGCGACCGACATCATGATCCACGCCGAGGAGACGCTGAAGCTCAAGCGGCGCCTCAACGAGATCTACGTCAAGCACACCGGCCAGACCCTGAAGAAGGTCGAGGCCGCGCTCGAGCGGGACAACTTCATGTCGCCCGAGGAGGCCAAGGACTGGGGCCTGATCGACGAGATCTTCGAACAGCGCGGCTCGGAGACGGGCGGCGACACGTAACAAATGCGAGACGACTTTCGCGTTGTAGCGTCCTTCCCGCTGCCATAGGGTGGCGGGAAGGGCAGACGAACGGGAAACCGTCAAGGGATTTTCGAGATGGCCAACGCGTCAGGCAACGACAGCAAGAACACCCTGTATTGCAGTTTCTGCGGCAAGTCGCAGCACGAGGTCCGCAAGCTTATCGCCGGGCCGACCGTGTTCATCTGCGACGAGTGCGTCGAACTCTGCATGGACATCATCCGCGAGGAAACCAAGAGCTCCGGGCTCAAGTCCTCCGATGGCGTGCCCACCCCGCGTGAGATTTGCGAGGTTCTCGACGATTACGTCATCGGCCAGCTCCACGCCAAGCGCGTGCTCTCGGTCGCCGTCCACAACCACTACAAACGCCTGAACCATGCCGGGAAAACCGACATCGAACTGGCGAAGTCGAACATCCTGCTGATCGGCCCCACGGGCTGCGGCAAGACGCTGCTTGCGCAGACGCTCGCCCGCATCCTCGACGTGCCCTTCACGATGGCAGACGCCACCACCCTGACGGAAGCCGGCTATGTCGGCGAGGATGTGGAGAACATCATCCTCAAGCTCCTTCAGGCGTCGGAATACAACGTCGAGCGGGCGCAGCGCGGCATCGTCTATATCGACGAGGTCGACAAGATAACCCGCAAGTCGGACAACCCCTCCATAACCCGCGACGTGTCGGGCGAAGGGGTGCAGCAGGCCCTGCTGAAGATCATGGAAGGCACCGTCGCCTCCGTGCCGCCGCAGGGCGGGCGCAAGCATCCGCAACAGGAATTCCTGCAGGTCGACACGACGAACATCCTGTTCATCTGCGGCGGCGCCTTCGCCGGCCTCGACAAGATCATCAGCCAGCGTGGCAAAGGGTCCGGCATGGGCTTCGGTGCCGATGTCCGTGACGTGGACGAGCGCGGCGTCGGCCAGATCTTCAGCGATCTCGAACCCGAGGACCTGCTGAAATTCGGCCTGATCCCGGAATTCGTCGGCCGTCTGCCGGTCATCGCCACGCTCGAGGACCTCGACGAAGAGGCCCTCGTGACCATCCTCACCGCGCCGAAGAACGCCCTGGTCAAGCAGTACCAGCGCCTGTTCGAGCTCGAGGATACGAAGCTGACCTTCACCGACGACGCGCTCTCGGCCATCGCCAAGCGCGCGATCGAACGGAAGACCGGCGCACGTGGCCTGCGGTCGATCATGGAGGACATCCTCCTCGACACGATGTTCGACCTGCCCGGCATGGACAGCGTCAACGAAGTGGTCGTGAACGAAGAGGCCGTCGGCCCCGACGCCACGCCGCTGATGATCTACGCTGACGAGAAGAAAGAATCGGCGAGCGCGGGGTAATCCCCCGCGCGTCGCGCATCACGCGCTCAGCACGACCACCTGGTCGAAGCCACCGGCGAACTTGATCGCCTCCCCCAGCAGACGGGTCGGCGCCCAGATGGAGCTGTCCTCGGCCCAGCCCGACATCTCGCGTTGCAGCTTGAGCAGACCCAGCTCCTGCGCCATCCGCATCGGCCCGCCACGCCATTTCGGAAACGCCAGTCCGTAAACGGACAGGACGTCGATATCGGACGCCCGATCGACCTTGCGGGATTCGACCTGCCGCGACCCCTCCGCCATCAGTGCCGCGACGATCCGGCGGACGACCTCCGGCTTCGCGCCGGTTGCCTGCGCACCCGTTCCGAACGGCAGCTCAGCGAAGCCGATCGAGGCCATGGCGGCGTCCACCGCCTCCGCGCTCTCTCCCATCTCGCGCAGGGTCCGGATCGCGAGGCCAAGCGCGTGCCGCAATCGTGAAACGACGTCGAGGCCGTCCGGCTCCGCAACCGTCCGCCGTCCCTCGGCGCTCGACAGCAGGCGCGAGGCGATGCGCCGTTCCGCCATATAGAGACCGCGCAGCGCACGGGATTGCGGGTCGCGCAGGCTGGACAGACGTGCGGACGCCTCGAACGCGAGACCGGCCTGTCCCGGCAGCAGGAGCGCCGCTTCGACGCAATCGACGATCTGGCCCGGTGCGGTCATCTTGCTGCCGTCAGTCTGGCGCCGCCGCTGCACGATGGCGCGCATGAAAGCGGCGCCGTCTTCCAGCCCGTCGCGTCGGGCGAGCGTGCGCGGCCACGGCGTCTTCTTCTCGAGCAGCGCTTTCACCTGCGTCATCGCCCCCGTCGCGAGGTGGCCGACGACGACTCCGTTGGCGAGGCCGATCTCCCGCGCGGCGCTGGCGGTCACGGGTTTGCCCGTCAGCATCATCCGCAGTGCGGGGTCCGCCCCGATCAGTCGCGGCAGCCGTTGCGTGGCCCCTGCCCCGGGGACCAGCCCCATCGTCACCTGCGGGAGGCCGATTCGGGCGTCCGGCTCCATCACCCGGAAATGGGCGGCCAGCGCCAGTTCCGCCCCTGCGCCAAGCGCGAGGCCCTGAATCGCGGCGATCACCGGCACATGCAGCCCCTCGACGAGGTTGCAGAGCTCGGCCGGACTCGGGGATTGCTCGTGCTCGCCGACCTCGCGCACATCCTGTCCGAGCGAGAAGTGCTCGCCCTCGGACAACAGGATCACCGCGCGGACCTCCGGAAAATGGTCGAGCCCCTCGAGCCGTGCGGCAAGAGCTGCCCGCATCTCGGGCGTCAGCCCGTTGCTCGGCGGGCTGGCCATGGTGACAATCGCAATATCGTCACGAATCCGGAACTTAACCGGCGTCAAACTGATCCCCCCGGGTTGAGCCATGCCCCACAGGACCGAAATCCTGCACATTTCACCGGCGTCGATTCAGCACATGAAGACGCGCGAGAGGCAATAGGCGAAGATCAGACAAACACGGACCGGGTCAGGCTGGACGCACTTCGCGATCCGGCCTAACACCGAAACAGAAGCGGAGGTTCCCCAATGCAATACCGGTACATCACCGACACCTACGCCGTCAGCGGCCAGATTGAACCGCAGGACGTCGCCACCCTGAAGGCGGACGGGTTCACCACGATCATCTGCAACCGCCCCGACGTCGAAGCACCCGAGAACGCGCGCGCCGTCGACGTGCGCGAGGCGGCAGAGGCGGCGGGCCTCACCTTCCTCGAGAACCCGTTTTCGCATCAGGCGTTCAGCTTCGACCTCGTCGACGGGCAACTCGACGCGATGGAGAAGGATGCGGGCAAGGTCTTCGCCTATTGCGCGACCGGCAACCGCTGCACGATCCTCTGGGGACTCGCGCAGGCCAAGACGAGGTCCATGACGCCCGACCAGATCGTCGCGACGGCGGACGCGCAGGGGTATGACTTGAACCGCATCCGCCCGCAGCTCGACTCGCTGACCGAATAGGTCAGTCCGCGCCCTCGGCGTTCCAGTCCATTGCGGCGGCGAAGTCCATCGCGTCAGCATCGGACGCTGTAGCATCCTCCGGTTCAGCAAACCCCGGCAGGTCCACGACGGGATCGGCGAGGTCCGGCACCCCTTCCGGCGTGTCCGGCAGTGCCTCAAGTGCCGCGACCGACGATCGCGGCGAACCGTCCGACAAGGTCGGCGGCGGCGGCGGTTCGATCCGGACGGCTTTCAGCCCGCCGGACTGGCCCAACCGCCCGAAGGCCGCGACCACCTGCCCCGGCCCTTCCAGCCGGACGGAGGTGACGGACACCCCGTCGAGCGGCAGAACCTCCCCCACTTCAAGCGATCCGGCCCGCGAAACGGTCATGTCGAACCGGTGCAGAACCGCGGTCAGCACCGCCGGCGCGGCCCGCACTGCCCCCTCGAGCCGCGTGCCCCAGTCGCCGGACGCTTCCTTCGCCGCAACACGCCCCCGCTCCGCCGGGAGGGCGAACAGCACCTGCCCCTGACGGTCGGCAACGCCGAGATCGACGGTCAGTCGCACCACCCTGTAACCAGCTTCGTCCAGCGTGAGGCCCGCCCCGCGCGGCCCGTCGAGCCGCGCCCCGGCCCGCAGGCCCGTTGTCCAGCCGGCCAGGCTCGTCGGCGCGGCCGAGATCACCGCTTCGACCATGAAGGCGTCGATCACCGGCCGGGCGAGCGCGGCATCGGCGATGGACACGGGCCGTTCCGGCGCCGGGGCGGTCGACAGGAAACCGGTGGTCTGGCTTTCGACGATGGCGCTGCGCAGTTCAGGGTCGATGGCGGCAACCCCTTCGACCCCCGAGGCACCGTGAAGCGGCAGCAACAGGTCCCCCTGCCCCAGCATCGCGACCAGCCCGTCGAGAACGGTGGTGTCTTCCGTGACGGAGGTGACGGCCAGCTTCACGCCGGCGACCGCCTCTGCCGCGCGGGCGAAGGCCAGCCGCAGCGCGCGGGCAGGCGTGACGACACCCTCCGGCGGCGCCGCCCCGACCCGCGCAAGGCGGGCGAGCATCGGTCTGTCCTGCTGAACGCTCATGCCTCGCGTCTTAATCCAGGGTTGTCCAACGGCAGGTTAACAGCCGCGCGATTACCAACCCGCTAATGTCACTCGGCCGCGAGCGCCTCGCGCTCGGGCAACGTCACGCGGAACGCCGCGCCGCCCTGCCCCGGCTGATAGGCGATCGCCCCGCCGAGCCGCCCCATGATCTCGCGGCAGATGGCGAGGCCAAGCCCTGCACCCCCGGCCTTGCCGTGATCCGTAAGCCGCGAAAATTTCTCAAAGATCATCTCCTGATGCTCTGCCGGGATGCCGCTGCCGTTGTCGACGAAATCGACCACGGTGGACCCCGCCACACGGCTCACCCGGATCGACAGCCGGGGCTCCGCTGCGAGGCAATATTTCCGCGCGTTCGACACGAGGTTGATGAAGACCTGCGCCAGCCGGTCGGGATCGGTCGTCAGCCGGATCGATTCCGCCTCCCGGTCGCGCAGGATCACCATCTCCTTCTTTACCCCGGACGAGGCGATGGCCCGGTCGAGCAGGTCCGACAGCAGCACGTCCTGCCGGCTGAGAGACACCTGTCCGTTTTCCAGCACCGACAGGTCGAGCAGATCGTCGAGCAGCCGCGTCAGCCGGATCGCCTCCTGGTGGATGATGTCGGCATGGCGGCTCTGGTCCGCCTCGCCGATGCCGCCATCGCGCAGGATCTCGGAGAAGGACCGGATCGAGGTCATCGGCGTGCGCAACTCGTGGCTGATCTGGCTGAGGAACGCATCCTTCTGGATCGACAGCGCGGTGAGCTTGGCGTTCGCCTCGCGCAAGGCGCGGGCCGTGCGCTCCTGCTCGCGGGACTTCGCCTCGAGCCGGTTGGAATATTCGAGGATCTGCGCCGCTTCGTCGGCCACCGCGATCAAATCCTCCACCGAGACGGAGGACCCCTCGGTGATCTGGCCGACCATCGCGTGCGCCGTCGCCGCGCCGACGGAGGCGGCGAGCTCGCGTTCCAGGAACTCCACAAAATCGGGCGTGACGTCGGGCAGGTAGCCGCCCTTGCCCTGCCGCTTCGCCTCTGCCTGGAACAGCGCCTGCGCCTCTGACGCACCGATGATGCGCTGCGACATGATGAGCAGATCCTCGGCCCCCGCCCCCTGCCGGGACCAGGTGCGCGGGCTGGTCGAATGTTCGAAGACGTTGACGATCTGCGCGCCCTGCAGCCGCTCAACCGGGGTTGGGAAGGTGACGACCGACGCGACGAAGAAGGTGAGCGTGTTCAGCAGCATTGACCAGAAGACGGCGTGGACGACTGGGTCCAGCCCCTCGATCGACATCAGCGCGTAGGGGCGCAGGATGCCGATGCCGAAGGGGCCCTCTTCCATCACGGACGCCGGGATGACAGCCCCGTCGCCGAAGCTCGGCAGGAACAGGCACCAGGCCCAGATCACGAACCCGGTGACGAGCCCGGCCGCCGCGCCCCACCGAGTCGCCCCGCGCCAGAAGATGCCGCCGAGCAGCGCGGGCAGGATTTGCACCACACCGGTGAAGGAGATGATGCCGATCGCCGCCAGCGCCGCGCCGCCGCCCGACATCCGGTAGTAGCCATAGCCGAAGGCGAGCACGCCGATGATCGACAGCCGCCGCGCCATGACGACCACTGCGCGCACGTCGCCCGACACCACCGCGCCGTCGCTGCGCATCGCCAGCCAGACCGGCACCACGATATGGTTCGACACCATCGTCGCGATAGCGATGGTCGCCACGATCACCATTGAGGTCGCCGACGACAGCCCGCCGAGGAAGGCGAAGATGGCCAGCCCGTTGCGTCCTTCGCTCAGCGGCAGGGTCAACACGAACAAGTCGGGGTTCGCGCCCGCCGGCATCCGGTCGAGCCCGACGACCGCGATCGGCACGACGAAGAGGCTCATCAGCATCAGGTAGAACGGGAACGCCCAGCTGGCCGTGGCGAGGTGCCGCTCGTCGGCGTTCTCGACCACCAGCACCTGGAACATCCGGGGCAGGCAGATGATCGCGGCCCCCGCAACGAAGGTCAGCGCTGCCCAGCGACCGCCCGACGGCTCCCACGCCGCGAGGCGCGAGGCGTCGATCAGGTCGAGCGTGCGCCCCACCCCACCGGCCAGCCCCCACACGACGAAGATGCCCACGGCGAGCAGCGCGCAGAGCTTCACCACGGCCTCGACCGCGATGGCGATGACGATGCCGTGGTGCCGCTCGTTTGCGTTCAGGTTGCGGGTGCCGAACAGGATGGTGAAGACCGCCAGCCCCGACGCCACCCAGAGCGCCGCCGCGTCGACCCCCGCCTCGCCCCAGGGCCGGCCGGCGGCCTCGGCGAAGACGGCAAAGGACTGGGTGACCGACTGAAGCTGCAGCGCGATGTAGGGGCCGGTGCCGACCACGGCGATCAGCGTCACCAGCACGCCCAGCGCGCCGGACTTGCCGAAGCGGGACGACACGAGGTCGGCGATCGAGGTGATCCTCTGCGACCGTCCGATCCGCACCAGCTTGCGCAGGATCCACCACCAACCGACCATCACCAGCGTCGGGCCAAGGTAGATCGTCAGGTATTCCAGCCCCGACCGCGCCGCGTAGCCGACCGCGCCGTAGAAGGTCCAGGCGGTGCAATAGATCGACAGAGACAGCGTGTAGATGGTCGACGACCGCATCCACGCGTCCTGCCCCTGCGCGGCGCGGTTCTCCGCGACGAAGGCGATCAGGAACAGGAAGGCGACGTAGCTCAGCGCGACCGCGATCAGGAGATTGAACGACACCATCAGCCGCCCCCTGTCTCCGCCGCCGGCGGCGGTGGACCGTCTCGGCCGGGGGGATCCGTCTCGTCCTCGCGGATACGCGACAGAAGGGCGGCCACGACGACCAGCACGGTCCAGAGCACGAAGAGATAGATCAGAACGGCGCTCGTCTTCGCGCCCTCGCCGACCGCCAGAAGCAGCGGCACCAGCACAAGGACGGTGCCGAAGATCGGCAGCATCCGCGATGCGTCCCGCATCCGCCGCCGCCGGTAGGACGCGCGGGCGAGGAACGTCGACGTCCGAGGCGGCCCGGTCATGCCCCAGCCAGCTCTCGCACCTGCTCCAGCACTTCGGCGTTCGAGAAGGGCTTGGTCAGGAACCGGTCGACGCCCAGCCGCTCCGCAAGCTCCCGGTCCTTCAGCTGGCCACGGGCGGTCAGCATCAGCACCGGCAGGTGGGCGAGCGCCTCCGTCCGGCGGATGTCCTGCAGGATGTCGTAGCCGCTGCGGCCCGGCAGCATCACGTCGAGGATCACCACGTCGGGCGGATAGGACAGCAGCCGGTCGAGCGCCGTCTCCCCGTCCGAATGGGTGTGCACCGTCCATCCGTCCCGAGACAGGACGAAGCTGATCGCTTCAATGATGTTGGGTTCGTCCTCGATCACGAGAACTCGCTTACCCATTCCCCTCTCCTCCCCACGGGGTCCGGTCGTCGGTGCAGTATCGGGGTGCCCGTGCGGGATGTCAAAAGCGACTTACGCGGGCGCACCGCCGAGGATCGAGGGCTCGCGCCGGGCCGGGCAGGCCTCGCGCGGACAGGTTCGGCAGGTCAGCCCGACCGGCCGGGCGGGCGTGTCCTCCGTCGTGTCGGCCGCCATGATGAGCATCGTCGCCTCGTGGCCGAAAGGCCGGTCGTAGCTCGGCGCGCCGAGCGGCACCGCGATCGCGTGCGCAACGAGCCGACGCTGTCGGGGCGCCGGAAGCTCCACCGTCTCGCGCAGCGGCTGGCCGGGCCGCGACAGCGCCGCGAAGATCGGCCAGAGCGGACAGGCCGCGCTCGTCGTGGGAAAGGCCACCTGCCCGAACGGCTGCATGGTCAGCAACCCGCCCGCGCTGTCGCAGATGGCGAGGCCGGTGCGCGGATGCCCCTCCTCCGCCGGGAGGCTGGCGAGCCGACGCAGCACCCGGTCGAACGGCGCGCCGGTCTCCGCGACGAGCCGGACGGGATCGTAGTTTCGCGCCCGCGCGAGCGTCGCGAAGCCCTCCAGCGGCAGCGCCGCCGCATCGGCCGCGTAGCGCAGCAGCCGCCGCGTCGCGCCGTCCCGTGCATCGGTCGAGGTCAACTCCTCCGACGCGTCGAGCAGTGCCGGAATGGCTGCCGCGCCCTCCGCCTCGATCGCCTCGAACCGGCCACCCGCATGACCGAAGAACAGCTCCACCTCTTCCCCGGCGGACAAGGGCGCCGCCTGCCCGCTGTCGGCATTGTCGAGGTAACGCACCAGCGTCGTGCTGCTCTCGGCCAGCCGCAGAGCGTCGTCGTTGATGTTGCGGTGGAAACGGTTCTGCCAGTCGGCGTCGACCTCCTCACCCCCGACGAGAATGGACGACGTGGAGCGAATCGAGGTGACGGCGGAAATCACCTCATGGAGCGATGCGGCGAGCTGCGGATCGTGCGCGAGGCGGTCCGACAGCACCCGAACGCGCCCCTCGAGCGCGGAGATCCGGTCCTCCTGCGCCCCGACCAGCGCCGCCCAGCCCGGGTAGCGACCGGCGAAATCCTCTGCCCGATGGTCCTCCGGAAGGTCGCGGAGCCGCCCGCGAAGGTCCGGACGTGCCGCGGCGCGGCGCAGCTTTTCGACCAATTCGCCCTCGGCACCTTCGCTCAGCGCGGCCGTCTCCACCTCCAGCGCGCGGGCGATCTCGTTCAGCAACCGCCCCGCGATCCGGCGGCGGTTATGCTCGATAAGGTTGAGATAGGACGGGGAAATTCCGGCCAGGCGGGCAAGGTCCGACTGCCTCAGACCGAGGTCGAGCCGACGCGACCGGATGCGGCTGCCGGTCAGCTGGCGTTGCGGCATGTCTGGCTCCTTTCCCGTCGCTTTGCTGCATGAGCAAGAAAACGCTTTTACAAATATTAACGCATCACTGTGTAGAGATTTACAGAAAAAATTGGGCCTACCGGGCACTTGTTGATCATTTTTCCGCCGACGCCCGATACTCCGTCCACGCTGAAAAGCGCGCCGGACCGCGTTCTGAGGAGAAACGCGCCGGACCAAAACAGGGAGGATATCCATGTCGAAATCCAATTTTACCCGCCGCGGGCTACTCAGGACCGGCTCGGTGGCCGGCATGGGCCTGGCCCTGCCGACGTATCTGCGGGCACAAGAAAGCTTCCTGAACGCCCCCGGCGACAGCGAAGTCACCCTCGGCTTCAACGTGCCCCAGACCGGCCCCTATGCCGATGAAGGCGCGGACGAGCTGCGCGCGTTCGAACTCGCGGTCGAACACCTGAACGGCGAAGGCGACGGCGGGATGCTTAACACCTTCTCGTCCAAGGTCCTCGACGGCACCGGGATCCTGGGCCGCCGCGTGAACTACGTCACCGGCGACACGCAGACCAAGTCGGACGCCGCCCGCGCCTCCGCCCGCTCGATGATCGAGAAGGACGGCGCGATCATGATCTCCGGCGGCTCCTCGTCGGGCGTCGCGGTCGCCGTGCAGGGTCTCTGCCAGGAAGCGGGCGTGATCTTCATGGCCGGCCTGACGCACTCGAACGACACGACGGGCAAGGACCGCAAGGCCAACGGCTTCCGCCACTTCTTCAACGCCTACATGTCCGCCGCCGCGATGGCACCGGTCCTGGAAAGCCTCTACGGCAACGACCGCAAGGCCTACCACCTGACCGCCGACTACACCTGGGGCTGGACGCAGCAGGAATCGATCGCCGCCGCGACCGAGGCAATCGGATGGGAGACGGTGAACGACGTCCGTACGCCGCTGGCCGAGACCGACTTCTCGTCCTACATCGCGCCGGTCCTGAACTCGGGCGCCGACGTGCTGATCCTGAACCACTACGGCGGCAACATGGTGAACTCGCTCACCAACGCCGTGCAGTTCGGCCTCCGCGAAGCGCAGGCGAACGGCAAGCAGTTCGAGATCGTCGTGCCGCTCTACTCCGAGCTGATGGCCCGTGGTGCGGGCGAGAACATCAAGGGCATCCCCGGCTCCCAGAACTGGGACTGGAAGCTCGAGAACGAGCTCGGCGACCGCTACGCCGGCACCAACGCCTTCGTGCAGTCCTTCGGTGAGAAGTACGGCTTCCCGCCGAGCCAGGCCGCGCACACCTGCTACGTGCAGACGCTGCTCTATGCCGACGCGGTGACGCGGGCGAACTCCTTTAACCCCTGTGCGGTGGTGGAAGCCCTCGAAGGGTTCGAGTTCGACGGCATGGGCAACGGCCCGACGCTCTACCGGGCGGACGATCACCAGTGCTTCAAGGACGTCATCGTCGTGCGCGGCAAGGAGAACCCAGAGAACGAGTTCGACCTCGTCGAGATCGTCGAGGCGACCCCGGTCGACCAGGTGACCTACGAGCAGGACCACCCGATGTTCGCCGGCGGCGAACTGGGCGAGTGCAACCCGGGCGCCTGATGCCCGACCGTAGGATGGGGGTCCGCCCCCATCCTACACCATCCGGAACTCCATCCACGAAGGCGGGGACATGGACGCCATCATCCTCCAATTCCTGAACGGTCTCGACAAGGGCTCGGCCTACGCGCTGATCGCGCTCGGGCTGACGCTGATCTTCGGCACCCTCGGTGTCGTCAACTTCGCGCACGGCGCGCTCTTCATGATCGGCGCCTTTTGCGCGGTGACGATGAGCAAGCTGCTGTCGCTGTCCTACACCACCGTGGACAACAGCCGGACCGATTTCCTCGGCAACCCGCTCGAGGTCGACGTGCCCTACGTGACCACCTGGTTCGGCGAGTCGCTCGGCAACACGATCATCGACTGGGCCGTGCCGATCGCCATCCTGCTGGCCATTCCCGTGATGCTGCTCGTCGGCTTCGTGATGGAGCGGGGCCTCATCAAGCACTTCTACAAGCGCCCCCACGCCGACCAGATCCTCGTGACCTTCGGCCTCGCCATCGTGCTTCAGGAGATCATCAAGGAAATCTACGGCGCCAACCCGATCCCGACACCCGCGCCGGACGTGTTCCGCGGCAGCCTGGACTTCGGTATCTGGCTCGGCTTCGACCCCAACACGATCATCTATCCCTACTGGCGGCTGGTCTACTTCTTCTTCTCGGCCTTCATCATCGCCGGCGTCTTCGCCTTCCTGCAGTTCACCACCTTCGGCATGGTCGTCCGCGCCGGCATGGCGGACCGCGAGACGGTGGGCCTGCTCGGCATCGACATCGACAAGCGCTTCACGCTGATGTTCGGCATCGCGGCCGCCGTCGCGGGGCTCGCGGGGGTGATGTACACGCCGATCAACTCGCCGAACTACCACATGGGAATGGACTTCCTCGTCCTGAGCTTCGTCGTGGTGGTCGTCGGCGGCATGGGCTCGCTGCCCGGAGCGGTGCTGGCGGGCTTCCTGCTCGGCATCCTGCAGTCCTTCGCCTCCATGAACTGGATCAAGGACATCATCCCCGGCATCGACCAGATCATCATCTACCTCGTCGCCATCGCCATTCTGCTCACCCGTCCCCGGGGCCTGCTCGGCCGCCGCGGCGTGATGGAGGAATAAGCCATGCTCGGACTTGGCAAGAAGGACAGCGTCATGCTGTTGATCGTCGTCATCATGACGATCTGCGCGCCGATCCTGCTCAACCCGTTCCCGGCGACCTCGGGACTCGCACAGTTCAACGCCGGCTACCCGGACCTGATGCAGCGCTTCGTGATCTTCGGCATCTTCGCGATCGGCTTCAACATCCTGTTCGGCCTGACGGGCTACCTCTCCTTCGGGCACGCCGCCTTCCTCGGCGTCGGCTCTTACGCGGCGGTCTGGATGTTCAAGCTGCTCAGCTTCAACGTCCTGCCCGCGATCGTCCTGTCGGTGGTCGTCGCCGGCGCCTTCTCGGTGCTGATCGGCTACATCTCGCTGCGGCGCTCGGGCATCTACTTCTCGATCCTGACGCTCGCCTTCGCGCAGATGTCCTTCGCGCTGGCCTACTCGGTGCTCGGCAACCCGAACTTCGTGAACCTCACCAACGGTGAGACGGGGCTTCAGGTCTATTCCAGCGATCCGCAGGTCCTGGCCGGTGCGAACGCGTCCGGGGCGACCAACCTCTTCGGGCTGGAGATGCGCGAGAGCTGCATGCTCAAGGTCGGCGGCACCGCCTCGACCGACGGCGCCACCTGCAGCGCCCAGATCCTGCCCGGCGCCTTCGGGGAGAGCTTCTGGACCTTCAACTTCAACGCCGGCTACTACCTCTGTGCCGTCGTGATGATCGTCGCCTTCTACCTCGCGATCCGCATCTTCCGCTCGCCCTTCGGGATGATGCTGCGGGCCGTGAAATCGAACCAGAACCGGATGAACTACACCGGTCTGAACTCGCGGCCCTACACGCTCGCCGCCTTCGTGATCTCGGGCATGTACGCCGGCCTCGCCGGTGGCCTGATGGCCTGCATGGACCCGCTCGCCGGGGCGGAGCGGATGCAGTGGACCGCCTCGGGCGAAGTCGTGCTGATGACCATCCTCGGCGGCGCGGGCACCCTGATCGGCCCGGTGCTCGGTGCGGGCTTCATCAAGTACTTCGAGAACATCTTCTCCAAGATCAACGACGGGGTCCTGCACGGCTGGTTCGCCGCCCTGCCCGACTGGCTCGAGAATGGGCTGATCGCGGTGATCCACCCCTTCGTTGGCCAGGGCTGGCACCTGACGCTCGGCATCCTCTTCATGCTCGTCGTCATCTTCCTGCCCGGTGGCCTCGTCGAGGGCGGCCAGCGGATCGGCCGGCTCTTCAGCCGCCGCCGGTCGCGGGAAGGCCGCGCCGCCGATGCCTCCAAGACACCCGCCGAATGAGGAGCTGAGACATGGGAATCCTTGAAGTCAAAGGCGTGAACAAGCGCTTCGGCGGCCTGCAGGCGCTCGGCGACGTGAACCTCTCCGTGAAGGAGAACACAGTCCACGCAATCATCGGCCCGAACGGCGCCGGCAAGTCGACCCTGCTCAACTGCCTCGTCGGCAAGCTGATCCCCGACAGCGGCTCGGTCATGTTCGACGGCCAGTCGGTGCTGGGGCGCAAACCCTACGAGATCAACCAGATGGGCATCTCCCGCGTGTTCCAGACGCCCGAGATCTTCGCCGATCTCACGGTGATCGAGAACATGATGATCCCCTGCTTCGCCAAGCGCGACGGCGCGTTCCGGATGCACGCGCTCGAAAGCGTCAGCCGCGAACGCGACCTGCGCCAGCAGGCGGAGACGATGCTGGAAGACGTCAACATGGCCGAGAAGCGCGACATGCTCGCCTCCTCGCTCTCGCGCGGCGACAAGCGGCGGCTCGAGATGGCGATGTGCCTCGTGCAGAACCCGCGCCTGCTGCTGCTCGACGAACCGACGGCGGGGATGGCCCGCGCCGACACCAACAACACGATCGACCTGCTCAAGGAGATCAAGCAGAAGCGCGACATCACCATGTGCATCATCGAGCACGACATGCATGTCGTCTTCTCGCTGGCCGAGCGGATCACCGTGCTCGCCCAGGGGTCGCCGCTGGTCGAGGAGACGCCGGAGAACATCAAGGGCCACCCGAAGGTCCGCGAAGCCTATCTCGGCGAAGCACAGGTCTGAGGAGAGCTGCCATGACCAACGTCGAAACGCTGCGTGCCGAAGGCACCTACGACCGCCACCGCAACATGGCCGCGACCCACGCCAAGTACCTGAGCGTCTGGGACATCGAAGCCTATTACGGCGAAAGCTACATCGTTCAGGGTGTCAGCTTCGACATCCACGAGGGTGAGATCCTCGCCCTGCTCGGCCGCAACGGCGCGGGTAAGACCTCGACCCTGCGCACCATCGCCCGGCTCGACGATCCCGCGCTGCGGCATGGCGAGATCTGGCTCGACCACCAGCCGCTCCACAAGATGCGCGCTCACGAGGCCGCGCGCGCCGGCATCGCGCTGGTGCCCGAGGACCGTCGCATCATCCCCGGCCTCACGGTCGAGGAGAACCTGCAGCTCGCGCAGATCGCCCCACCCGTCGGCTGGTCGCTCGACCGCGTCTACGAGCTGTTCCCCCGCCTCGCCGAGCGGCGGCGCCAGGAAGGCGTGACGCTGTCCGGCGGCGAGCAGCAGATGCTCTCCATCGCCCGCGCGCTCTGCCGGGACATCAAGGTCCTGCTGCTTGACGAACCCTACGAGGGGCTCGCCCCCGTCATCGTCCAGGAGATCGCCAAGACTCTGGAGCTGATCCGCGACCAGGGCATCACCACCGTCATCGTCGAGCAGAACGCGGTCGCCGCGCTCAAGCTCGCCGACCGCGCGGTGATCCTCGACATCGGCAAGGTGGTCTACGACGGCTCCGCGCAGGACGTGCTCGACGACGAGAAGTTGCGCGCCCAGTACCTCGCCATCTGATCCTGACCGGGGGTTCACCATCTGTGAAGATTTCGGGGGCGCATTAACGACTCGGGCCCAACGCTCGTTGTAGTTTTGTCCACAGCAACGCCCCCGTAACCCTTCACAGATGGAGGTCAGATTGGAGGTCACCTTTCGCCCGGCCATCGCGGCGCCCGTCCTCGTCGCCGACCAGCGCCCCACCGCGGACGCGACGGCGCTTGCCCGCGACCCAACGCCCGAAACTCCGCTGCCCCTGCCCGCGTCGACGTCTCAGGGTGCAGCGACCATCTCCGCCCGCCTCGGCCTGTCCCCCGATGCAGTCGGCAGTCTCGCACCGGTGGAGCGCACGTTGAAACCGTGGGGCATTCGGATGCTCCCGGACGACGCCGCCCGGCAGGCCGCACGCGACAGGGCGCGCGCCGCCGCCGCCCGCGCGGACGCGGCAGCGGCGCTCAAGGCCGACGCCGATGCCAAGGCCGAAGTCGCCGCACGGGACGCCGCGGAGGCCGATCGCACCCCGCCACCGGCCCCGCAGGACACCGCGCAGAACGCAACGCCGCCCGAAGATCCGCCGGTCTGATGACGCGGGGCTTTGCAACCGTGACCGCTTTCCCCTATTGGGGGCCTTGCGTATAAGCGTCCGCATGGCGCGCCCCCCTCGGCGTGCCTCCGGATGCACAGGCAGAGGCCCGAGGAAAGTATGAGCGACCAATCCCCCCACGACAGCGACGTGGATTTCATCCGTGCACTGGCCGAACTTCTCCGGGCCAATGATCTCACCGAACTGCAGGTCAAGCGCGAGTACGGGGAAAACGACAGTCTCAACGTGACGGTCAGCCGCCAGATGGCCGCGCTGCCCGCCCCCGCAGCGGCCCCCGCCGCACCGGCGCCCGCCGCCGCTCCGACAGCCGCTGCCGCGCCGGCCCCGGCGACATCGCCCGAAGACCTGGCAAGCCACCCGGGCGCCGTGACCTCCCCGATGGTCGGCACCATCTACCTGCAGGCCGAACCGGGCGCCGCGCCTTTCATTGCCGTGGGCAAGGAAGTCAAGGAAGGCGACACCGTGGTCATCATCGAAGCGATGAAGACCATGAACCAGATTCCCGCCCCCCGCTCCGGCACGGTGAAACGCGTGCTGGTCGAGGACGGGACACCGGTGGAATACGGCGCTCCGCTCCTCATCATCGAATAAGGCCATCGCGATGTTCGAAAAGATCCTGATCGCGAACCGCGGCGAAATCGCCCTCCGCGTGATCCGCGCTTGCCGCGAGATGGGCATCGCTTCCGTTGCCGTCCACTCCACAGCGGACGCCGACGCGATGCACGTCCGCATGGCGGACGAGGCGATCTGCATCGGCCCGCCGCCCTCGCCGCAAAGCTACCTGTCCTTCCCGGCCATCATCTCGGCCTGCGAAGTGACCGGCGCGCAGGCCATTCACCCCGGCTACGGCTTCCTCTCCGAGAACGCGAGCTTCGTGCAGGTGGTCGAGGATCACGGCCTCACCTTCATCGGCCCCCGGGCCGAGCACATCCGCGTCATGGGCGACAAGATTACGGCCAAGGACACCATGAAGGCGCTCGGCGTGCCCTGCGTGCCGGGCTCCGAGGGCGGCGTGCCCGACCTCGAGACGGCGCAGAAGCTCGGTGCGGAGATCGGCTACCCCGTCATCGTCAAGGCCACCGCCGGCGGCGGCGGGCGCGGCATGAAGGTCGCCCACACCGCCGAGGAGATGGAGCGCGCCTTCCAGACCGCCCGCTCCGAGGCCAAGAACGCCTTCGGCAACGACGAAGTCTATATCGAGAAGTACCTCACGACGCCGCGCCATATCGAGATCCAGGTCTTTGGCGACGGCAAGGGCAACGCCGTCCACCTCGGCGAGCGGGACTGTTCGCTCCAGCGCCGCCACCAGAAGGTTCTCGAAGAAGCGCCCGGCCCCGTCATCACGCCGGCCGAGCGCGCCGAGATCGGCAAGGTCTGCGCCGATGCCGTCGCGCGCATCAACTACGCCGGCGCCGGCACCATCGAATTCCTCTACGAGAAGGGTGAATTCTACTTCATCGAGATGAACACCCGCCTCCAGGTCGAACACCCGGTGACCGAAGCGGTCTTCGGCGTCGACCTCGTGCGCGAGCAGATCCGCGTCGCCGAAGGCCTGCCGCTCTCCTTCACGCAGGAGGACCTGCAGATCAGCGGCCACGCGATCGAAGTGCGCATCAACGCCGAGAAGATTCCGGAATTCGCACCGCGCCCCGGTCGGATCAGCCAGTACCACGCGCCCGGCGGCCTTGGCGTGCGCATGGACAGCGCGCTGTTCAACGGCTACGTCGTGCCGCCCTACTACGACAGCCTGATCGGCAAGCTGATCGTGCACGGCCGCGATCGGCCCGAGGCGCTTGCCCGCCTTGCCCGCGCCTTGGGCGAGCTGATCGTCGACGGTATTGATACATCGATCCCGCTCTTCCACGACCTGCTGGCAGAGCCCGATATCCAGACCGGGAACTACACGATCCACTGGCTCGAAAGCTGGCTGAAGGAACGGTACGCGACACCGTAACCCCGTCATCTGGCCGAAAATACCTCCCGCCGGAGGCAGGCGGCCCAGTGCCGCCCGCCCGACGCCGGCAGGAATCGAGCGGACCGCGTCACGGGCTCCGGCAAACAGCGAGGCGCCGCAGGCGCCTCACCGCTGGATCAGGCCTCGCCACTCAGGCGCGCCGAGGCCGCAGGATGCAGGTCCCGCGCCGCTTCCGTTCCGGCCGGTAATAGTCGGCAAGGTTCTTCCGAGCCGCACCGCGCCGCCCCTCCCAGTCGAGCCATTCGCACGAATAGCCCAGAACGTCGGCCATCACCTCGGTCGCCGCGCGCGACGGGATGCCGATCACCGCCGTCTCCTGCCCTTCGACCTGCTCGATCGCGTTCAGATCCTTGGCCGTCCGCTCGCGCGACAGCATGATCAGCGGCCCCGGACGCAGCGAAAACTCCGAATCGATGATGATCAGCTTGGGCTTCAGAAGCGAGGCGAGCCGCAGCAGCCGGAAGTGATCCATGATGTGATAGAAGATGCCGAGGACGCCGACGACGTCGAACGTCTCGCCCGCCTTCACGAGATCCTCCATCCCGTCGAAGATGTCCCCGGTGCGCAGCGACACATGGGCTTTCAGCTCAGGCGACGGATAGTGCGCGTAACGGTCGACCAGCTCCTGCCGGCCCTCAATCCCGGTCACTTCGCGTGCGCCGGCCCCGGCGAAGGCATGGCTCCACCGCCCGTCATGAGCCGCGAGGTCGAGCACCCGCGCGCCTGCGATTTCTTCCGCGAATGGCGCGATAAACATCTCGTGCCGCTTGTTCAGCCGGTCGATCACCGTCGGGCTGTCCTCGTATGGCGGAATATCCGCCAGAAAATCGAAAAAGCCGTTCATATTCCTCCCCGCCCCTGCCAGAATTGCTTCAGAAGCTATCGACAGACATCGGCGGAATGAAGGGCGAACCGGCAACTCTGACCCCGGATATGTTGCTGACGGCCTACGCCACTGGGATCTTCCCCATGGCGGAGAGCCGCAGCGACCCTGAGATCTTCTGGGTCGACCCGCGCTACCGCGGGGTGTTTCCGCTCACCCGCTTCCATGTCTCCCGCTCACTCGCCCGTCGGATGCGCCGCGCGGACTACCGCGTCACCACCGACACCGCCTTTCCCGCCGTGGTGCAGGGCTGCGCGGATCGCGAGGAAACCTGGATCAACGACACGATCTACGAGCTCTACGAAGCGCTGTTCGATAGTGGACACGCCCACTCGCTCGAGGTCTGGACCAACGAGGGAGAGTTGATCGGCGGCGTCTACGGCGTCTCGCTCGGCGCGGCCTTCTTCGGCGAAAGCATGTTCAGCCGCGCCACCGACGCCAGCAAGATCGCCCTCGCCTATCTCGTCGACCGGCTTCGGGTCGGGGACTTTCAGCTGTTCGACACCCAGTTCCTCACCCCGCACCTCGCCAGCCTCGGCGCGATCGAGATCCCGCGCGCCGAGTATCGCGATCAGCTCGCCGACGCGCTGCGCCGGTCCGCGAACTTCGATCTGCAAGGACAGGTGCCGCCCGCTCAGGACGTCATACAGCGCATGACCCAGACGTCGTAACGCGGATGGTCGAGCGCGTTCAGCGCCGGTGCGGAGGCAATCATCCAGCCACGAAAGACCTGCTCGTCCTGGTAGCTGATCGTCAGCAGCGCGAAGGCATCCCCCGACGGGTTGCCCGCCGGATAACGGCACTCCTCGAGCGTGACTTCCAGCAGTCCCGCGCCCTGCGTCTCGCCGCTCGTCATCTCGAGATCGCGCACGGTGCCCGACACCTTGTCGAGCACCCGCAGCACGCCGCCGCCGGCAGAGTTCACCTGCTGCGCGGCGACCGGGCTGGCCGCCAGCGCAAGGCAGAGGCCAAGCGCGCGGCTCATTCCTCGCCGCTTCCGCCGACGTAGCGCAGCAGCAGGGTGATCAGGCTGACCGAGCTCTGCGTGTCGAGGAACTGCCCCCCCGGCTCGAAGAATTCGAAGGAGCCACCGGGAATGATTTCCATGAAGTTCCCGCCGAGCAACCCTTCGGACGAGACGGCGAGCGACGAATCGTCGGGCACCTCGATGCCGTTGACGACCTGGATTTCCATGTCGGCGAGGTAGGTTTCCGGGTTCAGCTCAAGCCCCGTGACCGTGCCGACCTTCACGCCCGCAAGCCGCACGTCCGACCCGACGCTCACCCCCTCGGCAGAGCTGAACGTCGCGACCAGCGGATAGCCTCCGCCGGTCCGGCCGGACACGCCGGCGACCTGCAACATGTAAAACAGGAATGCGACCGCCAGGACGAGCACGACGCCGCCGGTGACGACTTCTGTCGTGTTCTCGCGCATCACTCGGGGGTCCAGGCCTCATAGTCCGTCCGCGGCGCGGGTTCCGGCCGCCGGATCGAGCCGGGCGGCGCATAGGCCGCCATCGTGCCGGTGAGGTTCGGGATATGCTCCTTCTCCCACGGCTTGTGGACCAGCGGCTTGTCGGACGGCGGTTCGTCCCACGTCCGGTGCAGCCAGCCGTGCCAGTCGGGGCTTACCCGGCTGCCTTCGATCTCGCCGTTGTAGATCACCCAGCGTTTGCTGTCGTCGGCATTGCGGTAATAGATATTACCCTGCGCGTCCTCACCCACCTTCTTGCCGTGACGGCTGGTGAAGAACTGGGTGTTGAGCGTCTGCCCGTCCCACCATGTGAAGATGCGTTTGATCCTGTTCAGCACGCTCATCGTGTCCTCCGGGCCTTTGTCCACCTCTTGCCCCATCGGGACGGCAAGATCCAGTGCCCCTTACGTCCAGTCGGCGCCCAGATCGTCGCGGGCCCTGTCGATCCAGTGATCCTGCAGCCACGGCACGGGTTTCGCATAACGAAGCAGCGATCCGCTGTAGCCGTCCACCGCCTCCGGCATCTTCGGGTGCCCGTGAAAGCAGACTACCCGTGCATTGTCCGGCAGCCGTGCGGGGCGCAGCCAGTTCACCGGCGGCAGGCCGAGGCAATCGTGCTTGAAGCTGACCACGAGATCCTTGTCGATATAGGCGAAATCGCCGCGACCCTGCGCCTTCAGCGAGGTGTAACGCTGCTCCGACCCGCGGGCTTTCTCGACCTCGGCAGTCGGGGCCTTCGCGATGTCTTCATAGAGATATCCATGCCTGTCGGGCGCGTATCTGAAAACGGACCCGTGTCCGGTCGGCCGTCCGCGCCGCGCCTCGACCCAGTCGGCGCGCATCGCGACCTTGCCCGGCGCCATCTCCCAGATCGGGGACAGATCGCCAGTAATCACGACGTCGAGGTCGAACCCCAGAACCGGTCCCGACAGGCCTTCGATCAGCCCCGGCCGGAACAGCGACACCTTGCGCATCGCCCCCTGCCGGTTTGCCACGGCGAGCGCGGCCGCCATCTCGGCGTGAAACGGCTCCTCGGGCAGCGGCAGAACTTCGACATCCGGGTGCAGCCCCTCGGCATGTTCCGTCATGCAGAGAAACCGCACCGGCGCGGAGAGATTGCGCCGCACGCCCGAGTAGAGCCGGTTCACATACTCCGGCCCGAACAGCGTGCCCCACTTGATGCAGGCGACCGTAATCGTTTCCATGTCCGTTACCGGTCAGCTGACCGGCATCCTCTGCTCAACGACTTCCGCCCACCAGGAGCATCCGGCGGGGATCGCCTCATCGTTGAAGTTGTATTCCGGATGGTGGACCGGCGCCGTGTCCCCGTTGCCGAGCAGGATGTAGGCGCCGGGCCGCGCTTCCAGCATGTAGGAGAAGTCCTCCGCTCCCATCACGAGCGGCGCCTCGTCGCAGGCGCCGGCGACCGCGGTCGCCGCGTCGGACGCGTGCCCGGTTTCGGTCTCGTGATTGACCATCACGGGGTAGCCGCGGTCATATTCGACACGTGCCGTCGCACCGAAGCTCGCCGCGATGCCCTCCGCGATCTGGGTGATCCGCGCTTCGGCCATGTTGCGCACCCCTTCGTCCATCGTCCGGGCCGTGCCACGCAGGTGCACCCGCGCCGGGATCACGTTGTGTGCCTTTGACGAGGATTCGACCGCCGTGACCGACACGACGAGGTTCTCGACCGGATCGACGACCCGGCTCACGATGGTCTGCAACGCGATCACGATGTGCGAGGCGACGACGGTGCTGTCGACCGTCTCGTGCGGCTTGGCCGCATGGCCGCCCTTGCCGGTCACAACGATGTTGAATTCGTCCGCCGCGGCGAAGAACGGCCCCGGACGGATCGCGAGAGTGCCAAGCGGCAACCCCGGCCAGTTGTGCATTCCGTAGACCTCCTGGATGTTCCAGCGGTCCATCATCCCCTCGTCGACCATCACCTTGCCGCCGCCGCCGCCCTCTTCGGCGGGCTGGAAGATCAGCACGACGGTGCCGTCGAAGTTGCGCGTCTCGGCTAGGTATTTTGCCGCACCGAGCAGCATCGCCGTGTGCCCGTCGTGTCCACAAGCGTGCATCTGTCCGGGAGTGCGGCTGGCATAATCGAGCCCCGTCGCCTCCTCGATCGGCAGTGCATCCATGTCCGCGCGCAGCCCGATGACCCGGCCCTTGCTGTCGGACCTGCCCTTGATGACCGCAACGACCCCGGTCTGTCCGATACCGGTCACGAGTTCATCTACCCCGAATTCCTCAAGCTTTTCCGCGACGAAGCCAGCCGTGCGGTGCGTGTCGAACAACAGCTCGGGATGCTGGTGCAGGTCGCGCCGCCACTCCGTGATCTCTGGCAGAAGCTCTGAGAATCGGTTCTTGATGGGCATGGGGGAGGCTCCGCGATCTGGTGGACCGCCAGACCCTGACGCACTCACCGCGCCACTACAAGGCCCGGCGGCCTAATGCCCCATGCGCCGCCGGATCCGCGCGACCAGTCTGACAACCGGCAGCATCAGCAGGGCACCAAGCGTCGTCTTTGATATCCCCACGGCCGCCGTCGATCCGGCGAATCCGATCGGCGGGGCCGAGCGCCGTCACGGGGCCGAGCATGGCCATCGCCTTGTACGGCTCTTTGGCGACGTCGTAGCGGTCGGGATGGTCTTAGAACGGTATCTGTCGGAGTCCTTCGGGTGGCGTTACCTAAAAGGATCCGGACCGGCGCTGTAAGCAGAGTTTTCATTTCTGATCGGAACGTTAGACGTGTGCGACGGTATACCGCCGCACACGTCCAAGCCGATCAGATGCAGACGACGTCCAGCGGGGGGAAGCCGTTGAAGCCAACCGACGAGTAGGTCGACGTGTAGGCGCCCGTGTTGCGGATGAGCACGCGGTCGCCGGATTTCAGACCGACCGGAAGCTGAACCGGACGCTTCTCGTAGAGCACGTCGGCACTGTCGCAGGACGGCCCGGCAAGGATGCAGGGGCCGGTCGCCTCGTGGTCGCGCGCGGTCTCGAGCTGGTAGCGGATCGCTTCGCCCTCGGTCTCGGCAAGGCCGGAGAAACGGCCGATATCAAGGTAAACCCAGCGGTGAAGATCCCGCTCGGACTTGCGCGATACCAGCATGCACTCGGCCACGATCGTCCCGGCCTCGGCGACCATGCCGCGGCCCGGCTCGGCCATGATGTGGCGCACGTCGCCGAACCGCTCGGTCACGAGCTCCATCACCTTGGCGGCGTAGGCTTCGGGCGCGTCGACTTCCTCACCGTAGAACGCCGGGAAACCGCCGCCGATGTTGAGCACCGACAGGTCGTGGCCGGCGTCCTGCGCCGCTTTCCAGGTCTGCGCGAGCGCGTCGAGCGCGGGGATCCACATCTCGGCACGGCGGGTCTGGGAGCCGACGTGGAACGAGAAGCCGACCGGCTCGAGGCAGAGGTCGCGGGCGTAGTCGAGCAGCTCGAGCGCCTTCGTGGCGTCGCAGCCGAACTTGCGCGTCAGCGGCCAGTCGGCCTCGGACACTTCGACGATGAGGCGGATGTACACCTGTGCACCGGGCGCGTTTTCGGCAATCTTCTCAAGCTCTTCCTCGGCATCGGCGGCGAAAAGCGTGATGCCGCGATCCCAGGCCCAGGCGATGTCGGACGGCTTCTTGATCGTGTTGCCGAAGGAGATCTGGTGCGCCTTCGCGCCACGCGACAGGCACAGCGAAATCTCGCCCTTCGACGCGGCGTCGAAGTGGCTGCCGAGCGTGACGAGGCGGTCGATCACCTCCTCCGCCGGGTTGGCCTTCACGGCATAGTGGATCTGGGCACGGCCAAGGCCTGCGTCGAGCGCGCGATACTGCTGCTCGACCCGGTCGAGGTCGACGACGAGCGTCGGCCGATCGAAATCGGAGAGCGCAATAAAGGTGTCGAGGCGGGAGACAGCGTCTTGGGCACGCAGGTGCGTGTTATGCAGTGTCATGGTCATCTCCAATAGACCCGGCCAGCTATGACCGCTCAGTTCCAAGGGAGACGTTACCGTCGCTGCATAACGCGTGCCGATGTTGTCAGGTGAGCTCGCTACTGCTCTTTCACCGGACGTGGCCAGAGGCGCGTGCGTTGGCGTCTTGAATGCGCATCTGGAACATCATGCGAGTCGATTCAAGGGGTAATTTTGCGCGATTTGAGATTTTCGGCGGTGTGTCGCGGGCGCCGCTGGTCCATAGTCGCCGCATGACCCGTATCCTCTTGTTCAACAAGCCTTTTGGCGTGCTTTCGCAATTCACGGACACGAAGTCCCCGACGGAGCGTCCGACGCTTTCCGGCTTCGTAAACGTTCCCGAAGTCTACCCTGCCGGACGACTGGACCGCGACAGCGAAGGGATGCTCGTCCTGACCGACGACGGACGGCTCCAGGCACGGATCTCGTCCCCCAAGGCGCGGACGGAAAAGGTCTACCTCGTGCAGGTCGAGGGCGACCCGTCGGACGGCGATCTCGAACCGTTGCGGCGCGGTGTGACCCTGAAGGACGGGCCGACGCGCGGCGCGGCCGTCCGTCTGATCGACCCGCCCGTACTGTGGGAGCGTGATCCGCCGGTACGATTTCGCAAGTCCGTGCCCGATCGCTGGATCGAAGTGACGATCACGGAGGGGCGCAACCGGCAGGTGCGACGCATGACGGCGGCTGTCGGCTATCCGACGCTCCGCCTCGTGCGGTGGCGTGTCGGACAATGGACACTCGACGGGATCGACTCCGGCGCGTGGCGGGACGCGTGACCGTTACCGGACAGGCGTCCTAGAAGGGCAGATCGTCGACCTGGTCGGCGGCGATGATGAACTTCGCAACGACCTTCTTGGTGCCGGCCTTGTCGAACTCGATCTCGAGCTTGTCGCCCTCGATCCCCATGATCTCGCCGTAGCCGAACTTCTGGTGAAACACCCGGTCGCCCTCGGTAAAGGCGGAGACCGCGTCGAGGTCGATCGTCATGTTGCGCGACTCGCGCGGCTGCGACATGCCGCGCTGTTGGCTGCGGGACTGTAAACGTTTCCAGCCCGGCGAATTGTAGCCGTCGGCATCCCTTACCCGGTCGGCCATGTCGGAATTCAGCCCCGTGACATCGACCCCGCCCATCGCGCCCATGCCAGCGGCACCGAAACCACCGCCGTAGAGGCCGGGTGGCGTCAGCACCTCCACGTTCTCTTCCGGCAGCTCGTCGATGAAGCGGGAGGGCAGCGCGCTTTGCCACTGGCCATAGACCCGGCGGTTCGCGGCGAAGGAAATGGTGCAGACCCGTTCCGCCCGCGTGATGCCGACATAGGCCAGGCGGCGTTCCTCCTCGAGCCCTTTCAGGCCGCTTTCATCCATGCTGCGCTGGCTGGGGAAGAGGCCATCCTCCCACCCCGGCAGGAAGATCGCCGGAAACTCCAGCCCCTTGGCCGCGTGCAGCGTCATGATGGAGACCTTGGCCCCCTGCTCTTCCTGCTCATTGTCCATGATGAGCGCGACGTGTTCGAGAAATCCCTGCAGGTTGTCGAAGGATTCCAGTGCCTTGACCAGCTCCTTGAGGTTCTCCAGCCGGCCGGGCGCCTCGGGCGTCTTGTCGTTCTGCCACATCAGCGTGTAGCCGGATTCGTCGAGGATCATCTCGGCCAGTTCGACGTGGGTGTCGGCCTCTGCCATGACCTGGCCGTGCCACCGGTCGAGGCCCTGCACGAGCGTTTTCAGCTCTTTCGCACCCTTGCCCTTTATCAGACCCGCGTCCGTTGCCAGACGTGCGCCCTCTACCAGACTGACGCCGTTGGCGCGGGCTGTGCGCTGGATGGTCTGCACCGCCTTGTCGCCGAGCCCGCGCTTGGGCGTGTTCACGATCCGCTCGAAAGCTAGATCGTCGTCCTGGCTGACGGCGAGGCGGAAATAGGCCATCGCGTCACGAATCTCCATCCGCTCGTAGAAGCGGGGGCCGCCGATCACGCGGTAGGGCAGCCCGATGGTGAGGAACCGGTCCTCGAACGCGCGCATCTGGTGGCTGGCGCGGACGAGAATGGCCATCGAATCAAGGTCGTACGGCTCCATCCCCCGGGTGCCGCGCTGCATCGATTCGATTTCTTCGCCAATCCAGCGGGCTTCTTCCTCGCCGTCCCAATGGCCGATCAGGCGGACCTTTTCGCCATCCTCGCCGTCGGTGAACAGGGTCTTGCCGAGGCGCCCCTTGTTGGCGGCGATGACGCCGGACGCCGCGGCGAGGATATGCGCCGTCGACCGGTAGTTCTGTTCCAGACGGACGACAGTCGCGCCGGGAAAGTCCTTTTCGAACCGGAGGATGTTGCCGACCTCCGCGCCGCGCCAGCCGTAGATCGACTGGTCGTCGTCGCCGACGCAGCAGATGTTCTTGTGGCCGCCGGCCAGCAGCCGCAGCCACAGGTACTGGGCGACGTTGGTGTCCTGATACTCGTCGACGAGGATGTAGCGGAACCAGCGCTGATATTGTTTCAGGATGTCGTCGTGCGTCTGGAAGATCGTGACCATGTGCAGAAGGAGGTCACCGAAATCGACAGCGTTCAGCTCCTTCAGGCGGGCCTGGTATTCGGCGTAGAGCGGGACGGCCTTCTGGTCGAAAGCGCTCGCCTCGGCCACGGGAACGTTTTCGGGCGTCCAGGCGCGGTTCTTCCAGCTGTCGATGATCCCGGACAACATGCGGGGCGGCCAGCGTTTTTCGTCGATGTTGGCCGCGACGATGAGTTGCTTGAGCAGGCGCAGCTGATCGTCGGTGTCGAGGATGGTGAAGTTCGACTTGAGCCCGACAAGCTCCGCATGGCGGCGCAGCAGGCGCACGCAGATCGCGTGGAAGGTGCCGAGCCACGGCATCCCTTCGACCACTTCGCCAAGCTGTGCGCCGACGCGTTTCTTCATCTCGCGCGCGGCCTTGTTGGTGAAGGTCACCGACAGGATCTCGTTCGGACGAGCCTTGCCCTGCGCCAAAAGGTGCACGATCCGCGTGGTCAGCGCCTTGGTCTTGCCCGTCCCTGCCCCGGCCAGCATCAGGACGGGGCCATCGAGCGCCTCGACCGCTTCGCGCTGCGCGGCATTCAGCCCGTCGAGATAGGGCGCGGCACGCGCGCCCATCGCGCGTTGGGACAGGGGCACGGCGCCCTCGAAGGCGTCTTCTTCGGAAAAGCTGCTCATGGGGCGATAGTCTAGCGCAAAGGCCCTCCGGGGAAAAGGCGAGTTCCCCTTCCGTTCTTCTTAATGTCGATAAAGCTTCGCCTGTCCGTTAACGGGCGGTAGTCTTCGGGCATTGAAGACAGGAGTACAACAATGACCCGTTTCGCCACCACCGCCTTTGCCCTGGCCGCGATCGCGGCCGCCGGCCCCGCCGCCGCGCAATCCGTCGCCTTTGCCCAGGCCCCTGAAATGAGCAACGGAACCGCGTTCGCCGCCACCGTCGGAGAGGCGATCGACCAGGCCGTCGCGCAATGCGTCGAGGGTGGCGCGATGGAGGAAGATTGCATCGTCACCACGGCCTGCGCCGATGCCGGCTATTCGATCGACATCTTCTTGCAGCACCAGGAGGGCATCCACTGGCACGAGACGTTCTGCGGCCTCGCCGATCAGCCGGTCGCCGAAGCCGTCGCGGAGTCGGTCTGCGATTCCACGCTGCGGCCGTACCTTATCGAATGCATGCTGGTTCAGGTCTGGGACCCGGACGGGGTGCCGCTGATGGAGTAGTAAGTCGAAAGCGAAGCTCCAAGGGCCATTTACGCCGTCGCAGAACCATCATAGCATTTTCTGCAACTGCGAAAAGGAGGTCCGCCCATGCCCGAGTTCAACAAGATTCTCGTTGCCAACCGGGGAGAAATCGCGATCCGCATCATGCGGGCCGCGAACGAGATGGGCAAAAAGACGGTCGCCGTCTATGCCGAGGAAGACAAGCTGGGCCTGCACCGGTTCAAGGCGGACGAGGCCTATCGCATCGGTGAGGGGCTCGGCCCGGTCGCTGCCTATCTCTCGATCCCCGAGATCATCCGCGTCGCCCGCGAATGCGGCGCCGACGCGATCCATCCCGGTTACGGACTGCTGTCCGAGAACCCGGAGTTCGTGGACGCCTGTGCGGAAGCAGGCATTACATTCATCGGTCCGAAAGCGGACACCATGCGCGCGCTCGGCGACAAGGCCAGCGCCCGTCGCGTCGCAATCGAGGCCGGGGTGCCGGTGATCCCGGCGACCGAAGTGCTCGGCGACGACATGAAGGCGATCAAGAAGGAAGCCGCGGAGATCGGCTATCCGCTGATGCTGAAGGCGTCGTGGGGCGGTGGCGGCCGGGGCATGCGCCCGATCGAGGAGGAAAAGGAGCTCGAGGAAAAGGTCCGCGAAGGCCGTCGCGAGGCGGAAGCCGCCTTTGGCAACGGCGAAGGCTACCTCGAGAAGATGATCACCAAGGCCCGGCACGTCGAAGTGCAGATCCTCGGCGACCAGGAGGGCAACATCTATCACCTCTGGGAGCGGGACTGTTCCGTCCAGCGCCGCAACCAGAAGGTCGTTGAGCGCGCCCCTGCCCCGTACCTGTCGGACGCGCAGCGCGAGAAGCTCTGCAACCTCGGCAAGAAGATCTGCCAGCACGTCAATTACGAATGCGCCGGCACCGTCGAGTTCCTGATGGATATGGAGACGGGCGAGTTCTACTTCATCGAGGTGAACCCCCGCGTGCAGGTCGAGCACACCGTGACCGAAGAGGTCACCGGCATCGACATCGTCCGCGCGCAGATCCTGATCGCCGAGGGCAAGTCCCTCGTCGAGGCAACCGGATGCGCGTCCCAGTACGACGTGGAGCTGTCGGGCCACGCGCTCCAGTGCCGGGTCACGACAGAAGATCCGACCAACAACTTCATCCCCGACTACGGCCGCATCCAGACCTACCGGTCGGCCACGGGCATGGGCATCCGCCTCGACGGCGGCACCGCCTATTCCGGCGCGGTCATCACCCGCTACTACGATTCGCTGCTGACCAAGGTCACCGCGTGGGCGCCGACGCCCGAGGCGGCGATCAAGCGGATGGACCGGGCGCTGCGGGAGTTCCGGATCCGGGGGATCAGCACGAACATCGACTTCGTGGTGAACCTGCTCAAGCATCCGACCTTCCTGAACAACGAATATTCGACCAAGTTCATCGACACGACGCCGGAGCTGTTCGATTTCAAACAGCGCCGCGACCGCGCGACGAAGCTGCTCACCTACATCGCCGACATCACGGTGAACGGGCATCCGGAAACGGACGGCCGTCCGAAACCGGCCGCCGACGTCAAGAAGCCCGTCGCGCCCGAGCCGAAGACCGAGAGTCCGCTACCGGGCACGCGTCAGATACTGGACCAGTTCGGCCCCGAGGCGGTCGCCGACTGGATGAAGGAGCAGAAGCACCTTCTGATCACCGACACCACGATGCGCGACGGTCACCAGTCGCTGCTCGCGACGCGGATGCGCTCGATCGACATGATCCGCGTGGCCCCGGCCTATGCGGCGAACATGTCGGGGCTGTTCTCGGTCGAGTGCTGGGGCGGTGCGACCTTCGACGTGGCCTACCGCTTCCTGCAGGAAGACCCGTGGAAGCGCCTCGCGATGATCCGCGAGAAGATGCCGAACATCCTGACGCAGATGCTGCTGCGCGCGTCGAACGGGGTCGGCTACACCAACTATCCCGACAATGTCGTCCAGTTCTTCGTCAAGACCGCCGCCGAGGCCGGGGTCGACGTGTTCCGCGTGTTCGACTCGCTCAACTGGGTGGAGAACATGCGCGTCGCGATGGATGCCGTGGTCGAGTCCGGCAAGATCTGCGAGGGCACGATCTGCTACACCGGCGACCTTCTCGACCCCGACCGCGCGAAGTACGACCTGAAGTACTACGTCGCGATGGCCAAGGAGATGGAGAAGGCCGGCGCCCACGTGCTTGGCCTCAAGGACATGGCCGGGCTGCTGAAGCCGAAGCAGGCGGAGACGCTGATCGCCGCGCTGAAGGCGGAGGTCGGGCTGCCGATCCACTTCCACACGCACGACACCTCGGGCGCCGCGATCGCGACCGTGATGGCCGCGAGCAAGGCCGGCGTGGATTGCGTCGACGCCGCGATGGACTCGTTCTCGGGCAACACCAGCCAGCCGACCCTCGGCTCCATCGTCGAGTCGCTGCGCTTCGAGGAGCGGGACACCGGGCTCGACATCGCCGCGATCCGCGAAATCTCGAACTACTGGGAAATGGTGCGCGCCCATTACCTCGCCTTCGAGAGCGGGCTGCAGGCGCCGGCGTCGGAGGTCTACCTCCACGAGATGCCGGGCGGCCAGTTCACCAACCTCAAGGCCCAGGCCCGGTCCCTCGGGCTCGAGGAGAAATGGCACGAAGTCGCCAAGACCTATGCCGACGTGAACATGATGTTCGGCGACATCGTGAAGGTGACCCCCTCCTCAAAGGTGGTGGGCGACATGGCCCTGATGATGGTGGCGCAGGGTCTCACCCGCGCGCAGGTCGAGGATCCGAAGGTCGACGTCTCGTTCCCCGACTCCGTCGTGGACATGATGAAGGGCAACCTCGGCCAGCCTCCCGGCGGATGGCCCGAGGACATTCAGAAGAAGGTCCTTAAGGGCGAGAAGCCGATGACGGACCGTCCCGGCAAGCACCTCAAGCCAACCGACATCGAGGAGACCCGCACCAAGCTGGCCGAGGATCTCGGGCTCGAGATCGACGATTACGACCTCGCCGGATACCTGATGTATCCCAAGGTCTTCACCGACTACGCCAACCGCAACGAGGCCTATGGCCCGGTCCGTGCCCTGCCGACCAACGTCTTCTTCTACGGGATGGAGCCCGGTGACGAGATCGCCGCCGAGATCGATCCCGGCAAGACGCTCGAGGTGCGGCTCTCCGCCGTCGGCGAGACCAACGAGGAAGGCGAGGTCCGGGTGTTCTTCGAACTGAACGGCCAGCCGCGCACCATCCGCGTGCCCGACCGCAAGGCGACCGGCGGCTCGGCGCAGAAGATGAAGGCGGAGCTCGGCAACGCCAACCACCTCGGCGCGCCGATGCCGGGGGTCGTGGCGACCGTCGCGGTGCAGGCCGGCGCCAAGGTGAAAGAGGGCGACATGCTGCTCACCATCGAGGCGATGAAGATGGAGACCGGTCTCCACGCCGAGCGGGACGCGACGGTGAAGGCCGTCCACGTCCAGCCCGGCGCGCAGATCGACGCCAAGGACCTGCTGATCGAGTTCGAATAACCCCGATCCGCCGCCGTTTCATCCAATGGTCACATGGCCATGGTTGAGTGCGCGGCGGCGGACGACCCGGGGGACGGACATGGAAAAGCTGCTGGTCTTCACCGACCTGCATATCGTGGAAGACGGCCGCACCATCGCCGGTCTCGACCCGTTCGCGCGGTTGCAGGCGACGCTGGAACACGCGCTCGCCCGGCATGGCGACGCCCGTCGGATCATCGTGATGGGCGACCTCGCCCACGAGGGGAAAAGGAAGCAGTACGCGCGGCTCGCCGCCCTGTTGCAGCGGGTGCACCTGCCGGTGACGCTGATGCTGGGCAACCACGATCGCCGCGATCGTTTCCTCGAGGCATTCCCGGAGACGGCGGTCGACGGTGAGGGCTTCGTCCAGTCGGTCACCGACCTCGACCGGCACCGGATCATCACGCTCGACACGCTGGAGGGGCCACCGTGGCGCAGGGATGCGCATGGCGGCGTGCTCGGCGAGGCCCGCATCGCCTTTCTGCGCCAGGCGCTCGAGACGTCGGACGACCGGCTGCCGCTGGTCTTCACTCACCACCCGGCGGCGAAGGTCGGAATCGGGACGGTCGACGAGATACGCCTCGCCGACGGGCGCGAGGTGCTCGACCTGCTCGCCGCCCATCCCGGCGCGCATCTGTTTTCGGGCCATGTGCACCGCACCATCTCGGGCAGCGCGCGCGGCGTTCCCTTCACAATCTTCAAGAGCACCTGCCACCAGCTCGCGCTCGGACTCGGCGCGGAGGACACCGGCACCTTCACCGATGCGCCCGGCGGCTACGGCGTCATCGTGCTGCGCAAGACCGGCGTGACCGCCCATTTCGAGGATGTCGGCCGCAAGGTGAAAGAATTCGACAGCGACGCGGCCTCCCCCACCTGACGAAGTGCAAGCGGCGCCCTATGTGATCGCGGATATCAACCCCCGGTCACGTGGATAAAATGATCGAACTTCTGAGCGACCCGGCCGTCTGGGCCTCTTTCCTGACCCTCACGATCCTCGAGATCGTGCTTGGCGTCGACAACGTCATCTTCATCTCCATCGCCTCGTCCCGGCTGCCCGAGGCGCAAAGGGCCCGGGCCCGGTTCATCGGCCTCTGCGGAGCGCTCGTGCTGCGCGTGCTGCTGCTTCTTTCGATCGCGTGGATCATCGGGCTGTCGGAGCCGATCGCCGAGATTGCCGGGTGGGAAGTCTCCTGGCGGGACATCATCCTGCTGCTTGGCGGCTTCTTCCTGATCTACAAGGCCGCCACCGAGATCTTCGTCGAGGTCGAAGGATCGGAGCATGGCGAAAAGGGGTCCGTTGCGCAGGCAACCTTCGTCGGCGTGATCGCCCAGATCATGATGCTGGATCTCGTGTTCTCGCTCGATTCCGTCATCACCGCCGTGGGGATCGCAGACCATATCGAGGTAATGATCGCTGCGGTGGTGATCGCCATCGTCATCATGATGATCGCCGCCAACCCGATCGCGGGCTTCGTGGAAGCGCACCCCTCCACCAAGATGCTCGCCCTCGCCTTCCTCGTGATGGTCGGCATGGCGCTGGTGGCCGACGGCTTCCACTTCCACGTCGAGCGCGGCTTCATCTACGCCGCGATGGTCTTCGCCGGCGCGGTCGAGGCACTGAACCTCTGGCGGTCGAAACGGCGTATCAGACTCGCGGGTAGCGGCACCTGAACAGGGTGCCGCGACGGTGGCTGCAAATCGTGTGAATTTTCCTCTTGCAGCCACCGGCGAGTCTTTATAGATCACCGCTCACCGAACGGATGCGGGTGTAGCTCAGGGGTAGAGCATTACCTTGCCAAGGTAAGGGTCGTGAGTTCGAATCTCATCACCCGCTCCAATTCGGTCCTTCCCGTCAAATGCGCAGAATTGACCCCCTCCGGGGAGTTCGTTGAATCCCTGACCGGACTGCGAAAGGTCTGGTTTTTCTGCCTTGCGACGGTGGCAGGCTCCGGGTGACCATGACGTTAGGTCATGGGAGTATTTCAATGATGAATTTCAGTACCGGCACGGCGTTCGCCATCCTGCGCAAGACGCTGCCGTTCCTCGTCTTCCGGATGATCGTCTATTTCGGGATCGCCGTCGCCTATGTCCTCGTCACCGGCACCGGCGCGGGGATCGGCTGGGGCATCGGCGCTTTCGGCGACGCGGAATTCCGGGCCGGCACCACCTTCTACGGCGGCATCATCGGCTTCGCGCTGACGGCCGGCATCCTCTACTTCCTGCGGGAATACATCCTCTACATCGTTAAGGCCGGCCATATCGCCGTCATGGTCGAATACCTCGAAGGGCGCGACATCCCCGACGGTCAGGGCCAGATCGCCTATGCCCGCAACATCGTCACGGAGCGGTTCGGCGAAGCCTCGGTGCTGTTCGGTCTCGACCAGCTCATCAAGGGCGTGGTCAAGGCGATCACCGGGCTGATCCAGGGGCTCATGGCGATCATGCCGATCCCCGGACTGCAGAACGTGATGAGCATCGTGCGGGCCTACCTGCGTGTCGCCGTGGGGCTGGTCGATGAGGTCATCCTCGCCCACAACATCCGCACCCGGTCCGAGAACCCCTGGGCGTCGTCGCGCGATGCGCTCGTGCTCTATGCCCAGAACGGCAAGGCGATGCTGGCGAGCGCGGCCTGGCTGACGCTGATCACGTGGGGCATCTCGCTGCTCGTCTTCTTCCTGATGCTCGCCCCGGCAGCAGCGGTCGTCTACCTGATCCCCGGAGCCTGGTCGGCCGGAGGTTTCGTCTTCGCGATCCTGTTCGCATGGGCCGTGAAGGTCGCGCTGATCGAGCCCTTCGCCATCGCCTGCCTGCTGCAGGCCTTCTTCCGCGTCACCGACGGCCAGCAGCCGAACCCGGAGTGGGTCGCCAAGCTGGAAAACGCATCCGGCAAGTTCCGGACGCTCGGCGAGAAGGCCGTCACATGGGCCACCGGCGGTCGAACGATCCCCAACACCTCCGCCCCCGACCCCGACCCGGCCTGAGCCGGCACGTCAGGACAAAAGACGCCACGCGATCTGCGCGGCGTCTTTCTTTTGTGGCCGGACAGGTGAACGGGCCTCGACACTCATGGCTGCGTGGGCAGCCCTGAGTGCCCGGACGGCCCCGTGTGCCCAATTGCTCACCTTCGCCTGTCGCGGCCGCTCTCCGTGGCGCTGTGGCGCTCTCCGCGAGTTGCCGAGCCTCAATGCACTGCGCCAAATGAAAAGCGGCGCCTCGAGAGAGACGCCGCTTTCCTGCTTGCTGCTGGAGCGAGTGCTGGACCCTTTAGAACAGTCCCGTGTTGAACAGGTCGGCGACCACGTCGTCCACGGCACCGAGGTTCAGTTCGGTGCCGAGCTCGTCCTCACTCGGCAGCCAAGTGTAGAACGATCCGTCATTCCGCTGGAACAGAAGCTCGTCCATGCCGTCACCGTTGTAGTCCCCGATCGCCATCAACTCGTTGGCAGTGGTGAGTTCGAAGGTCTGACCCGCGGCGACATCCTGGAAGATGAAGGTTCCGCCATCGTCGAGCAGCACATCATCTGCACCATCGCCGTTGAAGTCGCCGACACCAGCCACATCACGGAACTTCGCACCATCCAGCTTGCCTTGGGCGGCACCGTTCGTGCCATCGATGAAGAACTTCACGCCCTTCCCGTTGACCATCAGTGCTTCCTCGACCCCGTTTCCGTCGAAGTCACCGACCCCGAGCAGATCGAAGTTCTTCCGCCCGATAAACTCGTTGGCACCCGTCGGACCATCTCCGAAGGAGAAGCGGCCTTCGTTCGGTGCGCGGAGCAGGATGTCATCCGCTCCGTCACCGTTGAAGTCACCGACGGCAGCCAGCGTGCTCAGAGGCATGTTGTAGCGGATCGTGTCAGAGGTGTCGCCGGACAGCGCATAGGTGCCGCCGGTGTTGGCGTTGGCGAAGATGATCTCGTCCAAGCCGTCACCATTGACGTCCCCGACGCCGACGCTTTCGTTGCCGCCACCGATCCGGTTCCGGCTGGAGCCATCGTCCCAGTAGGTCGTGCCGTTGGCATCGACGAGGATCGGGCTGTCCGATCCGGCGCCGAAGTTTCCGGCTCCGACCGCGGTGTGCGGAGCAACTCCCAAGTTGTCGATCGAATTCCCGGATTGGCCACTGAGCAACTCATGAGAGCCATTCGCACGGATCACGAAAACATCGCTGGCGAGGTCTCCGTCGAAGTCGAAGCTGCCATCGGGCTCGGCCGGGGAGAACTCAATTGTCCGGTCTTTGAACTCGAGGAACTCGATGCCGGTGAAGCTGTCGGTCCCCTCCGTTCCCTTCAGGTCTTCGATCATGCCGTTGACGAAGTCGATCAGGTAGTCCGAACGGTCACCGGACATCACCAGTGTATCACCGGAGCCCGCGCCGCCGTCGATCTCGTCGTCGCCGTCGCCGGCCACGATCCGGTCATTGCCGGAGCCACCGACGATCGAGTCCGAGCCACCTCCGCCGGACAGGATGTCGTTGCCGATCCCGCCGTCGATGGTGTTGGCGTTTCCGTCACCCGTGAGCTGGTCGTCGGCGAGACCACCGACCAGGTTCTGGATGTTGGTCAGGCTGTCGACACCGACATCCGAGCCGCCAGCCGTCCCGAAGCCGAGATCGGCGATAACGCGATTGGTAGACCCGGAAGCGTCGTAAGTGTTCGAGCCGCCGGCACCATTGATCGAGTCCGACCCGAGCGTTGCGAAAAACACGTTGTCCCCGCTGTCGCCGGTAAGCGTGTCGTCACCCTGTCCACCCTCGAGGTTCTCGAAGCCGGAGAGGAAGTCCGCGCCGATACCCGCCCCGATGGCGAAGGAGTTCAACACCACCTGCAGACCCGCGGTATCGTTCGCGTAGCTGATGGTGTCGGTGCCCGTTCCGCCCCGGAGGTCGTCGTCCCCGGACGCCCCGATCACGACGTCGTTGCCGGCGCCCGCATCGATGGTGTTGTCGGCTGAGTTGCCGGTGATCGTGTCATCGCCAGCGCCCGACAGGAAGCGTTCGATCGAAGCGAGCGAGGTGGACGCGTCGGTTCCAACTTCCAGCGTTCCGGCGGACAGATCGGCGACGATGTCGTCGGTCTCGGCCGTCGCATCCACAGTGTCGACGTCATCGCCGCCATCGTAGCTGTCGCCGCCAGGACCGTAGACGAACAGGTCCTCCCCGCCGTAGCCGCTGAACTGATCCTGACCGGAGGTTCCGAAGCCGCTGAAGTCGTCAGCCTCCCCGGTGCCCCGCAGCTGCACGCCCTTGCCGGTCGTGTAGGTGTTGCCAGACAAGTCGACGGTCGCGTCGATCGGATCGAACCCGTCGGGGAGCGGTCCGAAGCCCGGTCCGGTGACAAAGATCGAGTCGCTGTTCACCGCCGCCGCCGTGATCGTGTTGCCGGTCACGGTCAGCCCCGCTCCCGGAGCGGTCCCGTCGCCGGTCACGATGCCCACGATCCCCGCGATCAGCGTGTTGCCGGTGATCGACAGGCTGTCGGCACCGCTGGCGAAGATCGCCGGGTTGCCGAGGCTCGGAGCGCCGCTGGCACCAGACCGATCGACGAGACTGCCCTCGACGCTGTTGCCTTCACCTTCAATCATCACGGCGTACGGCGTGGTACCGTCGTCGCTGCCTTCGATGAAGACGGAGTTGCTGACGGTGCCTCCCTCACCCCGCAGCATCACCACGCCTTGGCCGCCGCTGGCTCCCGAGGCGTTGATGTCGAAGAAGAGGCCGTCGAGCGTGACATTGTCGGCGGTCACGGTGACCTGACCTTCGATCGCGCTTTCGCCGGTCCCGCGGGACCCGTCGGTACCCGCCACACCGGTGAGCGCACCGAGGATCGTCAGCTCCTTGTCCACGAGGACATCCTCGCTGAACACGGTGTCGGCCAGCAGGACCTTTTCACCGATACCACCGGTGGCGGCATCGATCGCGGCCTGGATGGTCGCGAAGGTGCCGATGATCACACCGGCAGAGGACACCAGCTGGACCGGGTCGGCGACGCTGAGCACGGTGTCATCTCCGGGCGTTCCGGCGGTGCCGTTCTGGAAGACCAGCCGCTCGATGCCGAACAGCGTATCCGTCCCGTCGTCGCCGTCCGCGAGGACATCGATATCCTCCACCGACGTAAAGCCGTCGACGAACCCGTTGCCGAGCGTCGTCACGGAGATGTCGTAGCCGGAGATACCGCCTGCAAGGACCACGGTGTCGATGTCGTCCCCGCCGGTGAGGACGTCGTCGCCCGCACCGCCTTCGAGAACGTCATCCCCCGCGCCACCGTCGAGGTTGTTCGCCCCGTCGTTGCCGGTGATCGCGTTACCGTCGGCATTGCCGGTGACCGCGATGTCGGACGCGCCGTCAAGCTCGATGTCCGAGGCAGCGCCGAGCGTCAGCGAAATCCCGGTCGCGCCGGCTCCCGCCGAAACGGTGAGCCCTTCAGGATCGACCGTGATCGCGCCTTCGCCGGAGAAGTCACCATCACTCGCCACGACCGTCGTGCCATCCTGGCTCGCTGCGATGGCGCCCGACAGGCTGCCGAAGTAGCCGAAGCCTCCGTCTTCGGGCTGTCCCGAAGCGTCGAGGTCCCACGTCGTCGCGGTGTTGCCGGTGCTCGCCAGCACGGCTTCGTCGACGATGCCCAGCTCTTCCAGCGATTCCTCGACCGCGATCGCCGGCCCTTCGGAGGGCGTCGGCAGGTCGGGGCCGATGTCGGTGAAGCTGGTGATCGTCTCGGAGATGCTGACCGATCCGTCCGCGGAGACCACCACGATCCCCTTGGCGAGGCCGGAGTAGCTGTTGCCGGTGACGCTCAGACCTTGCGCCAGAAGGGAGCCGCCGATGACGAGGCCGGCTTCGTCAGTCGCATCACCGTCGAAGCTGAAGCTGTTGCCGCTGAACTCCGTCCCTGTGGACGTGCCGTCGACCTTGCTTTCGGCATCGTTGAAGCTGTTGCCGCTGACGACGGAACTGACCACCCCCGACAGCTGGATGCCGGCGTCTTCGAAGGCGTTGTTGCTGATCGTCAGAGTGGACGACGCGCTGAAGGCGACGCTGTCTCCCGAGACATTCTCGAAAGTGCTATTCGAGATGCCTATGCCCGCGACGGTAGCACCGCTGATGCCCACGGTGGACGATTGCGACAACGAACCATCGATCGCGATGCCGTCGAACTGGACATTGTAGGCCGTCACGACCGCGCCTGCGAGGACCGATCCCGGGCCGCGGCCCTCGTCATCCCCCGCCAGTCCGGCGTTGGCGCCAACGAAGTTCAGCGTCTTGTTGACCGTGAGCAGTTCGTCGAACGTGCCCGGTCCGATGACAATCGTGTCGCCGGTCTCGGCCGCGTCGATGGCCGCCTGGACGGACATGCCCTCGCGGACGATGAAGGTCGAGAAGCCGTCGGCAGTGACCTCAAGCAACTCGACGCCGCTGAGCGTCACGGTGCGGTCGGTGTTGCCATCACCGGTATCGTCGATGCCGATGGTGTCGCCGTTCACGCCGTCGGTCGCGTCGAAGCCCGAGAAGTCGAAGGCCGCTGCGTCGTAGGCCGCACCTCCGTTGTACTTGAGCTGCGCGACGTCGGCCGTGCCGAGCCCACCGTCGGCCACGTCGTCGCCGCCTGCGGTGAGGTCGAGCACGTCGTCGCCCCGGCCGCCGTCCAGCACGTCGTCGCCCTCTCCGCCGGTCACCGTGTCGTCGCCGTCGCCACCGCTGATGACGTCGTTTCCGGCGCCGCCGTTCAGCTCGTCAGCGGCATCGGTGCCGATCACGAGGTCCGCACCGTCCGTCGCGGTGAAGGAGAGCGACGCATCGTTGGCTCCGCCGTACAGCTCGACGTTGTAACCGTTGAGCGTTCCCTCCCCAGTGTTGGACAGGAACTCGGACACCATGTCGATGAACGTGTTGCCCGAGACCGTCGGGTTGTCGACGTTGTCGGACAGCGTGATGCCGGTGAGCGCCCCTTCGATCGTGTTGCCGGTGATGACGAGGTCGTCCGCCTCGCCCGCCGAGAAGTTGATCGCGTTGAAGTTGGCGGGGATCGCCGCACCGGTGCCGTCCACCGGGCCAGTGATAGTGTTGCCCGTCACCTGAACGCCGTCGCCGGCGTCGAAGCCGAGGATACCGACCGGCGCGTAGTCACCCCGCGCGAAGCCGATCTCGGAGATGGTGTTGCCGGAGATGGTCCCCGTGGCACCAAAGACGAGCACGATGCCGTTTTGCGCGATGGCGTTCGATGCCGGCAGGAAGCCTGATCCTTCGATCGTGTTGCCCGTGACGTTGACGGTCAGTCCTTCGCCACGCAGGTCGATGCCGTTCTTCTGGAAGTCGACGATGGTGTTGTTGCTGACCTCGACTGTCCTCGAGCCGCCATCGGTATTATTGGCGTAGATTGCCCGACCGAGCTGGGTGCCAGCCGGCGTATCGTCACCTTGAAGCGGCGCGCGGATGCCGGTCACGGTGGAGTTCGTCACCGTGCCCGAGGCGTTGCCGAAGTAGACACCGTCGAACTGGTTGGACGAGCCGAGGCCGCGCCCGTCGATGACGAGGTCGTCGAGCGTCGCCTCACCGTTCTCGATGGTGAAGACGGCCTCGCGGTTGTTGCCCGTCGTGGCATTGGTCGTGGCCGGGTTGTCGACCATCTCCACCGTCGCGCCATTGCCGTCGATGACCAGACCTTCCAGCCCGTCGATGACGACCTGCTCGCGGTAGGTGGCCGATCCGTCGAGCTCGATCCGGAAGTTGTCGCTGGCGGCATCAACCGCGTCCTGGATCGTGTCGAACGTACCGACAAGGTCTCCGGAGTCGTTGAACAGTTGGACCGACTGGGTCAGGTCGAGCGTCAGATCGTTCTCGGACAGCCCATCGTTGCCCCAGAAGGTGACACGCTCGACACCGGTCAGCGTATCCGTGCCTTCGTCTCCGGCGAGCGACGGGTCCGTGTCGGTAACGGTGTCGAACGAGGTGACACGGCCGTCCGCATCCGTGGAGACGCCAAGGTCGTAGCTGCTGAGGTCGGATGCGTAGATCGCCGTATCCGTGCCCTCGCCCCCGTCGATGGAGTCGTTCCCGGCAGCCGCGTAGACCACGTCATCTCCAGCGCCCATCGCCACGGTGTCGTCACCGCTATCGGCGTGACCGTCGAAGAAGCTGTCGGCGCCGTCGCTGCCCGTGACGCTGTCCGGCGCTGAATAGCCGCCGACGAAAACGCCCGGATTCGGGTTCAGACCGAAGTTGCCGGCCACGACCGACGGATCGACAGTGATGCCGGAGACGTCGATGTTGACGGTTCCGTCCGCCGGATTCGCGCTACCGTTACCGGTTTCGGTTTCGAAGTAGGTCGCCGTCCAGCCAAAGGTGGAGGCACTCTCGGCGCCGATGACCACGTCGGTCAGGCTCAGGCCGCCGAAGTCGTTGTACCCTTGGAAGAGGATCCCGTCCTTCGCGTAGTCGCCGTTCACGGTGACGTCGTCGAAGATCACCGTACCGATCGGGTTGTTCGAGAACTCCAGGTTCTTGTCGGAGTCATCGACGAAGCCCGACACCTGGATGCCGCGGTCGGCGGTTCCGCTTCCGGTCCCCTCGACAGCCACGCCGGAGAAGCTGGCATCGCCGGTGAACTCGAAGAGCAGGATGTCGCCGCCACCACCGCTCGACGTGCTGTGGCCGTTCGCCGTGAAGGTCGAGCTCGTGACCGTCACGTCGAGGTCGCTACCGCCGCCGTTCACGTAGAGACCGTTCCGAGCAAAGCCGTTGCCGTCGATGTCCGTCGCGTTGGAGACGCCGGAAATCACCAGCGAGCCCTGAAGGCTGTCACCGAAGTCGCTGTTCAGCAGGATGCCGTAGTTGCCGGCAGCCGACAGGGTCGGGTCGAGCACCAGCCCGCCGATGCTCGCCATGTCGGTCGCGCCGTCAACAGCGGTTTCGTCCACAGTGACGCCAGCGACAGTGACATACTCGCCGCTCATCGCCTGAATGGCGACGGATTTGTTCAGGTTGATCAGCTCGTCATAGACACCGCCGGCGACGAGGATGGTGTCCCCGTCATTGGCGGCGTCGATGGCGTCTTGGATCGTGTCGTAGCCTCCTGCGCCGACGATACGGACGGTGTCACCGCCGTCGAAGCTCAGGATCTCGACCTGCCCGACGAAGTCGTCGCCGTCGGGACCGGACACGGACAGGCCCGGGATGCTGCCGAAGCCGATGTCGGTCGGGGACGAGGAAATCGTGTAGTCGGTCAGGTTGCCCGAGAAGAGCGCCGTGTCGACATCGCTGTCGGGTGTGCCGTCGCGCGTATCGCCGAGGATGATGTCGTCTCCGCCGTTCCCGCGCAGGGTATCGTCGCCTCCGAAGCCGCGCACGAGGTTCGCCTCGTCACCGCCGGTGAGCGTGTTCTCGGTCGCATCGCCTTGCAGGGCGACCTGGTCACCGTTCACGACCAGCGACGGGAAGCTGACGTTGGTGAAGCTCGCCCCGTTCGCGGGATTGGTGTTCGTCAGGTCGACGTCACCGCCCACGCCGTCGATGTTCAGCGCGACGTCATAGCCGGTGGAGTCGGCGCTGATCGTGACGTCGTTCATCGAAAGACCGTCGATGTCGTCGTAGTTGAAGAAACCGACGGGCTGACGGCTGTGGCTGCCGTTCACTTCGACGTTGTCCATGACCACGTTGCCGAGGCTGCCAGTATCGCCCCGGAACTGGATCCCCGTCTGGGAGCCGGAGTGAGTCGCCGGACCTTCGGCCGGGAACGGCTCGCCGACGCCATCGCCGGTGATCGTGACGTTCTGGATCAGCGCGTCGCCGTTGTACTGGAAGAAGATCAGGGCGCCGTCGCCGCCGGACGTGCCACCACCGTTGGCGTTGAACGTGGAGTTCAGGACGTGAACGTCGGAAATGCCGTTCTCGCGAACTTCGATCGCGTTGGACCCCGACTCGTTGATCGAACTATTCTCGACTTCGAGCGTGCCGAGGACAGTCGATGCCGTGCTGCGGATACCGCTCGACGAGGCGTTGTTGATGGTCAGGCCGTCGAAGGACACGGTCGCGGTTGCGCCGATGGCGCCAAGCGTGAAGCCGGCCCCGCCCGTGGCGTCGATCACCGTCGCCGCGCCCTGCCCGACAAAGCTCAGTTCCTTGTCGACATCGACGCCGCCGGCGTACGTGCCGGCCCGAATGAAGATCGTGTCGCCCGCGCTGGCCGCGTCGACCGCCTCCTGGATTGTGGCGAAGCCGCCATCGCCGACGATCAGAACGGTCGCGTCCGAAAACTCGAGCAGTTCGACAGCCGCGAGGTCGACACCGTCCGGTCCCTGCACCTGCACTCCGTCGACCGTATCGGTGAGAGTGTAGGAGGAGAAGGTTCCGCCTTCAAAAACAGCGGTATCCGTGCCTTCTCCACCGATCAGGCTGTCGGCGCCGTCGCCGCCCACGAGCCGGTCGTCGCCGTCGCCGCCGGACAGCGTGTTGCCGTCCGCGGAGCCGGTCAGCGTGTCGTTGCCCGAGCCGCCCGTGGCATTCTCGAATCCGGAGATCGTGGAGTTCACCCCGCTGCCCGTCGCCGTTCCCGCTGCGAGGTCGATATCGAGGTCTTGGCTCAACAGACTGCCATCGACGGTATCGATACCGCCGACTGCGCCGGAGCCGTCTCCGGAAAGTTGGTCACCGCCGCCCAGGCTGGAGCCCGAGAGGAACATCGTGTTCGAATCGGCATTGCCCGAGATGACGTCGTCACCGGCGGATCCGATGACATTCTCGATGCTCACCAGCGAGTCGAACCCGGTCTCTGCACCACCGAACGCGGTGCCGTTCTCGAGGTTCACGAAGACCCCGCTCGTATTACCCGAATAATCGACCGTATCGGAGCCGCCTTGGCCGTTGATCGTATCGTTGCCGCCCGACGCGATTACGACATCATCGTTATCGGTCGTGCCGACAGGGCTAAAGTTTTCGTCAATAGAATCCGCACCGGGCGTACCCGTTACCGTGTTACCAGCTGCCATTAAATTATCCCCCGGTATTCTGCCGCAAAAGCAAACAAGCGGCTTCCGATTACTCCCCGCAGCCCCAGCTGACCGCGTCGTGCCAGATGGTTGTCGACAGCGACCAATTCGTCAACAAATATTGCCCTATTAAAGACATATTCGTATTAATTGTTTATTTTCAGATATTTAGATGCACCAAATCTGGCGGAAGTTGGGCAGTTGACTCATGACTGACAAACAAAATTTGCTTAAAGGCCATTGGTTAGCCAAAAGTTGATTCAAGCATTCAACTCCAATATCCACGTAAATCCACCTTAAAGGTGAAATCATCGCAAGACTGAATTGTTCAGCGAGTCAGGACTCGAAAGGTGAATACGAATTTTGGTAATCTCATGCGTGAAATATCAAAAGAATTTTCAAAATCTTCTTGCAATACGAGCAGATAGGGGGAAGTCTAGGTGACCTAAGGGCAGCAGGGGGCTGCCCTTAGGGATTGTTTAGTAGACGTTTAAGAGATCGGTCACGTTTGGGTGGAATATGTCGCGAAGCAAATGTTTGCGGCGCTGGCCCCTGGGACTGACGGGGGGAAGCAAAGTTGCGCGATACCACGAAGGAATTCGGCTACCGTTTGAGGCTGGCAGTGGAGAGTCATCCCGATTCTCCGGAGATGGTTCAGGGACGTCAGAAATGGCTCAAGAACCGGCTGCTCGAGGAAGCGCGGGTCGACGTCTCATCCAACACGATCAATAAATGGTACAGGGGTCTGGCGCGTCCGCGCTATGGAAAGCTGCATGCCATCGCGGAATTGCTTCAGGTCGATGAATCCTGGCTCGCGCTCGGCAGACGCCCGCTGGACAATCAGACGGACCTGCCGGCCGACGCCGGATCGGCCTCCGGTCCGGTACTTCTGCTCGCAGGGATGATCGAGTTGCTGGGCGGCAAGGTCACCTTCCCCAAGCCCGGCGAGGGACGCCCGCACATCTACGCCAACCTCGGCGACAGTCACGGCGGCATCGTCATCTGCAACTCCATGGGACGCGACGACGAGACGAGCTTCATCGTCGCCGAACCGGTCGGCGACAACCGCATCATCGGCCTGATCGAAGTCGACGAGGCCGCCACGGGAACCGCTTCCTACAGTCTGTTCGACCTCACTGACCTACCTCGTCAGCGATTCGGCGGATTCTCGGCGGTCGGCTTCAAGCGCATGGCCGATGGTCATATCCAGATCATTGGCCATGACGAGCCGGTCCCGCCGGTCCGGAAACTCAACAGCCTGTTGTCGAACTGACCGCTTCGGACGGGTCCGCATCGAAGAGGCGCTGCGCCGGCCGCAGCGCCTCCCTTTCCGACTACTCCACCCGCGTAATGGTCCCCATCGACTCCGGGTCGCGCATCGTGTCGGCGTCCAGGAACTCGAGCGTTACGGTTTCCTGCATCGGTCCGGTTTCGGGCGGGAGTCCGGGAATGGTCACCTCGATCTCGCCGTCGATTGCAAGGTCGAACGCTTCGCCCGACGTCGGCGTGATCGTGTAGCTCCCCGTCAGGGACATCGGCAGCTCAAGCGGCATACCCTGCATGTCCAGCTCGATCGTGCCCTCGGCGGAAACGTTTCCATCCGCGCCATACGTCGTCGTCAGCTTGCCGAGGCCGAAGCCGACGCCGGGGATCGGCACCGGGGATTCCTCGTACCACGCGCCGACGATCGCGGTCGCGGGGTCGATCGCGCCCGACTCCGCCGTCTCGCTCTCATCGGTGGTGACCTCGAGCGACTCGTCGATCTCTTCGGCCATCTCCTCCATCTCGTCGACCATCCCTTCGGTGGTCTCCTCCGTGTCGGCCATCCCCTCGGCGGGCTCTGCCGCGTCAGCCATGCCTTCGGCAGTCTCCTCCGTTTCGGCCGTGTCCGCGTCGAACAGGAAGGCAAGGTCCTCGACCTCGCCCGCCGGGGTCCAGTCGGTCATGCCCTCCATCCAGGCCAGCGTCTCGGCGGTCAGCGCGCCCTCGTCTGCCTTGGCAGTCAGCGCCTCCCGGTCGTAGGGGCCGCCCGGTGTGCCGCCCTCGTCGATGAAGGCCGAGACCGCCGGCAGCGGCGGCGGGGTCGGCAACGGCGGCGGCGTGACCGGCAGCGGCGGTGGTGTCTGCGCCACCACGCCAGTGGCGCCGAGCAGGCCGGCGATCAGGCAAGTGCTTGTAAAGAAACGTCTCATAGTCTCACTCCCTTGAAAAACTCACTTCGCGACAATGCCCTCGACCTGCGCGGCGGGCGTCCAGTCGGCCATGCCATCGGACCAGATCAGCGTGTCCGGACCGAGCGTGCCAAGCGCGGCGCGCAGGTCGGTCAGCGTGACCGGACCGATCGGCTCTCCGGCCTCGGCATAGAAGTAGATCGCCGCCTCGGCGGGCGGCAGGTCGGGGGGCGTCGAGGTCTCTTCGGTCGAAGCATCGTCGGTGTCGGTCGCGCCCTCTTCCGTCAGACCCGCCTCGTAGGCATCGAGTTGCTCGAGCATGTCGGCCGCCGGTTCGTCCCCGCCCGCCGCGGCCTGCGAGAGCCAGTCGCGCGCCGCGACGAGGTCGGCCTCCACGCCGGTGCCGTTCGCCAGAAGCTCGCCCGTCTTGCGCATCGCGACGATGTTGCCCTGCTCTGCAGCGGCGAGGAACCAGCGGTAGGCTTCCGCCGGATCGGCCTCCGTCCCCGTGCCGTTCAGCAATGCGAAACCATAGTTCGACTGCGAGACGGCGAGACCCGCTTCGGCGCCGCGGCGATACCATTCGGTGCCCGCCGCCGCATCCTGCACCCCGAAATCGGGGGTGCCATAGGCGACGCCGAGCGCATTCATGGCGAGGGCGTCGCCGCTTTCGGCGGCGGTCGTCAGCATCTGGAGGCCGGTCGGGATGTCCGCTTCCCCACCCTCTCCGTAGAGCAGCAACCCGCCATAGAGCCGCATCGCGATCAGGTTGCCCTGTTCGGCGGACAGCCCGGCGTAGTCGCGGGCCTGCGCTTCATCCTGCGCGACGCCCCATTTGCCGGTGTTGTAGGCGAAGGCAAGGTTGGCCTGCGCATACTGGTTTCCGCCCTCCGCCGCGGCCGTCATCAACTCGATCCCGCGGGCGTAATCCTGTTCAACACCGCCCTCGCCCTCAACGTAGAGCAGGCCAAGGTCATTCATCGCGTCGATGTCACCGTCATCCACGGCGGCCTGAAGGACCTGCGCCTCGGTCATCTCGTAGAACAGCGCGCCGTCGAGGAAGAGCTTCACGCCATCGGTGCTGTCGATCTCCGCCTCGGTGAACCCGGAGGTCTCCATCACCTCGCCGTCGATCACGACGCGGTCCTGGTAGAGTTCGAAAACGTTTCCATTCAGCCCGATCCGCGTGCCCCCGTCGACGGACGTGACGGATTGAGAGCCGCCGCCGGTGATCGTGACGGTGACGCCGTCGACGGTCATGGAGCTGGACTGGGCGCTGACGGGTGCGGCGAGAAATAGCGCCGTCGCGAGCGCCGCGGCGCTCCCAAGCAAGTTCGGTCTGGACATGGTTCCCCCGGAAAGGCGTGGGCCCGTGTCCACTGACGAACACCAATTCGGACCCGGTCATTTGTTTGAAACTGGACTTCGAATCGATAGTGCTCTGACTATACCGCCGTCTCCGGACGCAACCTAATGTCCTTTACACACTAAGATTTTTCGTTATTCGCGGGCATCTTTCCTAACCCCTCCGCGCTGCCTATAAGGGCCGCGGGAAAGGCAGGGCCATGAGACGCGCGACAGTTACCAGACAGACGTCCGAAACCGGCATCTCGGTCGAGATCGACCTCGACGGGACCGGCACTTATGACAACCAGACCGGTGTCGGGTTCTTCGATCACATGCTCGACCAGCTGTCGCGGCATTCGCTGATCGACATGAAGGTGCGCTGCGACGGCGATCTGCATATCGACGACCACCACACGGTCGAGGATGTGGGCATCGCGCTCGGCAAGGCCCTGACAGAGGCGCTCGGTGACAAGCGCGGCATCCGCCGGTACGGCGATTGCGCGCTCGCGATGGATGATGCGCAAGTGCGTGCCGCCCTCGACCTGTCCGGGCGACCGTTCCTGATCTTCACGCTCGAATTCGTCTCCCCCAAGATCGGCACCTTCGATACGGAGCTGGTGCGGGAGTTCTTCCAGGCGCTGTCGACTCATGGCGGCATCACGCTGCACATCGATCAGGTTCACGGGCTGAACAGCCACCACGTTGCGGAAGCCGCGTTCAAGGCAGTCGCCCGCGCCCTGCGCGTCGCGGTCGAGCCCGACCCGCGCAAGGCCGACGAGATCCCCTCGACCAAGGGCGCGCTGTGACCACCGCGATCATCGATTATGAAAGCGGCAACCTGCACTCCGCGCAGAAGGCGTTCGAACGTATGGCGGCGGAGACAGGTGGCGGCCGCGTCATCGTCACGTCCGATCCCGACGAGGTCCGTCGCGCAGAGCGTATCGTGCTGCCCGGCGACGGCGCCTTTCCCGCCTGCCGCAACGCGCTGTTCTCACGCCGCGGCCTGTCCGAGGCGATCATCGAGCGGGTCGAGACCGACGGCCGCCCTTTCCTCGGCATCTGCGTCGGGATGCAGTTGCTTGCCACGACCGGTCACGAGTTCGAGCCGGTCCCGGGCTTCGGCTGGATCCCCGGCGACGTGGAGCGGATCAGGCCCGCGGACCCGTCACTGAAAGTGCCGCACATGGGCTGGAATGACCTCGTCATCGACCGCCCGCACCCGGTTCTGGACGGCATCTCGACCGGCGATCACGCCTACTTCGTGCATTCCTTCCAGATGAACACGGTGAACGAGGCCGACCTCCTCGCCCATGTAGACTACGGTGGAGAAGTCACCGCCATCGTCGGTCGTCGCACGATCATCGGCGCGCAATTCCACCCGGAGAAAAGCCAGTCCGCCGGGCTGCGACTGATCGCGAACTTCCTGAACTGGATGCCGTAGTCAGCGCTACTTGCGAACGCTCAAAAGCACACGCGCGCCCGCACCGTTTCCGCACCGAATGCTGGTCCGGATCGACTGGCCCCGCCCCGGCAGGTCTGCAAACCGATCGCCTGCTCGGTCCCCCTGGTGGCAAGACGGTCGCCAGCGGAGCCCGTTCGGTGACCCTCCTTACCGCTCTCAGGCCACCGCAAGGGCCGGAGAAACCAGCGCATGCAACCGTTCCTCCACGTCCGCAGTGCCAAGTCCCTTGTCACGGGCCAGCCAGTCCTCGACCACGGCCAGAGCACCGGCGGCCATGAAGCGCAGCGGCTCCGGCCCCCTGCCCTGCACCGACCGCCCGATCTCGCGACTGAGCGCGGTCCTGAGCCGCACTTCGTGTCGGCGGCGCAGGCCGACCGGGCCGGCGTCCGACAGCAGGTGACGGTAGAGCGGTCGCGCGCTGCGGATGTGCCAGACGAGCCAGGTCAGCGTCACGAGCCGCCCGTGACGGTCGGGGATCGCGGCGATCTCGTCATCCGAAGCAGCGAGCTTTTCTTCCAGCATCCAGGTCAGCAGACCCTCCTTGCAGGCGAAATGGGCGTAGAAGGACGACCGGGCGAGGTCTGCGCGCTGGCAGATTTCCTGCACCGACGCCTCGGTCCAGCGGCCTTCGTCCAGAAGCGCCTCGGCCGTCTGGGCGAGTACGGTCCGTGTCCGCCGGACCCGCCGGTCCATCGTGTCCTTTGGCATCGCATCCTCCGCAATCCGCCTTGGGTTGCCCATCTCTAGCGGCGAAGGCCTTTCCACATCCTTAACGCACCGGTGGCGGTTTCCGGACGGACGTCCGTTTGGCATCGCGTGTCCGGAAACGGACAGGCCAAGTTGCATCCGGCGAGGCAGCGTGCCATCTGCTTTCGCGAACGAAAAGGAGCCCGCGAGATGATCCTTTACCCCGCCATCGACCTCAAGGACGGCCAGGCCGTCCGCCTCCTGCGCGGCGACATGGACGCCGCGACGGTCTTCAGCGACACGCCTGCCGAACAGGCGGCGCATTTCGTCGAAGCCGGGGCGGAGTGGCTGCATCTCGTCGATCTCAACGGTGCCTTCGCCGGAACGCCGGTGAATGCCGCGCCGGTCGAGGCGATCCTCGCGTCGGTCGACATCCCCGTACAACTCGGCGGCGGGATCCGCGACATGGCGACGATCGAACGCTGGCTCGATCGTGGGCTTGCGCGCGTCATCCTCGGCACCGTGGCTGTCGAGAACCCGACACTTGTCCGGGACGCGGCGAAAACGTTTCCGGGCAAGGTCGCCGTGGGACTCGACGCCAGGAACGGGCGGGTCGCGACGCGGGGCTGGGCGGAGGAGACGGAGCTTCTCGTCACCGATCTCGCCCGCCAGTTCGAGGACGCGGGCATCGCGGCGATCATCTACACCGACATCGAACGGGACGGCGCCATGGGCGGGCCGAACGTGGCCGCAACGGCAGCGCTTGCCCGGGCCGTCGACATTCCCGTCATCGCCAGCGGCGGCGTCTCCTCGCTCGACGACCTCGCCGCGCTGAAGGAAACCGGCGTGATCGCCGGCGCGATTTCGGGCCGGGCGCTGTATGACGGAGCGATCGACCTCGCCGCGGCGATGGCTCTGATGAAGGCCGCCTGATGCTGAAAACCCGGATCATCCCCTGCCTCGACGTTGCCGACGGACGCGTGGTGAAAGGCGTCAACTTTGTCGACCTGATCGACGCCGGTGACCCGGTGGAGAGCGCGCGCGCCTACGATGCCGCCGGTGCGGACGAGCTCTGCTTCCTCGACATCCATGCGACACACGAGAACCGCGGCACGATGTACGACCTTGCCACGCGCACGGCGGAGCAGTGCTTCATGCCGCTGACGATCGGCGGTGGCGTCCGGACGGTCGAGGATGTGCGCAACCTGCTGCTGGCCGGCGCGGACAAGGTCAGCTTCAACTCCGCCGCCGTGGCCAATCCGGACGTGCTGAGCGAAGCCGCAAACGTTTTCGGCGCGCAATGCATCGTCTGCGCCATCGACGCCAAAACGGTGGAGCCCGGCCGTTGGGAGATCTTCACCCACGGCGGCCGCCGCCCGACCGGCATCGACGCGGTGGAGTTCGCCGTGATGGCCGCCGAGAAGGGCGCCGGAGAGATCCTGCTGACCTCGATGGACCGGGACGGCACGAAGCAGGGCTTCAACCTGCCCCTGACGCGGGCCATCTCGGACGCGGTCGACGTGCCGGTCATCGCCAGTGGCGGCGTCGGCACGCTCGACCACCTCGTCGAAGGGGTGACGGAAGGCGGGGCCTCTGCCGTGCTCGCCGCGTCGATCTTCCACTTCGGCACCCACACGATCGCTGAGGCGAAGGCCCACATGGCCGCCGCCGGCATTCCGGTGAGGATGACATGAGCATCGCGCAATTGGCCGAGACCATTCGCGGTCGCCTGTCGTCCGATCCGGAGGAGAGCTGGACGGCCAAGCTGCTGTCCAAGGGGCCGGAGAAATGCGCCGAGAAGTTCGGTGAGGAGGCGATCGAAGCTGTGATCGAGGCCGTCAAGGGCGACCGGGAGCGGCTGACGGCGGAGGCTGCCGACGTTCTCTACCATCTCCTGGTGATGTGCGCGGCGCGGGGCGTCATGCTGTCGGACATCGAGGCGGAACTGGACAGGCGCGCGGGAACCAGCGGCCTCGAGGAGAAGGCGTCGCGCGGCTAGGTCGCGCGACACGTGTCCGATAACGGACATTGGTCTGCCCGAGACATCAAACGAACAGCGTCCGTTGCCGGACTGCTATCTGACAATGCCTGAAACGCTCATGATCGCCGGGACTTGACCCGCCCGCGGCGTCGGGCGTGAAGGGCGCTTCAGCCCATGAGGCGCGGGTACTCGATGGCGGGGCAGCGGTTCTGGATGACAGTCACGCCCTGCGCTTCGGCCTTCGCTGCCGCCTCGTCGTGGGTGATGCCGAGCTGCATCCAGACGGTGCCGAGAGACGGCCAGCGCTCAAGCGCCTCGTCGACGACTGCCGGAACGGCGTCGGAGCGACGGAAGATGTCGACCATGTCGACGTCACCCTCGATCTCGCTCAGCGACGGCTGCACGGTTTCACCCAGTGCCTCCTGCCCGGCGAGTCCGGGATTGACCGGGATCACCCGATAGCCGCGCGATTTCAGGAAGTGAGCGACCCGGTGCGAGGGTCGGTCGGGATTGGCGGAATAGCCGACAAGGGCGATGGTGCGGGTCCGTGTCAGCACATCCCGGATCAGGGCGTCGTCCATGGGGCCTCCGGCAGAAAAAGGCGCCCAAGGCACAGGGCCGAGGGCGCATGAGGTGTGGAACGAGGGACAGTGCATGACGCGGATGTTCCAGATCGCGCGTCTGCCAATGGATATGGGTGCGATATCGGACGGGTGGAGCTTTTCTCAGCAGAATGTGAACGCTGCGGAGAGGGTCCGGGTGGGCGGGTGCCGCCCGAAGGGCGCAGTCGCACGCACGGCGCGGGCATCAGTCGAAGATGTCCTCGATGAGGTCGAACAGCCCAGAGACGGCGCGACGCTTGAACGACTTCTTCTGCTTCCGCTTCTTCGGCATTTCCTTGCGGTCGTGCCCGCCCGGGACCGGCTTGTGATGCACCTCTCGCCGCTCGGGCGTCGCCTTCAGGCGCTTCATGTCGTGCAGAGGGGCGCCGCAGCCCGCACAACTCAACTCGTGCCGACCCCGGTCGAGGACCAGCGCGGCGCGGGTGCCGCAATAGCAGCAAGTGGCGATCTTCGTCTCCATCGACCCTCTCAGAGGTTACGGGACGCATATAGGGAGACTGCCGCCGCATTCGAGACGTTGAGCGAGCCAAAGCTGCCCGCCGCGCCGATCCGCACCAGCAGATCGCAGGTCTGGCGGGTCTTGTCGCGCAGACCCGGCCCCTCGGCGCCGAGCACCAGCGCGATCGGGCGGTCGCCCTGCCCGGCCAGCGCCGGACCGATGTCCTGCTCCGCCTCGCCGGCGAGACCGGCCAGCAGGTAGCCCATGTCACGCAACTGCTCCATGGCGTTCGACAGGTTGCCGACGCGCAGGTAGGGCTGCCGCTCCAGCGCGCCGCTGGCGGACTTGGCGAGCGCCCCGGTCTCCGGCGCGGCGTGGCGCTGGACGCCGATCACGGCGAGCGCGCCGAACACCTCGGCCGAGCGCAGGATGGCGCCGACGTTGTGGGGATCGCTCACCCGGTCGAGCAGCAGCACGCGGGCCGGCAGATCGGTCGCCGGAACACAGACGTCCGAAATCGGACCCCAGTCCAGCGGCCGCACCTCGAGCGCGGCCCCCTGATGGACGGAGCCTTTGTCGATCGGAGCGGAGAACTTGCGCGGATCCTCAATCTCGGGTTCGAGCCCGGAGGCCGCCACCGCGTCGCCCAGCCGGTCGAGCGCGTTCTTGGTGACCAGCAGCCGACGCTTGTCGCGGCGCGGATTCTCGAGCGCATCGCGCACCGCATGCAGGCCGAACAACCAGATGGTTTCGGATGCCGCCGCGCGTTTGGAGCGCTCCTTGTCGATGACCCAGGACGGTTTCTTCATACCCTCTCATGCGACGGCGCGCAGCCGGGTGCAAGTCGCGCGAAATCGGTGCGCAAAATCGGGTTGACGCCCGCGAGGGGCAAAGCTATCGGTGCGCCCCACGATGGGCGACGTGCTGCAAGGTGCGGCAGCGGACTGTAACTCCGCCGGGGAGACCCACGCCTGGTTCGATTCCAGGGTCGCCCACCATCCCCCCTCTTCCGAGACCGCACCTGCGCTCGCCTCAGCGCGCGCTGCGCATCCAGATTCGGGTCGCCACCCAGAGCAGAACCCCGATGCCGATCAGCACGCCGGCGATGGTGTATTGCGCCGGCTCGCGTCCGGTCCACGGTCCGACGAGGAACGCGCAGGTCAATGCGCCGAGGATCGGAACGAAGGGCGGCGCGCGAAAGTGGTCATGGTCCACACTGTCCCGCCGCAGAACCAGCACCGCGACGTTCACGACCGTGAAGACCGCCAGCAGCAAGAGCGCGGTCGTGCCGCCGAGTTCGGGCACCGCTCCGACGAAGGTGACGAGGCAGGCGGCCAGAAGCGTGGTGAAGAGGATCGCCGTCACCGGCGTCTTCCTGGCGCTGTTCACGCGACCGAGGACGGAGGGCAGCACGCCCTCCTCGCTCATGCCGTAGACCAGACGGCTCGCCATCAGCAGGTTGATGAGGGCGGAATTGCCGACCGCGATCATGGTGATGAGCCCGAAGATCCACGGCGGAAAGCCGGGCGCCCCGGCCTCGACGACCTTCAGAAGCGGCGTATCGCCTTCGGACAACTCCTCCACCGGGACGATGGAAATCGCGACGATGGAGACCACGAGGTAGAGAATCGCCGCGATCGCCAGGCCGGCGAACAGGACCTTGGGGAAGTTGCGCGACGGGTTCTGCGTCTCCTCCGCCATGTTGACGGAATCCTCGAACCCGACCATCGCGAAGAAGGCGAGCGTGGTGCCCGCGATCACGGGCCAGAAGACACCGTCGGCGCTGTCGAACTCGAAAGCGCGGCCGATCTCGGCTTCTCCTGCGCCAAACACGGCGATGCCGATGCCGACGATGATGAGAAGACCGGTCAGCTCGATGCAGGTGAAGACCGCGTTGACCATCACGCTTTCGCCCACGCCGCGCAGGTTGATGAGCGCGATGATGGCGAGGAAGCCGAGGCCGATCGCGGTGACGGCCATCCCACCGAACTCGAACCCGAAGCCGGTGGCGAAATTCTCGGCGAAAGCGCGGGCGGCGGTGGAGGAGGAGGTGAGGCCCGACGACATCACCGTGAAGGCCACGAGGAACGTGATGAAGTGGATGCCGAACGCCTTTTCGGTATAGAGGGCAGCCCCTGCGGCGCGTGGGTACTTGGTGACCAGCTCCAGGTAGCTGCATGCCGTCAGCGCGGCGATCACGAAGGCGACGAGGAACGGCACCCACACGAGTCCGCCGACTTCCTCGGCGACCTTGCCGGTCAGGGCGTAGATCCCCGTGCCGAGCACATCGCCGACCACGAAGAGCAACAGGAGTCCCGGACCGATGGCGCGCTTCAGCTTGCCGCTACCGCCCTCCTCGCCATTGCGATCCTGTCCGTCGGAGGCTTCGTCACGGGTAACAGCCATGGCACCATTCCATGTAAGATATGTACGCTCACCAACAGTTTATCGGTCGTGAAGGTTCCCTGACCCGCGGCTCGACCCTTTCCAGCGTGGGCTTACGTGCCTACGTCATTCACGACCAAGACCGGAGGATCGAACGGATGCGCCGAAGGACAGTTCTGGGCCTCACCGCGTGCTTCGCGGCGACCGGGTTTGCCGGGTCGGCGCGGGCTGCCTCCGACGGCTGGGCCGACTGGTCGGAGGCGTTCCTGCTGCCCGAAGGCCGGGTCGTCGACGGCGGTCAGAACGGGGTGAGCCATTCGGAAGGTCAGGGCTACGGGCTGCTGCTCGCGCAGGCCAACGGCGACCGCGCCGCGTTCGAGCGGATGGAGCTCTGGACGCGTGCGAATCTTGCGGTGCGGCAGGATCACCTGCTCGCGTGGCTCTGGTCGCCGGAGGGCTTCGTGACGGACTGGCGCAATGCCACCGACGGCGACCTCTTCCGGGCATGGGCACTGTTGCGGGCGGATCGCGATTCAGGCTGGACCGGCCATCGCGAGACGGCAGAGCTGATCGTCCGCGACCTGTCGTCCTCGTGCCTCTGGCCCGACCCGCGGGCGCCGGCCGAGCTGCTGCTGCGCCCCGGCGCGGAATCGCGAATAAGGGACGGCCGTGTGCTGGTGAACCCGTCCTACTACATGACCCGCGCGCTACGGGAACTGGGCGAGGCCTTCGACGCGCCGCGGCTGGTGCGGGCCGCCGATCATGGCGAGACGCTGCTCGCCGAACTGGCCGAGGGCGCCTTCCTTCCCGACTGGATCGACGTGACCGAAGAGGGCTTCGCCGAGCCGGAAGAGCATGACCTCCGCTCCGCCTACGACGCGATCCGGATTCCGCTCTACCTTGCATGGTCGGGACGCCGGGACCATCCGGCGGCGGGGCTTGGCGTCACCGCGTTCGCCTTGGACAATCGCACCGTCGCCACGCACATTGGGTCGGACGGGGAAACGCAATCGCGCAGCGACTTCGCCGGGTATCGTGCCGTCCTCGCCCTGGGGGGATGCGGCGAGATTCCCCAGTATGACAAGGCACAACCCTACTATCCCGCGACGCTGCACCAGCTTGCGGAAGTTGCCTTTAGGGAAAGTTCGGACTGCTGAGTCTCTGATTTCCTGACACATTTACGCCCCGTTTCTGCTGCACCCGCACATTAACCAAGTCTCAAGAAGGATTGTGTCGCGGCTCCACGTCTTCCCTCCCGAGCCGCATATGACTTGGAGAGCGGTTGTGAGATATTCGCGACTCATCATTGGAATTGTCGTGGTCGGCGTCGCCCTGTGGGTGCTCGTCGGCGAACAGATGGCCGGCGCAAGCGCGAACGCCGTGGTCAATGCCCCTGTCGTGACGGTGCGGGCGGAGACGGCCGGACGGCTGGAGCTTGCGGACCGTGCGGTCGGCGCTTCGGTAAGCCGGGGCGAAGTGCTGGGGACGGTGACGGACCGGCTGGCCGACAACGTTCGACTGAATGATCTGCTGATGGAGAACGATTTCGCGCAGGCCGAGATCGAGCGGCTCCGCGCCGAACTGGAGGCGACGGAGACGCAGTACGCGGCACTTATGGACCGCACTCGGCTGTTCCGCGAGGAACGACTGGCCGAACTCCGCACGCGGCTCGGCCATGCCCGCGACCGGCTCAGCCTGCTGCAATCGGGCGACCTGCCGGAACAGGCGCGGCTCTTCGTCGATGCCTCGGACGAGATCCTGGACTGGCTCCCGCCGGCCGAGACGCCCGAGTCGATGATCCTCACCAGCGCAGAGGAAGATGTCGACGTGCTGGAGATCGCGGTGCGCGCTGCGGAACAGGACGTGTTCCTCGGCGACGGCTACAACGATTCGCCGAATGCCGAGCAGCGCGCGGTCGAGCTTCAGGGCGATATCGGCGCGCTCGAGGCGCGGCTGGCGGAGATGGAAGAACGCAGCGACGCGATCGAAACCCGCATCCGGCGCGAGCGGCTGCGGCTCAACACGCTCAGCGGCGGCGACCTCTATTCGCCGACGAAGGGGCTCTACTGGGAAGTGCTGCAGGCCAACGAGGTGATCGTCCAGCGCGGCGATCCGGTGCTGCGGCTGGTGAACTGCGACCAGGCGATGGTGCATGTCTCGGTGACCGAGCAGGTCTATCAGGACCTCGCCATCGGACAGGCCGCGTCCTTCCGGATGACCGGCATGACCGAGGTCATGCCCGCCACCATCAGCCGCCTTGCCGGCACCGGGGCGGAGCGGGTCTACGAGAACTACGCCGTCGCCCCGACCGCCAAACACCTCGAACGGTTCGACGTCGCGCTCGTCGTGCCCGATCTTCCGGCGCTCGACATCCCGGGCTGCGGGATCGGGCGCACGGGACGGGTGTTCTTCGACGGCCGCCCGCTCGACGGCATCCGGGGACTGTTCCGCTGACATGCTGCCCTTCCCGCACCTGTCCGAACTCTGGTCGTCGTTCTTCCTCGTCGTGCTGGTCGCGGGGATCGCGCTGATCCTGCCGACCTTAATCGACAAGACGAACGAGCGGCACCGGACGTTTCTCTACGCCGTGTCGTTCTTCCTCGCCGTCCGCTACGCGTGGTGGCGGGGGACCGAAACGCTGGCACCCGCCGGCTGGACGGCCGACATGCTGGCGAGCTGGACGCTCTACGCGCTCGAGATGATCAACATGTGCGGCACGTTGATGGCCTTCGTGATGATGTCCCGCTTCAAGCAGCGCTCGGACGAGGCGACGGCCAACCTCGGCTGGTGGAAGGATGCGAAGGAGCCGCGCGTCGCGATCCTGATCGCGACCTACAACGAGGAGCTGGAAGTCCTCGAGCGCACGATCATCGGGGCCAAGTCGCTGCGCCACCAGAACAAGGAAGTGCTGATCCTCGACGACGGACGGCGGGAGTGGCTGCGCGAGTACTGCGCCAAGCAGGGCGTGCGTTACATGATCCGGCCCGACAACAAGGGGTCGAAGGCGGGCAACCTGAACCACGCGCTCGCGCGGCTGGCAGAGGACGCGGAAGTCCCCGATTTCGTCGCCGTGCTCGACGCCGATTTCGTGCCGCACCGGGGCTTCATCTCGCGCACGCTGGCGCTGTTCCACGACCCCGACGTCGGGCTGGTGCAGACGCCGCAGCACTTCTTCAACGCCGACCCGATCCAGCACAACCTCGGCCTGTCGCGGTCCTACCCCGACGAGCAGCGGTTCTTCTTCGATCACGTTCAGCTGTCGCGGGACGGATGGGGCATCGCGGTATGCTGCGGCACGTCCTCCGTCACCCGGTGGACCGCGCTGCAGGACATCGGCGGCCTGCCGACCGACAGCGTGACCGAGGATTTCATGCTGACGCTCGCCCTGAGCGATGCCGGCTGGAAGTCGGTCTACCTGTCCGAACCCCTGACCGAGGGCCTCGCCCCCGAGGGTCTGAAGGAATATGTCACGCAGCGCGCGCGCTGGTGCCTCGGTCTCATGCAGATCGCGCGCTCGCGCCTCGGGCCGCTGTCGCGCAAGACGAACAAGTTGCGTCTCCGCGACCGGATCAGCGTCATCGATTCCATCTTCTACTGGATGACGGCTTTCTCGTTCCGCTTCGCGGTCGTCGTGTTCCCCCTGCTCTACTGGTACTTCAACATCATCGTCGTGGACGCCCGCCTGCCGGAGGTCATCAGCGTCTTCGGGCCCTACTACCTCTGGACCTTCATGGTTCTGAACCTGTTGAGCCGCGGCGTGATCGTTCCGATCCTGAACGACGTCAGCCAGCTGATCGGGTCAATCCCCATCACGCGGGCCGCGATCGTCGGCCTGTTCCGTCCGCATGGCCATCCGTTCTCGGTGACCGCGAAGGGGGGCGACCGCTCCAAGGTGGTCATCCAGTGGCGCATGATGGCCCCCTTCGCCGTGTTGCTGGCGCTTACCGTGATCGGGCTCTGCCTGGGAATGGTCTTCGACCGCTTCGCCTACAACGATGCCGGCGACGGCAAGTGGGTCGTGCTGTTCTGGACGGTCTACAACCTCGTCGTGCTCTGCTTCACGGTACTGACCTGCGTGGAGCTGCCGCGCCGCGAAGTGCACATCGCCGACCAGCCCGAGCGCGCGAACTTCGTGGTCGACGGCAAGCCGCGCGCGCTTTGGATCTCGTCGCTGACGACGGATACGGTCCATCTGCGCGGCGAGAAGCTGAAGATCGGCCAGCGCGGCCTGCTCGACATCCGCGACGTGGGCGATGTCGAGGCCTACGTCATCTCCGAGACGCCGGACGGCGCGCGCCTGCAACTGGTCCTGACCGAGGAGCAGCGCGAGAACCTGTTCCTGCGCTTCTACGCGGAAGACGGTGTGGCGCCGGGCGTCGCCAATTCGCAGGCACTGGTCCTGCTGGCCGACATCGGGCGGCGCCTGTCGCTGGTGGGCCAGCGCAGCTGAGCCGCGTCGTCAGAAGGTGTTGATGGCGAAGCCGACGAAGCTTTCCTCGGAATCGAACTTGTAGCCCGCCCGAACAGTGAAGGGCGTGCCGTCGAACCGCTTGGTCAGGGCGATTGCGCGCTCCTCGTAATTGTCGGAGCCGCCGCTCGTCAGCTCCATGCCGAAGCCGGACTGCCCGAAGCTGGGCTGGAGAAGCAGGAAGTAGGCATCGTCGATCGAGTTGTACTCGGCCAGCCCGTAGAGTGCGCCGAACCCGGTGGGCATGTATCGCTCGATAGAGATCTTGGCGCCGTAGTTCGACTCCGTCTCGTCGTCGCTCTCGGAATAGTCGTAGCCGAGCGTCGGGCCGAACTTCACCGTCGCGAACTCGGGCCATCCGAGCGTCGCCGTCACGCTCAGGCCAAGCGCCGCGCCGCCGTCGTAGCCGGTGTAGACCGCGCCGTAATTCAGGTCGCCGCGCGTCACGCTTCCCACGACCCCGACCGTGCCGCCTTCGGCCACGTCGAGCTGCAGGAATTCCCCGTCGGCCAGCGCGGCCGACGCGGCGAATGCGGTGGCAAGGCTGAGACCGGTCAGGAGGCCGCGGCGCATGTCATTTCCTTCCCAAGGCTGGATCATCGGACTGCGCCCTCACTATCGCAGCAATCGTGCGATTAAGAAGGCGGGCGACCCAGATTCAGCGCCGTCGTGGCGGTATCGCTACGTTGCGGCATGACAACGCAACTCGACCGAGATGTTCCCAAGCTTGCCACATTAACCACAAATTTGAGCGTGATTAACCATTTGTCACAAGGGCCACTGGCAGAGCGGAGCAGCAGCCTACTCATGGAAAAGAACTTTCCCAAACTCTCGATAACGCTGATCAACTTCTCGGTCGTGGCCTTCGTCGCCGCACTTGCGATCGTGTTCCTGCCAGTGCGCAATTACGTCTCTGAGCATGAATACCAGAGCCAGACCCTCGTCGCCGAGCGCGCAGGCCAGGCCCTGCAGGTCGCGGTTTCCCGCGCGGTCGAACGGGAATGGCGAAGCATGAGCGCCGTCGCCCGCCAGCTGGATATCGAGGACCAGGAAGGCATGCGCAACTTCGCCGACACGGTGATCCGCGCGTCCGATGCCGTCGCCTGGGTCGGCGTCGCGAGCGACGACGGCCTGATCATCGCCGGAACGGGCGGCGAGCGCGAAGGCGAGGATGTCAGCCTGCGCCGCTGGTTCCGCGAAGGCCTGACCGGCGGCAGCGTCGGCAACACCTTCCTGCCCGACCAGAGCGACGTTCCCGGCTCCAACAGTGGCCTCGTCAACATGTCCGTCCCCGTCGTGGATGATTTCGGCAACAGCGTCGGCGTCGTGGTCTACAGCCTCAAGATCGCGTGGCTGACCTCCTACATGGCCGAGACCGCCGACGAGCTCGACGTCGACTTCATGGTCAAGAGCGACGACGGCGTGATCGTCGCGGAATACAATCCGATCCTCGACGTCGAGATTGACCGCGATGTCTCCAGCCTGTCCTCGCTCGGCCACCCGATCACCCGTGTCCTGACCGAGCGCAACGGTCCGCCGGCCGTCGTCAGCGTGATCCCCGACCTGCTGACCGCCGAGGGCATGCCGCACTTCAACTGGAACCTCGTCGTGCGTGTGCCCGCGCTGAACGGCGGCACGTCCCTCACCGGGTTCATGTCGACCATGGCCGTCAGCATCGCCGGCATCTTCTTCGCCATGACCATGCTGTCGGTGTTCTACGCCCTGCACTACCTCCGCCCGATCGAGCGGCTGGCCCGCGAGGCGAACGCCATTGCCGAGGGCGAGGAGATCTACCCCTCCAACGATCACAGCTCGCTGGAAAGCGCGCGACTCTCCAAGGCGCTCGCCATTCTGCAGACGCGGGTGCAGGCGTTGCGTACATTCCCCGGCGAATGATCCCGGCGGCGGCCTGAGAAGGCCGCCCATTCCATCCCGGCCGCCAATGGGGCAGTCAGGGAGCGACGCTCCCTGACCCGGACCCTTCAGATGACGGCAACTCCCACTCCCCTGCCCGCCCCGCATCGCCGCGCCCTGATCGAGGGGATCGGCCTGCGCCTTGCTGCGACGTTCCTGATGACGGCCATGTCGGCGGCGGTTCATGCGGTGGCGAAAGAGGGCGTGCCGGTCGGACAGGTGATGTTCTGGCGCTCGGCGCTGGCGATCCCGCCGATCCTGTTGTGGATGGCGCTGCGCGGCAACTTCCCCGGGGGATTGCGCACCCGTCATCCGAAGCTTCACGTCACGCGCGGCACGCTCGGGGCGCTCTCGATGGCCCTGTCGTTCCTGTCGCTCGCCTACCTGCCGGTCGCCAACGCGCAGGCGCTGGCCTACCTCGCCCCGGTGCTGACGCTGCCGCTTGCCGCGATCCTGCTGAAGGAGACGCTCGGCCCCGCCGTGATCTTCGCCGTCGGCCTCGGCTTCGCAGGCGTGGTCGCCCTGTTGTGGGAGGCGCTCGCCCTGCCCGGCGACGGCGCGCTGCTCGGCGTGGCAGCGGGGCTTGCCTATGCCGTCACGATGGCCTGGGTCCGGGTCCACACGAAGCGCATGACCGTGACGGAGAGCGCCTCGACCATCGCCTTCTACTTCGCCCTCGTCGCCGCCGTCGCCGGACTCGCCACCTTGCCCTTCGGCTGGGAAAGCCTGTCGGCCGCGCATCTCGGCTGGCTGGTGTTCGCGGGACTGGCGGGAGGGATCGGGCACATCGTCTCGAACGAGGCGGTGGCGCGGGCGCCGGTGAGCGTGCTGGCGCCGTTCGACTTCACCGGGCTGATCTGGGCGCTCGGCTTCGACATCGTGCTGTTCTCGGTGCTGCCGGGCCCGTTGGGGCTGCTCGGCGTGCTGGCGATCACGGCCGCCGGGGTGATGGTCTCCATCCCCCGGCGAGCGCGATAGAGTCAGTGGTGGCCGTGCGCCGCCGCGCCGGGCTGCTGGTCCGGCGGGCGCCGCACGAAGAAGCCCGCGACGATCAGCAGAAGCGAGATCATCGCGGCGGCCAGGAAGCCGCTGCGCAGACCGCTCGCGGTGGCCGCGACCATGTCCGCCCCGGTCTCGAGCTCTACTCCGATCTTCACCGACATGATCGACACGAACAGCGCGATCCCCGCCGCGCCCGCGACCTGTTGCGTCGTGCCGAGCATCGCGCTCCCGTAGGAATAGAGATGCGGCGGCAACGAGCCGAGGCTCGACGTGAAGAGCGGCGTGAACAGCAGGGCGAGGCCGACGCTCAGCACCAGGTGACAGGCCAGCACCATCAGGATCGGGCTGTCGACAGCCAGCGTCGTCATCAGCCACAGGGCGGAGCTGACGAGGATGCCCCCCGGGATCACCAGCTTGCGCGCTCCGATCCGGTCGAACCAACGGCCGACGAACGGTGCCATCAGGCCCATCGTCAGACCGCCCGGCAGCAGCAGCAGACCGGCCTGCAGCGGCTCCAGCCCCTTCACGTTCTGCATGTAGAGCGGCAGCAAGATGATCATGCCGAACAGCGACATCATCGCGAACATCATCATGACCAGCGCCACGGTGAACACCGGGATCCGGAAGGTGCGCAGATCGAGCAGCGCCCGCTCCTTCGGGCCGAGCACGAGCTGGCGCCAGATGAAGACGGCGAGCGTCACGCCCCCGACGACGAGCGGCAGCCAGACCGGGAACGCCCCGCCCTCGCCGTGGCCCTCACCGATCGTGGACAGGCCGTAGACCACGCCGCCGAACCCGACCGCCGACAGCGGCACCGAGATGATGTCGAGCGGCACCTTGCGCGGCGTCGTGACGTTGACCAGACGCGCGTAGCCCAGCGCCAGCGCGCCGAGGCCGATCGGCAGGACCAGCACGAACATCCAGCGCCAGTGCAGGTAGTGCAGGATGATCCCCGAAATCGTCGGCCCGATCGCCGGCGCGACCGAGATAACGATGGAGATGTTGCCCATCGTTTTGCCCCGGCTCTCCGGCGGGACCAGCGTGATGACGGTGGTCATCAGCAGCGGCATCATGATCGCCGTGCCGATGGCCTGCACCACCCGGCCCACGATCAGCAGCGGCAGCCCGCCGGCCACCGCGCAGATCAGCGTACCGGTCGAGAAGGCCGACATCGCCAGCAGGAAGACCGACCGCGTGTGAAAGCGCTGCAGCAGGAAGCCGGTGATCGGGATCACCACGGCCATGGTCAGCAGGAACGCCGTCGTCAGCCACTGGGCGGCATTCGCGGTGACGTTCAGGTCGGTCATCAGCCGCGGCAAAGCGACCGACATGATCGTCTCGTTCAGGATCACGGTGAAGGCCGAGACCAGCAGCAGCGCGATCACCAGCCTGTTGCGTGCGGACTCGTCCGTCGTGGAATCGGCGGGGCCTGCCGCCTCCGTCATGGTCTGGCTCTGCATCTGGATCTCGATTCTCGTTCCGGGAGCGGCCGGAAACTGGGGAGGAACCGGTCACGCCTGTTCCGTCGCCCGATCCATGCGTGAAGTCAAGCGAGGCGGCCCCCTGCGGGGCCGCACATCTGACACGCGTCGTCTGCTCAGCTCGTGACGTTGCCTTCGAGGTCGACCTTCACGCTCTGCGTCTTTCCGTCCTTGGACTCGCCAAGGTAGATCGTCTGGTGCGGGAACGGGATCTCGATGCCGCGCTCGTCGAACACGCGCTTGAGAATGCCGTTGTAGGCCCGGCCCACACCCCACTGCTTGCCCGGCAGACACTTGATGCGGGCCCGCAGAACGACCGCGCTGTCGCCGAAGCTGTTGAGGCCGAACCATTCGAGGTCGTCCATGATCCCGGCGTTCTGGTCGGGGTCCATGCGCAGTTCCTCGAACGCGTCAAGCATGGCCTGGCGCACCTCTTCGACGTTCTCGCGGTAGGCGACGCCCATGTCGCAGACGAAGTAGCCGAAATCGCGCATGTAGTTGGACACCATGTCGACCGACGAGAACGGAATGATGTGGAACGTCCCCGACAGGTCGCGCAGCGATACGGAGCGGATCGTCAGCCGCTCCACCACGCCGGTCGTGCCGCCCACGGTCACGACGTCACCGACGTTCATCGCGTTCTCGAACTGGATGAAGATGCCGGTGATGATGTCCTGCACCATCTTCTGCGCACCGAAACCGATGGCGAGGCCGAGCACCCCGGCGGAGGCCAGCAGCGGCGCAATGTCGAGCCCGACCTCGGAGAGGACGAACATCATCGTGATGATGATGAGCGCGATCGTCGCGGCATTGCGGAACAGGGCGAGCAGCGTGTGCTCGCGCGCCGTGGCGACGTCGCCGAATTCCGGGTTGAGCCGGTAGTCCACCCAGGAGGTCATGGCGAGCCACACCGCGAAGGCGCCAAGCAGGACCAGCGCGACCGAGATGATCGTGCCGGTGACCGCGATCCCGAACTGGCTGGTGAGCCACCCGCGCAGGTCGATCAGACTGATCGCATCGAGCGCGAAGAACACCACGAGCACGAAGATCAGGGCCCGCAGGATGAAGAGCGTGCGCGGCACGAAGCGGTTCAGCCGCCGCTCCAGCATCGGCATCCGGGCCGACACGCCGGTCGGCAGGATCACGCCCCGCACCATCGCCCGCGTCAGGAAGCCCGAGACGGCGAGGCCGATCAGCCCGACCAGCAGCACCTGCCCCGAAGCCGTGATCGTGCGGAATGCCGCGTTGCCGGGGCTGACCATGACGATCACGAACATCACCAGGAGGTAGGCGAGCGCCGGCCAATGCCAGTGCCGGGCGAGGAAATAGAGCGGGCCGCGACGGCGCCGGCCCTCGGCCTCGGCGATGGCGGCGGCGACTTCGGTGTCGGTATAGGTCGCGGCGGGGTCGGCTGGGTAGCCGGGGGCGCCGGGCTCCGACAGGTCCTCGCTTGTGCGCGGATCGTTGTCGAAGCGGCGGGCCTCGGGCGACGCGGCCTCGACCGGCCGGGCCTCGACCGGATCGGCGCTTTCGTCGGTCGTGCGGCGCGGTTCGCCCTCGTCGGCAGTCACGGCCCCGCCGGACAGGTCGGCGGCCATGTCCTCACCCGGTTCGGGCGTGTCGGTCGCCGCGCCGGCGTTTCGTGCCGGCGTCGTCTGGTAGGCATCGGCCATCGCCCGCATGGCGACCACCTCGTTCGGGTCCCGCAGGGCGGCCGGACCCTCGCCCGTCAGCCAGTCGGCGACGGCGCGGCGGTTGCGCAGCACCAGCCAGACCAGCAGCAGCACGACGGCGATCGCGATGAGGCTGGAGACGGCCTGCCCCGCGGCCCACGAGACGTTGGAATTGATGATCGGCACCACCAGAAGCTGGCCGTAGCCGACGAACCCGACGATCAGGTTCACCCGGGCCGCGATATAGGCGGAGGCCTTGTCCGACAGCGGCAGCACCCGAAGGTGCCGCGCCGAGGGCGACAGGATCATCCGCACCAGCACCTTGGCCATCTCGACCAGCAGGAACGCGTTCAGATAGAGCGTCTGCCGGATCCCGATCGTGCCGAACTCGCCCAGCAGCAACACGGCCAGCGCGTAGCCGGCGGCCCAGGCGATCACCACGATCAGCGCGTCGATCAGGGCGGAGGCGATGAAAAGCGCGACGGTGCGCAGCACGCCGCCGGCTTCGGCAGCCGCGCCCATGCGCCGGTATTGCACCTTGCCGAAGGTTCGCAGGATCAGGAAGACCGCGACGGTGCAGACGATGACGAGCAGCAGCTCGCGCAGCGCCTCGAGCAGCACGCCGATCTCGTCCCCGCTCAGCCCGTCGAAGGTAGAGGACGTGTCGGTCAGCTGGCCCCAGACCATGCCAAGGCTGTCGGCGATCCCTTCCGCCGCTTCCTGCGTGACGAGCGCGATGCGCCGCCCGAAGGACAGGCTCTCGCTCGGCGCGTCACCGTCGGCGAGCGCCTCGACGATCGCGTCGCCGGTCGTGTCCTGCTCCAGCGCCCCGGCGGCGCGGAGTTCCTCCAGAAGTGCCTCGCGGGCGCCGTCGTCCTCGATCACCTCGATCAGCCGTTGCAGGCTGCTCTCCGTGGCGGGCTCGCTGGCCGCCTCCTCCTGCGCCATCGCCGAGCCAAGCGGCAGCAGTGCAAGAAGAAGGACGAGGAAAATCCGGAGGTATCGCATGTGACGGGCCGTTCCTTGCTCGAGTTGGCGGAGGTATTGTCGGCTGAGCCACGAGATTCAAGGCGGTTACCGGACACCCGTCCGTTACCGGTCAGAACTCGCGGATCCGTGCCGCGAGACAGCAAGTGCGGGCGGGACAAGGGCTTGGGTGGGCTGAAGGTCCGGCCTCTGCCGGTCATTGGTCCGCTATCGGACAGCGGTTCCGGTCGACCGGGCAGGACGACGGCCCTGCCCGGTCGGGATGTCGTGCCTCAGCGGCTCTCGGCCTCGAGGTTGAGCCACGCGGCCTCCTGCGGGGAGAGCTCGATCTCGAGCGCCGGCAGCGTCGAGGCGAGCTGGCCCGGGTTGCGCGGGCCGATCAGCGCGAAGGACGGGAAGGACTGCGCCAGCACCCACGCCATCGCGACATGGTGCGCGGTGACGCCCCGTTCGTCGGCCAGCTCCTCCGCCCGGCGGCGACGCTCGGCGTTGGCGTCCGACCCGAAGCAGGTCTCGGGCGACGTGTCTTCCGGCAGCCGGCCCCGGATCTCGGGCGGCAGGAAGTAGCCGCGCGCGCCGGACGACCAGCTGAGGTGCATCAAGTTGCGCGAACGCAGGAATTCCAGCGTTTCCGGGGAGTTGGACGAGATGCAGCCATCCCACACCGGCTTTTCCATCACGGCCAGCGCGAGGTTGTTGTTCAGGATCGACGGTGCCGCCTGCCCCGTCGCCTCGGCCCGCGTGATCGCCTCGGCCAGCCGCGCGGTGGTCCAGTTGGAGCCGCCCCAGACGCCGATCTTGCCTGCCGCTTTCAGCCGGTCGAGCACGTCGACGAACTCATCCACCGGCACGTCAGGATTGTCGCGGTGCATGACGTAGATCGGAACGCTGTCCAGTTGCAGACGGTTGAGCGACATCTCCAGTTGCGTCTCGATCGCGCGCGGCGTGCAGTAGGGCGAGTGCGCGCCCTTGGCGATCACGTTGATCTCCTTTGCCACGCCGCGGGAGGCGATCCATTGTCCGAGAACAGCCTCGTGTTTGCCGCCGCCGTACACGAATGCGGTATCGAACGTGTGTCCGCCCACTTCCATCCAGGCGTCCCACATCACCGCGCCCTCGGCCGGCGTGTTGCGGTTGTCGCAGCCGAGGATCATCCGGTTCATCGGCAGGTCGATGCCGTCGACCTTCACGGTAGACACCTGCGGCAGCCCCTTGGGCATGGTGCCGGAGAGCTTGCGCACGACGCCCGGCTCTTCGGCGAAGGTCGTATAGCCGACCTCGGCACGCCACTGGTCGAGCACGTTGTTGATCGCGATGCTCTCCGCCGGGGAGACCGCCGGCGCGGGCGCCTCGGACAGCTTGTCGGCGACGGTGCGGCTCGCCAGCTCGGCCTCGAAGGTGAACAGGTGCTCGGGGCGCTTGATCTCGACGACCTTCACGTCGTCGCCCTTGATGATCCGCAGCGTGCTGTCGGAGGGACCCGCGTTGCGGCCGGGCACCCAGGGGTTGTCGATGACGAGCGTGCCCTCGGTCCCCTCGATCGTGACGGTGTTTTCCATGTTGCGATGGATGGCGCAGGCGACCTGCGCCGTCAGCCCCTCGCCGAAGTCGAGCAGGCCGTAAGCCACTTCGTCCACGCCGGTCTCGCCGATGTGGCCGCTGCCCTTGACGGAGACCGGCTCCGCGTAGCGCTCGCCGCGGGCGACGCCGGCGATATGCATCGCGGCGGAGACCGGGTAGCCGCCGACGTCGAGGATACCGCCCCCGCCCAGCTTGCGGGCATAAAGCCGCGAGTCGGGGTTCGGTGCGGCGTCGAAGCCGAAGGATGCGCGGATGTGGGTCACCTGCCCGATCGCACCGCCGGTGATCAGCTCATCGACCTTGGCGATCTGGGGGTGGCAGCGATACATGAACGCTTCCATGAAGGCGACGCCTTCCTGCCGGGCGGCATCGGCGATCGCCTCCACCTCGGCAGCATTCATGCCGGCGGGCTTTTCCACCAGCACCGGCTTGCCGGCCCGGATGGCGAGCAGCGCCATCTCGGCGTGGAACGGGTGAGGCGTGGAGACGTAGATCGCGTCGACCTCCGGATCCGCGACGAGGTCGGCCGCATCGGCGTAACGCCGCGCCGGGTCGATCCCGCGCTTGTCGCCGACGGCGGCGCGGTTGTCTTCGCTCCGGCTCGAGATCGCGAACAGCTCGCCCGAATCGCATTCCGCCAGCCCGTCCGCGAAATTCTCGGCAATAGAGCCGGGGCCGATGATGCCCCATCGTGTGATGGTCATGATTGTCTCCTGGTGTCCTCCTGTCCGCGCCGCCGTGAGGCCGGGCGCGGGCTCGGCCAATGCATGACCCGTCGTCGCGCGCAACACAAGGCCGCCCCGCAACGGGACCGGATAGACGCGGTAAGACGCGGAGGATAATCCTTTTTGGCAATGAGCAGTCGCGCCGCACAGTTCGCCGTCCTCGCTGTCCTGCTGGCGCTGTCCGCGCTCGGCGGGTGGGTCGCGCTCGACCTCCGGATGGAGGGTGACCTGTCGGCGACGCTGGAAGGCGAGTCCGTCACCTACCAGCGCTTCCACCGGTTCGAGGAAGTGTTTGGCGAAGTCGGGCAGGACGTCGTGCTCGCGGTCGAGGCAGACGACCTCGGCGCGCCCGAGAGTTTCGCCGCGTTCGAGGATCTCCTGATCGAGCTGCAACTGACCGAAGGCGTCACCGGCGTGATCTCCGTCTTCTCGCTCCCCGATCCGGAGGCCCCGTCAACGCCGTTCCTCAGGCGGCCCGCCATCGCCGACCTTCCCCCGGCGGAGCGGCTGGAGCGAATGCTGGATGAGCTGCCGATGTCTGCGGACCTGCTGGCGGCGGACCGGTCGCTCACCCTCGTCACCGTGATCCCGGACCGGTCGATCCCTGTGACCGACCGCGCCGGGCCGCTGGAGGATGGGCTCGCCACCGCAGAGGGGCCGATCACGGTGAACCGGGTCGGCCTGTCGCGCCTGCAGCTCGGCGTCGCGCAGGCCCTGACGCAGAACCAGCTGGTGCTGATCCCGATCGCGAACGTGCTGAGCAACCTGCTTGCCCTGCTGCTGTTCCGGAGCTGGCGGGCCGCCGTGGTCTGCGCGATCCCGCCGGTCGTGGCGCTGACGTGGGCGCTTGGCCTGCAGACGGCGCGAGGCATCCCGATGGACCCGATCGTGACGATGGTGCCGACGATCCTGATGGTGCTGGCCTTCGCCGACTGCGTCCATCTCTACCACGCGATCTCCAAGAAGGCGGCGCACCTGCCGGTCGACCGCGCCGTGTCCGAGGCAGTGTCCGAAAGCTGGCCCGCGCTGTTCCTGACGACCTTCACCACGGCGCTGGCGTTCCTGTCGCTGTTGCTGGTCGGCTCGCCCACGCTGAACACGCTCGCCGACCTCGGAGCGATCGGGCTCGCCATCGCCTTCGCGGCGGTGTTCCTGACGGTGCCGCCGCTGGCGCGGCTGGTGCTGACCTCGCCGATGAAGCAGCAATCCTTCCACTTCACGCCGGTGCGTCGCGCGGCCGGGGCGGCCTTGCGGCACCGGCGGGCGGTTGGGCTCGGCGGGATGGGCCTGCTGGCGGTTCTGGTCGCGCTGTCGACCCGGACGGAACCGGGCTACGACATGAACCAGCATATCCCGACCGGATCGGACTTCTCGGCGACGCTCGACCGGGTCGAGGCGGCGTTGCCGGGGTCGGACCGGCTTTATGTCGTCGTCGCGGCGGCGGACCCGGCTCCGGGGGTGCAGGAAGCCGACCGCGCGCGCCTCGCCGCCGTCGGGTCGGTCCTCTATGACGGCGCCATCGCTCTGCCGTCGGATGTCGATGCCTCCAGCGAGCTGATGCGCCGGGTCGCGGCGGAGGACGGGTCCGCCTTCGCCCTGCCGCTGTCGGCCCCGCTCGGCAGCGACGGCGCGGGAACGCAGGCCTATGCGCGCGACATCTCTGCCCGGCTGGACGACGCGGGACTGTCGGAGGTGACGGAGATCACCGGCTATTCGCTGATGTCCTACATCGAGATCCGCCGCCTCGTTCAGGAACTTCGGGTGGCCTTCTACCTCGCCGTCGCCTGCGTCGCCGTGCTGAGCGCGGTGCTGATGCGCTCCGTCCGGCTGGCGATCGCGTCCTTCGTGCCGAACCTGATCCCGATCCTCGCGGTGGAGGGTTGGCTCGTCCTGACGAACACGCCGCTGACGCTGACCGGGGCCATCGCGCTGACCGTGGCCTTCGGGATCGCGGTGGACGACACGATCCACCTGATGAACCGGCTGCGGATCGCGCGGCGCACCCTGCCGGGGCCGCAGGCAATCGAGGCCGCCCTCGACGCGGCGGTGCCGCCGGTGGTAATCACCTCGATAATCCTGGTCACGGGCTTTTCGGTGTCGTTCTTCAGCCAACTGCCTGCCATCGGCATCTTCGCGGGTCTCGTGACATCGGCAGTGACACTTGCCTGCCTCGCCGACCTGTTCCTGTTCCCGAGCCTGCTGGCCTGGGCGACCGAGAAGGAAGACAACAGATGATCCGTACCGTGACCCTCGTGGCCTGCCTCGTCGCCGGCCCTGCCCTCGCCGATTTCGAGCCCGGTACGCTGACGGGCGACTGGACCGGCGGCGGCAATTATACGCGTGGCGACAGCAGCGGCACCCTGCGCTGCCGGCTGACCATCGCGCCGGGCGACGGCGGCACGGTTCTGTCAGGCCGCTGTGCCGGAGCGGAAGGCGCGGACGACATCGGGATGCTGCTGACGACCAGCGGCGGCACCTGGATCGCCGCGCCGCACGGGACCGAGCCCGATACGACGACCCGCATTCGCGAACTGACCGGCACCGCCTCGGGCGATGCGCTGACGCTGGAGGCGACAGCACCCGGCGAGTCCGCCGCGCTGACCATCGCGCCGACCGACGCGGGGCTGCGCTTCGCTTCCAGCCGGATCACGCGGAGCGGACGCGAGGACAGCTTCGTCGTCGATTTCACCCGGCAGTAGCGCTCAGGGCATCAGCACCTGCGGGCGTTCGTAGCTGGCGCTGTCGGTGCCGCCGTCGTCGTAGGTGATCGTCACCGACACGCTCTCGACAGAGCCGAGGGGCAGCGTCGCGTAGGGCAGGAAATCCTCGACCTGCGTGAGCGCGTTCGGCGTCGCCGTGCCCTCGTGGCAGGGCTCCATCGGGAAGACCTCGTCGGGGCCGCCGTTCACGCTGTAGGTGATGTCCCACAGCCCGCAGCGCCAGCTCAGAAGCTGCGTGAAATAGAGCAGGTCGCGCCCGTCATATTCGCGCACCGCGATCCACTGTGGCTTCGTCATCTCGAGGATCTGGCGCACTTCGGTCGCGGTGGTGAACTGGCCGGTTGGGGTCTGATCCTCCGGCACCGGCGCCGCGTCATCGCCCGACCCGGCGCCGATGTCGAAGTCGAGCGGGCGGTCGGACTCCTGACCCTCGGGCGCGGCCTCGGGGATGGCAGGCGCCGCGACATCGCCAACCGTCATGAAATTCAGCCCGACGACGTAGACGAGGGCGAGCAGGATCAAAATCATCGGGTACCAACCTTTTCTCATCCGCGCCGGACGGGCGCTTTTGTCCTGCCACACTTGTCCCTATGGTGCGCGAAAGGGGCAGTCATAGCAGGTGGCATGATAATGGCGCGAAAACCGCAGTCAGGCCAGTTCAACGTCATGATCGTCGGCCAGGGCGGCCGCGTCGGGTACGAGGCACTGGTCTTCGCCGCGTCACTCGCGGCTCACGCGCCTGAACTCATCAAGCGCCTGTTCATCGCCGAACCGCAGCCCGGCCCGCTCTGGCCCGATGATCCGCGCATGTCCGCCGAAGTGCGCACCGCGCTCACGGACCTTGGCGCCACCGTCGTGCCGTTCGAGAACCGCGCCTTCGGCAACGCCTACCCCAACGGCAACAAGATCGAGGGGTTGTCCGTGCTGCCCGAGGGCGAGCCCTTCGTCTTCTTCGACTCCGACACGCTGGTGACCGGCGACCTCGCCGCCGTACCGTTCGATTTCGCCCGGCCCTCGGCCTCCATGCGGCGCGAGGGGACGTGGCCCGAGGAAGAGCTCTACTGGCCTGGCTACACCGCCATCTGGAAGTCGCTCTACGACCGGTTCGGGCTGGAGTTCGAGAGCACGCTCGATACGTCGCAGCCGGACGAATACTGGCAGCGCTACATGTATTTCAACGCCGGCTGGTTCTTCCACGAGGATCCGAAGGCGTTCGGCGAGCGCTTCCTGTCCTACGCCACCGAGATCGAGAACGACCCGCCCGAGGAGCTGGCGATCCAGCCGATGCGGCCGTGGCTCGACCAGATCGCGCTGCCGCTCGTCATCCAGTCCTTCGGCGGTGGCCGTCCGGGGCCGGAGCTTGCCGGCCTCGACGGCGACGTCACCTGTCACTGGCGGATGCTCCCCCTGCTCTACGCCCGCGAAAGCGACCGGGTCGTGCAGGTGCTGGAAGAGGTGACGGCGCCCAACCGGCTGAAGAAGGTGCTGAAGGGCTACGATCCGATCAAGCGGATGGTCTACCAGGGCCGCGGACAGAAAGTGCGCGCGCTGTTCGACCGCGACGACCTGCCCCGGCCGGAGCGCAAACTGCGCAACCAGATCAAGAAGAACGGCTTCTGGATGCGGTAACGCCCGCACGCGAATAGGGCGACACCGAAAGGTGCCGCCCGAGCTTAAACTATTGTTAATAAAATGATGTCAGTACTGAAATTCGTGGATCACTCGACCGCGTAGACCATGCTGACCTGTGCGGAAATCGTCATTTCTCCCTGTGCGACGGGGACGTCGGACATCATCCGTGCCTCCATCATCGGCATCGGCGGGGCGGAAGAACCGCCCTCGGTCAGCGTGACGAGATCGCCGAGCGTCACCGCCGCGGCCGACGCGAAAAGCTGAGCCTTGTCGCGGGCGTCGGCGACTGCCGCCTGCCGCGCCTCCGCCAGCGCGTCGGAGCGGTCCTGAAGATCGAACCGCAGCCCGTCGAGGCTGTTCGCCCCGTCCTGCACCACGGTGTCGAGCACGGCCCCGATCCGGTCGAGATCGCGCACCGCGACTTCGAGCGAGCTGTAGGCGACGAAGCCCGTGACCTCGGGCGCGGACATGGACGACCCGTTCGACATCATCGGGTCGAGGCGGAGAGTCCCGGTGCGGATGTCGGCGGGCGGTATGCCCTCGGCCTCCAGCCGGTCGAGCACCATGGCGAGCGCGGCGCTCATCGCCTCGACCGCGGCGTCGGCGTCTTCCCGCTCCTCGCGGACCCCGATGGAGATGTAGGCCATGTCGGGTTTGACGGTGACTTCGCCCTCCCCCGTGACCTGAATGGTCGGACCGTCATGGCCCTGCGCCGCCGCAGGCGTCGCGGCGAACGCGAAGAGTGCGACAAAACCCGCCGCCATCGCGGCGAACATCAAAAGGTTGAGAACCCGGCTTCCGAATCTGTTAGACATGTGGTCCCTCCACTGGTGAATTTCGAATGCTTCACGACTTTGACGCAGCCCGCCCCGAGATCCTTGGAAGGATTTTTCGCGACCCTTGGCCTGGGCGGGAAATTGCTATATTTTACAACTGTTGCCGCGCCGTTCTTGCGCCCTCCCGGACACCTGCTTAAGGCAAGGTAATGACGCCCAACTTCGCTCTGTCTCTTTCCTTCGACGGCCTGCGCCTGCTTCAGCGCAGCGATACGGGCTGGCTGCTCGTCGGCGAGGTCAATCTCGACTCCCCCGACCTTCGCGCCGCCCTGGCCGAGCTCCGGGCCCGGGCTGAATCCCTGTCCGACGGACCGGTGCAGATCAAGCTGCTGATCCCGAAGGAGCAGATCAAGTATCTCGCCCTAGACGGCACCATGACGACCGAGGACGACATCCGTCTCGCGCTCGAAGGGGCGACGCCCTACGCGGTCGACGACCTCGTCTACGACTACACCAAGGGCGGCGGGCGCACCTATGTCGCCGCCGTCGCCCGCGAGACGCTGGTCGAGGCAGAGGCCTTCGCGATCGAGCATGGCATGACGCCGGTCAGTTTCGCCGCCGTACCAGCGCCCTTCACTTTCGTGGGCGAAGTGGTGTTCGGTCCCGCGACAGCCGCCGGCGACGTCCATGTCGAACGCGACTCCGATCCGGTTCGCATGGTCGGCGTCGCCAAGAGCACCGCCCCCGCGACGGCGTTGCAGGAGCCCGCCGCCACCTTCGCCCCCGCGCCGCCGAAAGCGCCGGAACCGGAGCCGGAGGCAGCACCGGCTGAACCCGAGGTGTCCGAGGCCGAGGCGACCGCCGCCGCCGACCAGATCGGCGGACTGCGTCCCGACGGGACGTCGATCGCCGGCGACCGGCTGGTCGATGCGCTCGCCAACACGGCCGAGATCGAACCGAAGACCGGGGCCAAACCAGCCCCTGACGAGGCGCTCCCCGTCTTCACGTCGCGCCACCGCCAGCGCCGCGCGCCGCCCGCCCCGCCCGTGGCGGAGCAGACGCCCGCTGTCGCGCCCGAGCCCGTCGTCGACCCCGAGCCACCCGCGCCGAGCCTCGACAGCGCGCCCGCCCCCGTCGAAGAGCCGAACGCGCCGGCCCCCGAGCCTGCGCCTCAGCCGTCGGTCGAACTGTCGAAGTCCGCACAGTCCTTCCAGGAACGGATGCGCATGAAGCTCGGCGACCGGATGCCACCCGAGCCCGACGCCGAAGCTCCGCGCGCCCCGACGCCCGCGCCGCAGGCGCTCACCTTCCGCGACCGGATGCGCGAGCGGTTCGGCGGCAGCAAGCCGCCGGAGCCGGGCCAGCCCCGCTTCGAACTGCCCGCTGACGACCGTCCGGCGTCGTCGCTCGTCGCCACGCGCCCTGCCGGGGCGGTGTCGCTGGACGATCGCCGCAAGGGCCCCGGCTCGATGAGTTTCACGCCGCGACTCGGTGCCGCGAGCCGTGGCGCCGCGCTGGCGCCCGCCGCCTCGCTCGGCGCGCCCTCTACGGATGTCGAGGAGGACGCTGCCGCGCCGCCGATCACCGGACGGTCCGACGCCGCCATCGACGAACGCGACGTGCCCGCGCTCGACGCCGCGACGCGCCCCTCTCCGATCCCCGATCCCGCGCCGGAAGCGCCGCCGAAGAAGGCCCGGAAGGGCCGCAAGGCGGCGCCCCCCGCGACGCGCAAGGAACCGACCGTTGCGGCTGCGGTGTCTGCCGCTGCGGCCACCGCCCCTGAAGCGGCCGAGGCCAAGCCCGGCCTGCTGTCCCGGTCGCGTCGTGGCCGGGCGGAGCCCGATCCTGAGGCACAGAAAGCCGCCGAGGAAGAACGCGAACGCATGACCGTCTTCGGCGCCCGCCGCTCCGAACCGGTACAGGTCGGGGGCAAGCCGCGTTTCCTCGGTCTCGTGCTGACGGTCCTGCTGATCCTCTTCATGGCCGTCGTCGGCGCGCTCGCCGCGGTCAACAGCGACAGTTTCGCCCGCTGGTTCGGCTCGGACACGGACACTCCGGACGTGGCGAGCGACACGTCCGCGGACCCCGAACCCGCGCTGGCGTCCGGTGGCATGGCCAGTGTGCCGACCAGCAGCGCCCCCGATGCTCCGGCCGCGCGAGACGATCTGCCCGTCGCCGGCGACTCCGGCCCCGATGTGGTGCTGGACGACGCGCCGGACCTGCTGTCGGACGCTCCTGAAAATGCCGTCGCGCCGGAGCCCGAGCCCGAAGCGGCGACGGAAACCGCCGAAGTCATCGCGCCGCAACAACCTTCTGCGCCGATCGGACAAGTGCTCAGCCCGGCCGAGGCACAGCGCATCTATGCCGCGACAGGTGTCTGGCAGCGTGCGCCGCGCCTGCCGGTGACGCCGCGCACCACTGCGCTTGGCGAGGTGCCGGTGCCGCCGACCGATGATGTCGACCGGCTGTCGCAGCCTGTCGGCCTGCCCGAAACACTCGCCTCCGCGACGGATGTCCGGATTCCGACACCGGCCGATCCGCCGCCTGCCGGCGCGACGTTCGACCGAGATGATGAGGGCTTCATCCTCGCCACCGCGGACGGAACCCTGACGCCGGACGGCATCCTCGTCTTCTCCGGCGCGCCGGAGCGGGAGCCGCCGATCCGTCCCGGCACCGTCGCGCCGCCGCCCGATGTGACCGACAACTTGCCCGAAGGTGCCGAAGTCGTCGCCTCCGACGGACTGCGCCGCATCGTCGGCGCCGCCCCGGTCGAGGTCGCCCTGCGCCCCGCGCCGGAGCCCGCGCCCGAGGAAGAGGCCCCCGCCGATCCGTTCGCGGAGGCCGTCGCCCTCGCCGCCGCGGAAGCGACCGCCGACACGGACGACGCCGTCGAAGAGGCGACCGAGACCGCCGCCGTCGCGTTCGTGGACAGCCGTCCGGTCAATCCGCCGGTGCGTCCGGGCACTCTGTCGACATCCGATGTCGATGTCGCCGTCGAAACGGACACGGGTTCGGAAACCGCCACCGATCCGGAAACGGACAGCCCCGACGGCCTGACGATCGTCTCGTCCGCGCCGGTCAATCCGCCGACCCGCACGGCACCGGCCAGCATCGAGCCTGCGGCGGCACCGGAAGCCGAGCCGACGTCGGACGTGACCATCATCGACACCGCGCTGGTCAATCCGCCGACTCGCGACGACAGCGATGTCGCCGCGCCGGACGCACCTGCCGAGGCGCCGGCCAGTGCATCGCCGGGCGTCGTGTTCCGCGACAATCCGGGGGTGAACCCGCCGACCCGGCCGACGCCGGCGAGCGCCGACGCGCCATCGGAAGATGACGCGGCACCGGTGATCCTGCTCGACAGTGCCGCCGTCGACCCGCCGATCCGGCCCGGCACCGAAGAGTCCGACGCCGCCGACACCATCGTCGCGCCAACGGACGCGGTTCCGGTGCGCTTCGTCGACACTGCCGCGATCGACCCGCCGACACGGCCTGCCGCCGTCGCAGCAGCGGCTGCCGCTGCTGCCGGTGCGGAGTCCGACGACAGCGCCGCGCTCGACACCGTCCCGAACGGCGGTGTCGCTCTGACCGGCCTGCGCCCGACGATGCGGCCCGAAAACATCACGCTCGCCGCGTCGCAGGCGCCGGCGGAGCTCGTCGCCGACCCCGCGCTCGAAGGGTTCCGCCCCTCCCCCCGGCCCGATGGGCTGGTCCCGGACGAGGTGCTGGCCGCGATGCAGGAAGAGCTCGAAGAAGAGCCGGAGCCTGAAGCCGAGATCGAGGACACCGGTCCCGACGTCGAAGCGACGCTCGCCGCCGCCGCCGCCGCGCTGAACAGCAGCGTGCCCGCCGGCTTCTCCACCGCGACGCGCAACGCCGTGCCGCGCTCGATCCATCCCGATGCCCGGCCGCGCAACATGGCGACCATCGTCGATCGTGCCCGCCGCGCGGCGCCGCGTCAGCAGACGACGCAGCCGGCGGCCCAGCAACCGGCCGCACAGCAGCCCGCGGCCACGGTGGCGCGCGCCGCAGCGCCCTCGGGCCCGACGGCGGGCAGCGTGGCGCAGGCCGCGACCCTCTCGCGCGCGATCAACCTGCGTCAGAACAACCTGATCGGGATCTTCGGCCGGGTCGACGACCGCCGCGCCATGGTACGCCTGTCGAACGGCCGTTTCGTGCACGTGAAAGTGGGCGACCGGCTGGATGGCGGACAGGTTACCTCGATCGGCGACAGCTTTCTGACCTACAGCCGGGGCGGCCGCCAGACGCGGCTAAACATGCCGAACGGCTGACCGGAAACGGTCGGCCGTCACTTTCCATCCAAACGTCATCAAAGCTTCAGGCGTCCGTAACCCGACCCGTGCCTGAGCCCGGTCATCGTCACTCCGGATCCGACCGGAGCCTGTGCAATGACCATCGACCTCCCCTGTCCGCAAGCGCAGGCAGAGGGGTGCGCCATGATCTCAGGACCCTCGCGACAGCGTCGAAGCGAGGCTGGCCGTAACCGCGGGATCGCGCGGGCCGGGCCCGCCCGTAAAACCGGCGATCCGACGCCTGTCGGTTCGGGAAGAGGCCGGGCTGCAGTCAGGCAGATTGCCAATACACACCGACTGCCCGTATTCAGAATTCATGCAGGCATTTCTCATTCAGGCGACAATCTACCTCGGGGCCGCGGTGCTGGCCGTGCCGCTCGCGGCGCGCATGGGGCTTGGCTCCGTGCTTGGATACTTGCTGGCCGGGATCGCGATCGGGTTCATTCCGACGATCGGGCAGGATACCGAGGAACTTCAACACTTTGCGGAATTCGGCGTCGTCGTGATGCTGTTCCTCATCGGGCTGGAGCTGGAGCCGAAGGCGCTGTGGGACATGCGGCATCGGCTGCTGGGCCTCGGCGGGATGCAGGTCGCGCTGACGACCGCGCTCATCATGGCGGCGGCCTGGGCGCTCGGCCAGCCGTGGCAGACGTCGCTGGCCATCGGCCTGATCTTCGCGCTCTCCTCGACCGCCATCGTGATGCAGACGCTGTCGGAGAAGGGCCTGATCCAGACGCCGGGCGGACGCTCCGCCTTCTCCGTGCTGCTGACGCAGGACATCGCGGTGATCCCGATGCTGGCGTTCCTGCCCCTGCTCGCCATCGGTGGCAGCGGCGGAGCGGTCCACCACGCGGCGGAAGGCGACCACGCCGAAGGCGCGGAGGCCCACGCGATGAGCCTCGTCGAAGGGCTGCCGGCGTGGGGCGTGACCTTGGCGACGTTCGGCGCGGTCGCGGCGATCATCCTCGCCGGGACCTACCTGACCCGGCCCGTCTTCCGCTACATCCACCACGCCCGCCTGCGCGAGATGTATACCGCGCTTGCCCTGCTGATGGTCGTGGCCATCGCGGTGCTGATGCAGATGGTCGGCGTCTCGCCCGCGCTCGGCACGTTCCTTGCCGGGGTGGTGCTGGCAAACTCCGAATTCCGGCACGAGCTGGAAAGCGACCTCGAACCGTTCAAGGGTCTGCTGCTCGGGCTGTTCTTCATCACGGTGGGCGCGGGCATCAACTTCGACCTGCTGCTGGATCAGCCGCTCGTCCTGCTTGGGCTGACGGCTGGTGTGATCCTCGTGAAGGGGGCCGTGCTCTACGTGCTGGCGCGGGTCTTCAAGCTCGGCGACCGGGATCGATGGCTGTTCACGCTGAGCCTCGCGCAGGCGGGGGAGTTCGGTTTCGTGCTGATCTCCTTCGCGGTGGCGACGCAGGTGCTCAACACCGAGATGTCGGCGATGATGCTGATGGTCGTGGCGCTGTCGATGCTCATCACGCCGCTGCTGTTCATCCTGTACGAGTGGCTGTCCAAGCGGATGATCGACACGGACGACACCCCGGCGGACGAGATCGACGAGACCGGGTCGGTCATCATCGCGGGGATCGGGCGCTTCGGGCAGGTGGTCAACCGGCTGGTGCAGTCGGCAGGCTATTCGACCGTCGTGCTCGACAACAACCTCGCCACTGTCCAGACGATGCGCACCTTCGGCTTCCGCAGCTTCTTCGGCGACCCGACCCGGCCCGACCTGCTGCACAGCGCGGGGTTCGACGATGCCAAGGTGCTGGTCGTCTCGCTCGACGACCGGGAGGCAGCGACGCGGCTGGTAAAATACGCCCGCACCGCGCGGCCCGACATTCACATCGTGGCCCGTGCGCGGGACCGGATCCATGTCTACGAGCTCTACCAGGCGGGGGCGAACGATATCGTTCGAGAGCTGTTCGACAGTTCACTGCGCGCCGGGCGCTACGTGCTGGAGCAACTCGGGATGACGGAGTACGAGGCGAACGAGGCCGAGGTCTACTTCTATCACCACGACCGCCGCACGATGCGTGAGCTGGCCGAGCTGTGGCAACCCGGCATCCCGGTGACCGAGAACGAGGCCTACGTCACCCGCGCCAAGGAGCTGGCGCGCGACCTGGAAACCGCGATCGCCAGCAATTTCGAGCTGAAGCAATCCGACGACGACCGGCGCGGCCGGGCCGGTGGACGCTCCAAGAGCTGAGGTCAGGCGTCGCTGACGCCGGCCTCCGCGAAGGTGGCCATGCCGGAGTGACAGGCGATCGCGGCCTTCAGCACGCCAATCGCGACGGCCGCGCCGGAGCCTTCGCCGAGCCGCAGGCCGAGGTGCAGCAGCGCCGATTTCTCGATCATGCCGAGCAGCTTGCCGTGGGCCGCCTCGCCGCTCTGGTGGCCGGCGACGACGTGGTCGAGCGTGGTGGGACGGATGCAATGCAGCACGGCGGCGGCGGAACTGGCGATGAAGCCGTCGAGGATGACGGGAACGCGGTGCTCGCGTGCGGCGGCCATCGCGCCGGTCATCGCCGCGATCTCCCGCCCGCCGACGCAGCGGAGCACTTCGAGCGGGTTGCCCCGCGCGGCATTGTGCAGCGCGAGCGCCTCCTCGATCACGGCGGCCTTGAGCGCGAGGCCCGTCTCGTCCACGCCCGTGCCACGCCCGACCCACTCCCGCGCCGCGCCGCCGAAGAGGGCAGCGGCGATGGCAGCGGCGGCCGTGGTGTTGGCGATGCCCATCTCTCCCGCAACGAAGAGGTCGGCCTCGGGGTCGACGGCGGACCAGCCGGCGGAGAGCGCCTCGACCAGCTCCTCCTCGGTCATGGCGGCGTCCTGGGTGAAGTCCCGGGTCGGCGTGTCGAGCGACAGCGGCACGACGCTCATCTCCGCGCCGAAGGTCCTGGCAAGCTGGTTGATGGCCGCGCCGCCGGCTTCGAAGTTGGCGACCATCTGGACCGTGACCTCGGGCGGGAAGGCGGAGACCCCGCGCGCGGCGATGCCGTGGTTCCCGGCGAAGACGCAGATCTGGATGCGCTCGAGAGACGGCCGGGGATCGTCGCGCCAGCCGGCGTACCAGATCGCGAGGTCCTCGAGCCGACCGAGTGAGCCCGGCGGCTTGGTCAGCAGGCCGTTCCGCTCCGCCGCGGCCATGCGCGCTTCGGCGCTGTCGACGGGCTGGCTTTCGAGACGGTCCGCGAACGCCTTGATCGTGGTGAATGGCGACGACATCCTGCACCTCGTTCCTGTCTGGTCGGACCTTGCTTCTACCGGACACGGCGACGCGGAAAAGAGGAGATCACATGGCTGGCGAGATCGAGCGGAAACTGCGCCGCGTTCCGGGGGACGTGGGCGCGGCGCTGGCGCTGCTGACCCGACTGCCGGCGCCCTTCGCGGATCACGAGCGCGGGGCGCGCGCCGCGTGGGCCTGGCCGGTCGCGGGGCTGGCGGTGGCGCTGATCGTCGGCGCAGTCGCCGCCGGGGGACGGTGGCTCGGGCTGGCGGACGGGGTCTCTGCCGTTCTGGCGCTGGCGGCGGGGGCCGTCGTGACGGGCGGGCTGCACGAGGACGGGCTGTCGGACACGCTCGATGGCTTCGGAGCCGGTGGGTCAGCCGAAAGGCGGCTCGGCGTGATGAAGGACAGCCGGATCGGGGCGCACGGGGCGCTGGCTTTGCTCCTGTCGGTGCTGCTGCGGTGGAGCTGCCTCGTCGTGGCGCTGGAGGCCGGGTTGCTCTGGCCCGCCGTGCTGGTGGCAGGAGTGGCGAGCCGCGCGGCGATGACCGTCGTCGCCTGGGCCCTGCCCCATGCGCGGCCGGACGGTCTGTCGCGGATGACGGGCCGCCCGACAAGCGACATGGCCCTCGCCGCTGGGCTGGTCGCGCTGATCGTCGCGTTGCTGGCCTCACCGGCGCGGGTGATCCTCGTGGCGCTTGTCGTCGCGGTCGCCGTGGTAGTGCTGGCGCGGGGCGCGAAGCGACGGCTTGGGGGGCAGACGGGCGACGTGCTCGGCGCGACGCAGCAGGTCGGCGAGATGGCCGCGCTGATCGCGATGACGATCTGGCCCTAGCAGGCGAGCGCGGCGGTGAAGCTGTCGGGCCCAGTGTAGGGGCCGAGGTCGCGGCTGCTCAGGACCCCGTTTCGCAGCGAGGTGGCGAGGACGCGGGTCCAGTCGCCGGAGGCCGTGATGATCTCCGCCGCGCCATCGCAGAGCCGGAGGCCGCCGCCGATCTCGGGATCGCCGAAGCGGTGGTTGGTGTGACCCTCCGCCACTGCCTCGGGCGTCAGGGTGCCCTCGCGGTATTCGACGACGATCAGGCGCTTCGCGAGGTGAGGTCGGTCGACATAGGCGATCTCGACTCGCCCGTCGCCGTCGAGGTCGACTGCGCCGAGCGGCGCGAGCCAGCGGTTCGGCTGACCGATCCGGTCGGTTGCCGCGACCACGGCACCAAGGCTGTCGAACACGGCAAGGCGGGCCCCGTAGTCGCGATGGCTTTGCACCGTGATGACGTCGCGCAGACCATCGCCGTCGACGTCCACGAGGCGCGGCGCGGTGTCCTCGAAGACCAGCTCCGGCGGCAGATTTATGGTCAGCGTGTCACGCTCGATCCCCGCGCAGCCGGGGCACTGGTTCCGCTCGAGCACGAGGGTGCCCCATTCGAACGGGTCGCCGAGCGCACCGTGGGGGTAGCGGTCGGTCGGGCCGTCGTAGTGGGCGGACAGGATGTCGGGGACCTGCGCCTCGACCGGCAGGGCCAGCAGCATCGCCAGCCCCGCGATCGGCGCCGCGCGCATCAGATCTGCTTTTCCGGCATCTGAACGACAAGCCCGTCGAGCGCGTCGGTCACCTTCAGCTGGCAGGTCAGGCGCGAGCGCGTCGGGTCCGGCTCGTAGGCGAAGTCGAGCATGTCCTCTTCCATCGGGTCGCGGTCGGGCAGCTTGTCGACCCAGTCGGGCGCCACGTAGACATGACAGGTCGAGCAGGCGCAGGCGCCGCCGCAGTCCGCCTCGATGCCGGGGATGCCGTTGTCCCGCGCGCCTTCCATGACCGTCATGCCGTTGGACACTTCGACCACGTGTTCCTTGCCGCCGTGTTCGATGTAGGTGATTTTCGCCATTGCCCGTATCCTCTTGGTCTCGGCCCTGTCTAGCGACCCTCGCCGGCATCCGAAAGAGGCCGGTTCGGCGGTAACGCTTTGCTCATGTGTCGTCGTGGTCTAGGGTGCCCGAAACCGGGGCAAGAGACCCCTGATGCGAGCAGATTGAGATGATCCGGTTCCCTCCCCCGATGATCGCCCTCGCGGTGATGGCGCTTGCGGCCTGCGACAGCGCGGGCGGCTCCGCGACCCGCATTGCGCCGGAGGCCGACCGCTTGCACATCGCGCAGGGGGACGACGGGCTTTGCTACGGGCGCACCATCTCTCCCGCGCTGATCGAGACGGTGACGGAGCAGGTCATGATCCGGCCCGCGACGGTGAACGAGGCCGGCGAGCAGCTTCAGGCTGCGACCTTCGAGACGGTGACCGAGCAGCGCATCCTGCGCGAGCGGACGGAGACGGAGTTCGAGACGCTCTGCCCGCAGGAGCTGACGGCGGATTTCGTCGGCTCCCTGCAACGCGCGCTGACCGCGCGCGGCAGCTACGCGGGCCGGCCGACGGAGGCCTATGACCGCGCCACGCAGGTCGCCGTGCAGGAGTTCCAGGAGAGCAACGGCGGCCCGTCGAGCCCGGTGATCTCGCGCTATACCGCCGTGCAGCTCGGCCTGGTGGAACTCCGGCAGGACGAGCTCGACCGGCTGGACGAGCAATACGACGAGGCCGGCTGACCTTTCTCGAATAGCCGCCCGTTTTCCGGCGTAGCGGTCCGGCGGCGCTGGTATGACTGTGGCCATGATGCTGTTTGACCTTCCAGATCACGCCACGCTCTATGCCGCGCTGCTTGCGCGGGACGAGAGCTACGAGGGCCGCGCCTATGTCTGTGTGTCGAGCACGGGCATCTTCTGTCGCTTCACCTGCCCGGCCCGCAAGCCGAAGCCGGAGAACTGCACGTTCCACGATTCCGTCGGCGCCTGCATCGAGGCGGGCTTCCGTGCCTGCAAGCGGTGCCACCCGCTGCAACCCGCCGCCTCGGCCGACCCGATGATCGGCGCGTTGCTGGCCGCGCTCGACGAGCGGCCGGAGCTGCGCTGGAGCGAAGAGCACATCACGCGGATGGGGTTCGATCTGTCGACGGTGCGGCGCAGTTTCAAGCGGCAGTTCGGGATGACGTTTCTCGAGATGGCGCGGCAGCGGCGGCTCCGCGAAGGGTTCGAAAGCCTGTCGGACGGGTCGAAGGTGATCGCCGCACAGCAGGAGGCCGGGTTCGAGTCGGCGAGCGCCTTCCGCGCCGCCTTTGCCCGGCTGGTCGGATGTGCGCCCGGTGACTTCGTGAAGGACGGCGTCCTGATGGCCGACTGGATCGGCACCCCGATCGGCGACATGATCGCGGTTTCGAGCCTCTCTCACCTGCACTTGCTGGAGTTCGTCGGGCGAAAGGCGCTGTCGAGTGAGCTGAAGCGGCTGCTCGAAAGCGCGAAAGGGTCGATCGGGATCGGCACCCTGCCCCCGACCGAACAGGCCCGCAAGGAGCTTGGCGATTTCTTCGCCGGCCGGTCGGCGCGGTTCGAAGTACCGCTCGGCCTGCATGGCTCCGCCTTCTCGCGGGAAGTCTGGGCCGCGCTGCGCGAGATCCCGGCGGGCGAGACACGCAGCTATGCCGACATCGCGCGGGCGATCGGCCGGCCTTCGGCGACCCGGGCCGTGGCGCGGGCGAACGGCGCGAACCAGATCGCGCTGTTGATCCCCTGCCATCGGGTGATTGGGGCTGACGGCTCTCTCACCGGCTACGGCGGCGGGCTGTGGCGCAAGCAGCGGCTGCTGGAGATCGAGCGGCAGTATGGGGTCGGCGTTTCGGCCTGATCGGATCGGGGCCGGGTGTGGCCACGTTCGCCGCGTCGCTCAGACAGCTCAGACACCCTTACAAAAAAGGGCGCCCCGCGGGGCGCCCTGATTGGTCAGTTGCTGGAGGTGCCGATCACTCGGCGGAGTCGTCTTCTTCGCCGGCGTCGTCTTCGACCAGGCCGAGGGCGACGAAGCGGGGATCACCACCACGGCGGACGAGGAGGAGGAGCGAGCGACGGCCGGCATCGCGGGCCTCTTCGATACGCTCCTGGAACTCGGCGACCGTGGCGACCGGCTGCTGGCCGGCCTCGGTGATGACGTCACCGTCGAGCAGCCCCTTGGAGGCGGCTTCCGACATCGGATCAATGCCGGTGATGACGAGACCTTCTTCGACCGTCAGATCGAACTGCTCGGTTAGCGCGGTCGTCACCTCGGAGAGGGTGAGGCCGAGCACTTCCGCTTCGCCCTGCTCTTCCGGAACGGCGTCGGACGACGCGGGGAAGGCTTCGGCTTCGTCCGTCTCGCGACGGCCGAGCGTCACGGTGAGGTCCATGTTCTCGCCCTCGCGCAGGACGGTGACCGGGACTTCCTTGCCGACCGGCGCGTTGCCGACCATGCGGACCAGTTCGCGGGTGTCCTCGACGTCGGTGCCGTCGAAGGTCAGGATGATGTCACCCGCCTGCATGCCGGCGTCTTCGGCCGGACCCGGAGGCACGTCGGTGATCATCGCGCCGACCGCGGAGTCGAGACCGTCGATCGCGTCGACCATGTCCGGCGTGACGTCCTGGATGCGAACGCCGAGCCAGCCGCGGCGGGTTTCGCCGTATTCCTGAAGCTGGTCGACCACATTGGAAACGACAGCGGAAGACATCGCGAAGCCGATACCGATGGAGCCGCCGGTGGGCGACAGGATCGCGGTGTTCACGCCGATCACTTCGCCGTCCATGTTGAACAGCGGACCGCCGGAGTTGCCGCGGTTGATGGCGGCGTCGGTCTGGATGTAGTCGTCGTAGGTTCCCGACAGCGCCCGGTTGCGGGCGGAGATGATGCCGGCGGAGATTGAGAAGCCCTGGCCGAGCGGGTTGCCCATGGCCATGACCCAGTCACCGACGCGTGCGCCGGTGCCGTCGCTGTCACCGAAGGCGACGTAGGGCAGATCTTCGGCCTCGACCTTCAGCAGCGCGATGTCGGTGTTCGGGTCGGTGCCCACGACTTCGGCGACGAGCTGTTCGTCGTTGTCGAAGAACTCGATCATGATCTCGTCGGCGCCTTCGATCACGTGGTTGTTCGTGACGATGTAGCCGTCGGCGGAAATCACGAAGCCGGAGCCGAGCGCGGAGGAGCGGCGCGGGCTGTCTTCGTCGGGGAGATTGCGGAAGAAGTCTTCGAAGGGCGAGCCTTCGGGCACGACACCTTGCGGGCCGGAGCGGCCGGCGACCATGGTCGAGGTCGTGATGTTCACGACGGCCGGGCTGACCTGTTCTGCGAGGTCGGCGAAAGTGGTGGGCCGGCTCTGCGCGTTGACCGGCAGCGCCTGCGTCAGCGCGATCGCCGCGCCGAGGACCAGTGCCGTGAAAGCGGCGCGCAGCCTGTGGGGCGGCGTGTCGCCATTTTTGGAATGGGCGAGCACCTGTGATGTCACGGAACGTCTCCTGTCTCTGGGATAGACTGCCGGTCTCGGGCCGGCTCGTCAGGCAGTTGTGACTCTAGCGGTATCGCGGCGCAACTCAAACTCGACGCACGTCTCGTCACCGCCGCGTGACGAATCCTTACAATATCGATGGCCGCCGCAGTCCTTTTGTTGCGGCTCCGGGGCGGATCCCTTGCCGTCGCCCCCCTCCCCCGGCAAGGTTCGGTCATGTTCGGATTTCTCATGCTCGCCAGTGGCATACTGCTTGTCGTCGTCGCCGTTCTCGTGGTGCTCTGGGTCGTCTGGAAGCCCGCATGGATGGGCTTTTCGGGGCGCACCCTCTGGGACTGGATTTCGCTTCTCGCGGTTCCGGCGGTGCTGTGGGGCGCAGGACTTATTTTCAACGAGGGGCAGGCCCAGCGCGAGGAAGCCCGCGCGAGCGCGGAGGCATTGCAAGCCTATGTCGACCGGATCACCGCGCTGGTCATCGACCCCGGCATGGCGGACCGGCCCGAAAGCTTCGCCGCGGCGGGCCGCGCGCAGACCACGGCCGTCCTGTCCCAGATCCGCTCGAGAGACGCCGGCACCGTTCTGCGCTATCTCGCCGAGATCGGCACGCTCGCCGACTTCGCCCCCTCCTTCGAAGGCACGGACCTGACGGGAGCCGAACTGAAGGAGCTCGACCTCGAGGGCGTCGACTTCGAAGGGGCTATCCTGATCGGCGCCGACCTGGAGGACGCGGAGTTGTCCGGCGTCGACTTCGAAGGGGCCGACCTGACGCGCGCCGACTTCAAGGGCGCCGACCTGCGCGGAGCGGATTTCGAGGGTGCACTGCTGGACGACACGGACTTCTCCGGCGCGCGGCTGGACGGCGCGGACCTGAGCGCGGCGGAGAATCTCACTGCCCGCCAGCTTCGCACGGCCTGCATCGGGTCGGCCACGGTGCTGCCCGCCGGGATCGGTGACGTGGCCGGGGAATGTCGGCGCGAGGACGACGACTGACAGCCGGGCTCAGATCCCGTCGGCCGGTTGCCACAGCTCGATCGGGTTGCCGTCCGGATCGTGGATACGCGCGAAGGTGCCGATCTCGGGCATGTCCCACTCCTCCCGCGTCTCGACGGTAATGCCGGCGGCCTCGAGCTGTGCGGTCAGCGCTTTCAGGTCATCGACGCGGAAGTTGATCATGAACTGCTGCGCCGGGTCGCCGAAATAGTCGGTGCCCTGGCTGAAGGGGGCGAAGACCGTGGGGCCGGCGGCTTGCGTCCAAGCGCCCGTCTCGGACACCGGGTCGATGCCGAGATGTTCGTGATACCAGGCGGCGAGTGCCGCCGGGTCATTGCTGCGGAAGAAGACGCCTCCGATGCCCGTGACTCTGGCCATGATGTGCCCTCCCTCAATACCGGACCCCGCCAGCCTAGGCGGGGCTGACGGGGCGCGGCAAGGGTCGGTCGGTGTGAGAGGCGGTATGCTCAGGCGGCGGCGAGGAGAGCGACCTCGTGCCGGCGAAGCGTCGGATAGGCGGCGGGACCGAAGCCGCCCGCGAGGTCGGTGCGGAGTTCCGGGAAGAGGCCGAAGATCTCTTCCTGCGCGGCACGTTCGAGGGTCGATAGACCGAACTCACCGGGGTGGAAGCTCTCCGTCGGAACACCTTCGGAGAAGACGATCTCGTGGGTGTCGAAGAGCATGTGGAAATATTCCACCGTGCCCGGTTCGAGCTGGGTGATCGTGTCGCCGTTCACGAGATGCTTGGCGGGGACGAGAACCCGGCTTTCCCCGAACAACAGCTCGGTTTCCCAGCTTTCGATCGGCATCCGGTGCTGCGGAGAGACGAGCAGCTCGCGACCGTTGCCGATGGAGCCCCGCGCGAACCGGATGGGAGCGGTGTCACGGGTGGAGCGGATGCGGGTGGAGCCGATCCAGCGGATCGGGCGCAAGCCGTTGTCGCGGGTTCGGATGAGGTCGCCTTCGCGCAGCAGCTCGATCGGCGCCGGGCCGTGCTCCGTCTCGATCATGGTGCCCTTCACGAAGCAGACGAAGGAAGCACCGGGGAAGATGAACGTGCCGTCGGCGAGGATGTAATCGCCACGGGTTCCGGCGTTGAGCAGAAGATCGGCCTGCTCCTGGCTCATCTCGAACTCGAAGCGCACCGTCTGCTGCAGGAATGCCGTACTGGACAGGCGGCCGATCCCGCTGCCGGAATCGTAGGTGAATGACATGGCCGACCGTCCGTCGACCATAAGTCGGTCGCCCGTGGAATATCCCGAGACGTCGAAGGTGATCGGTGTCAGCGAAAGTGCGGGCGGATCGTAGACGAACTCGCCGATGCCCGTGGGACTGTCGTCGTTGCCGAGAAAGTTCACGTTGAAGTCGGAAATGTTGAGGTTGATCGTCGCGGCGTCGACCTCGATCCGCGAGCCGTCCTCGCCAACGTTGAAGTTGATGCTGTTGAGCGCCGTAGCGCCGAGCAGTCCCGCGTTGAACGTCAGCGAGCCGCCGTTGACCGCCTCGAATGTCGGGGTCGCCAGGGCGGTGACGTTTGCGATGCTGCTGACAGAAACATCGACGCCGTCGACTGTGAGGGTGTTGCTGCCGAGGGCGGTGACATTGACCACGTCACCATTGTTGGCGTTGGAGCTGTCGACGACGAAGTCGCTGCTTCCAAGGTCTGCGTTTACGATTGCCATAAGAGGCCTCTCCCGGGGAACGAAGAGTTACTGGTTTCACGAACTTCCGGGCCGGTGAGGGACTTGTGAGGGGACGGCCCGTTAACGTCGAGCCTTGGCGCGAAATCGGGCCGAATTGGGGCGAAGGGCGAGCTCCATTAAGGTTAATTCGCCCTATAGGCGAGTAAGGTTTATTGACCTTTTCCCGCCGAACCTGCGAAATTTTACAAATAAAACAATGAAATAAGAAACCGGCGCCCAAGGAGCGCCGGTTGCAGAGTCAACTTCAACATGTTTCGGGCCTTCGTGGCCCGACATCGCGACTCAGCTGATCTTTGTCAGCAACTCGTTCACCGATGCCTTGGCATCGCCATAGAACATGCGGGTGTTCTCCTTGAAGAAGAGCGGGTTCTCGATGCCGGAGTAACCCGTCCCCTGCCCCCGCTTGGAGACGAAGACCTGCTTCGCCTTCCAGACCTCGAGCACCGGCATCCCCGCGATCGGAGAGTTCGGATCGTCCTGCGCGGCGGGGTTCACGATGTCATTGGAGCCGATGACGATCACCACGTCGGTGGAGGGGAAGTCGTCGTTGATCTCGTCCATCTCCAGCACGATGTCGTAGGGCACCTTCGCCTCGGCCAGCAGGACGTTCATGTGGCCCGGAAGACGCCCTGCGACGGGGTGGATGGCGAAACGCACTTCCTTGCCCTGCGCGCGCAGGCGGCGCGTCAGCTCGGCCACGGGCTGCTGCGCCTGCGCGACGGCCATGCCGTAGCCGGGCACGATCACCACGCTGTCGGCATCCTCGAGCGCGGAGGCGACGCCATCGGCATCGGTGGCGACCATCTCGCCCTCGACTTCCTGCGCCGGGCCCGTGGTGCCGCCGAAGCCGCCGAGGATGACCGAGACGAAGTGCCGGTTCATCGCCTTGCACATGATGTAGGACAGGATCGCGCCGGAGGAGCCGACCAGCGCGCCGGTCACGATCAGCAGGTCGTTGCCCAGCGTGAAGCCGATCGCCGCGGCCGCCCAGCCGGAATAGCTGTTCAGCATCGACACGACCACTGGCATGTCCGCCCCGCCGATGCCCATGATGAGGTGCCAGCCGATGAAGCCCGCGATCAGCGTGACCAGCACCATGGTCCACAGGCCCGCACCGTTCATGAACATCAGGCCGAGGATGATCGACACGACCAGCGCCAGCAGGTTCAGCATGTGACCGCCCGGCAGCTTTTTCGGCTTGCCGTCGACGCGGCCCGCCAGCTTGCCGAAGGCGACGACGGAGCCGGTGAAGGTCACGGCACCGATGAAGATGCCGAGGAACACTTCGACCTTGAGGATGGAGACCTCGACGGCGTCCTTGAGCCACAGACGTTCCCCGAAGCCAGTGAGCGCCCGGTCGGCCAGCAACGTCTGCAACTGCGCGCCGTCGGCCTTCAGGCTCTCCACGGAAGACAGCATGATGTCGGCGTTCAGCCCGATGAAGACGGCGGCGAGGCCGACGAAGGAGTGCAGTGCCGCGACGAGCTGCGGCATCTCGGTCATCTGAACCTTGCCGGCGACGTAATGGCCCGCGAAGGCCCCCGCGGCGACGGCGATCAGGATCAGGAACAGGTTGTAGACGCCGGGGCCGAAGATCGTGGCGACGACCGCGATGGCCATCCCCGCGATGCCGTACCAGACGGCGCGCTTGGCGCTCTCCTGGTTGGACAGCCCGCCGAGCGACAGGATGAAGAGGACGGCCGCGGCGATATAGGCGGCGGAAACGATGCCGATGCTCATGACGGCCTCCCGATGGTGGTATTCATTGCGTTTGCTCCTCCGGTGCGGCGCCGGTCCGCGACAGCTGCGATCCGAAGAACGCGTTGCCGGCGAGGATCAGGATCAGGATCATGGCGGCGTGGTTGCGTAAGCTCTCGCCCGGGGTTCCCGGCTCCGCCGGGCGGGCGATCAGCAGGGCCGCGACCATGCAGAGCACGACCATGACGACACTGTAGACGATGGTGACGATCGTGATGGTGCCGGTGGGTGCCGTCAGGGTCAGCAGGACCAGCACCACCCAGAGGGCGGCGCCCCCGCGAACGAGCCGGAGCCATGCGGTCTGACGTTCGGGTGCGGACATCAGGGGGTCAGGACTTCTGGAACATGGCGAGCATGCGCCGCGTGACGAGGAAGCCGCCCACGATGTTGATCGTGGCGATCAGCACCGCGACCAGACTCAGCAACATGACGAGGAAGTTCCCCGACCCGATCTGCAGCAGCGCGCCGAGGATGACGATCCCCGAAATCGCGTTGGTCACGGCCATCAGCGGCGTATGCAGCGCGTGGCTGACGTTCCAGATGACCTGGAACCCGATGAAGCAGGACAGCGCGAAGACGATGAAGTGGCTCATGAAGCTCTCGGGCGCCCATGCGCCGATCAGAAGCAGCAGGAGCCCGCCGCCGACCAGCAGCCCGACCTGGCTTCGGGTCTGGGCCTTGAAGGCGGCGACTTCGTTCGCCCGCTTCTCTTCCGGGGTCAGCTCCTTCGGCTTCTCCTTCTTTGGCTGCGCCGCGATGGCCTGCACCTTGGGCGGCGGCGGCGGGAAGGTGATCTTGCTCTCGTGCGTCACGGTCGCGCCGCGGATCACATCGTCTTCCATGTCGTGCACGACCATTCCGTCCTTTTCGGGCGTCAGGTCGGAGATCATGTGCCGCACGTTGGTCGCGTAGAGCGTGGAGCTCTGTTGCGCCATCCGCGAGGGGAAGTCGGTGTAGCCGACGATGGTCACGCCATTGTCGGTGATAAGCTTCTCGTCGGCCTGCGTCAGCTCGCAGTTGCCGCCCCGCTCCGCGGCGAGGTCGACGATGACGGAGCCGGGCTTCATCGCCTCGACCATGTCCTTGGTCCAGAGCACCGGCGCATCGCGGCCGGGGATCAGGGCGGTGGTGATGACGATGTCGACTTCGGGCGCGAGTTCGCGGAACTTCTCGAGCTGCTTCTCGCGGAACTCGGGCGACGATGGCGCGGCGTAACCGCCGGTGGCCGACCCGTCCTGCGAGCTTTCCTCGAAGTCGAGGTAGACGAACTCCGCGCCCATGGACTCGATCTGTTCGGCCACTTCGGGGCGCACGTCGAAGGCGTAGGTGATCGCGCCGAGCGACGTCGAGGTGCCGATCGCGGCGAGGCCGGCGACCCCTGCCCCGACGACCAGCACCTTGGCCGGCGGCACCTTGCCCGCCGCGGTCACCTGCCCGGTGAAGAAGCGGCCGAAGTTGTTGCCGGCCTCCATCACCGCCCGGTAGCCGGCGATGTTGGCCATCGAGGACAGCGCATCCATCTTCTGGGCGCGGCTGATGCGCGGCACCATGTCCATCGCGATGACCGAAGCCCCGCGATCCTTCGCGAGGTCCAGAAGGTCGCCGTTTTGCGCAGGATAGAAGAAGGAGATCAGGAGCTGATCCTCGCGCAGCAGCGCGATCTCGTCCTCGGTCGGCGGGCGCACCTTGGCGACGATGTCGGCGGCATCGTAAAGCGTGGCTGCACTCGCCGCGATCTCGACACCCGCCTCTTCGTAGGCGGCATCGAGGAAGCCGGCCTCTTCACCCGCCCCTGCCTCGATCACGCAGGAATAACCCAGCTTCTGCAGGTCCTTCGCGGAGGCTGGCGTCATCGCGACCCGATCCTCGCCGTGATGGACTTCCTTCGGTGTTCCGATGCGCATCAGGATTGCTCCCCCGGTCCGTGCAACTGTTGGCGAAGTGGTATCGGCCAGAACCCGGCTTCACAAGCGGAGCGACAGGGCGAGTCGCCGCAAGGGTACTGCGGGCTCGGCGAAAGCGATTGCAGGGTTTGTCGCCCCGATGCGTCCAATGGCGCCCGGATAGGGCGGATCGGCTTGAACACCGGAGCATTGCGGCGCGACCAAGTCAGGAGTCAGGCCGGATCACCGCAAAGACGCGCATAGCGGGTGCTGCGCTGCCGCAACGTTAACCTTAACGTCACAAAATCGATCTCATTCGGCTCTGAAAAGGTCCGGCTCAACCGTCACTTTGCCCTTATCGAGCAGTTGGCCGCGTCCCTAGTCGTGGCCCGCAATTTGAAAAGTTCAGGAGACGGTGTTGCGCAACGATTTCGGGGCGGCTGGTCAATTTTTGCGACGTCGACCGGCGATCGCGGCCCCTTGCGTATTCTCCGGGCAAGAGGGCTGATCCGTGGCGACGACATTCAACGTATTCTATCTCGGCAACAACTTTGGCTCCATCGACCCGACCGAAGGGGACTCCGAGGCCGAGAACGCATCGCTCCTCATCAACCGGACCTACGGCTCGACGTCGGATCCGCTCTACAATCGCATCCAGACGCTGTCGCCGGGCTCGTATTCCGGCGGCAACTCGACGTCCTACGATCAGAACAACAGCCTTTCGAACGACACGTTCAGGATCAACGGCGGCTCGCTCCAGACCTATGACGGGACGGCCACCTACAATGCGACGCTGACCTATTCGGACGGCACGACCACCACGATCACCGCCGTCATCGTGCAGGACACGGCCGGACGCACCTACCTGTTCCCGGAGGTCACCGCCAACACCGACCAGGCGCGGCTGACGGCCAAGCCGATCACCTCCGTGCGGCTGACCGGCGTCGAGTCGCAGATGGTCAGCGGAACGACGGCCGACCGGCAGGCGACGTCCTTCGTCCAGCCCGACGGCACGGTGCACGGCACGGGTGGCGACGACACGCTGCTTCCCGGCTCGGTCGATGCAGGCAGCGACACGATCGACGGGGCCGACGGCAACAACGACATCATCGACGCGGGTGCGGGTAACGATCTTGTCCGGTCCGGCAACGGGGCCGACCTGATCTACGGCGGAACCGGCAACGACTCGCTGTTCGGCGAGGCCGGCAACGACGTCGTCTACGGCGGCGACGGGATCGACACGCTCTATGGGGGCACCGGAGACGACCGGCTCTATGGCGACGCCAGCTCGGACACGATCTACGGCGACGAAGGTTATGACACGCTCTACGGCGGCGCCGGGGCGGATACGCTCTATGGCGGGTTGGAAAACGACACGCTGTACGGCGGCGACAATGCCGACCGGCTCGAAGGCGGCGCCGGCAACGACACGCTGCATGGCGATGCCGGCGACGACCGGCTCTATGGCGACAGCGGCATCGATACGCTCTACGGCGGAACGGGCGCGGATTCGCTCTACGGCGGCACCGAAAGCGACACGCTCTACGGTGGCGACAACGACGACCTGCTGCAGGGCGGCACGGGCGCCGACACGCTGTACGGCGACGCCGGCAACGACACGCTCTCGGGCGAGGACGGGGCCGACGCGCTTTACGGCGGGCTCGGCGACGACACGCTGCTCGGCGGGATCGGCAATGACACGCTCGCCGGCAATGCCGGGAGCGACAGCGTCTCGGGCGGGACTGGCGACGACTTCATCTTCGGCGACGATGTCGAGATCACGTTCGAGGACCTGATCGTCAACGGCTCTTTCGAGGACTTCACCGGAGTCACCGACACGGCTTACGGCGGGGTGGCGACGGGCTCCATCATCGGCTGGACCTCCTACGACCCCAACAACACGTTCGACCTGCACGATGACGGCAAGGGCAATACCTACGCCACCGACGGCACGCACACGCTCGACATGGGCGGGTCGCCCAACAACCTGCATGTCTACCAGGACATTCCCGGCGTCATGGAGGGCGAGACCTACGACCTCTCCTTCGATGCCGGCGACCTCGACTTCACGGCCAACAACATCCTTGAGGTCTACTGGAACGGCGAGCTGATCGACACGATCGATGCGGTCGACGGCGGTATGCAGAACTACAGCTACGAGCTGATCGGCGGCTCGGGCAACGGGAGCAACCGTCTCGAATTCCGCGAGACCGGGGTGATCGACAACCACGGCACGCAGATCGACAACGTGCAGCTCATCGGCCCGACCTGGACAACAAGCACTGCCGGATCGGCCGACACGCTTGCCGGGGACGCGGGCGAGGACAGCGTCTTCGGCGGCCTGGGCAACGACAGCATCACCGGCGGGGACGGCAACGACCTGCTCTGGGGTGGTGCGGGCGACGACCGTATCGACGGCGGCGCGGACAACGACCGGATCGACGGCGGCGACGGGAACGACAGCCTCACCGGCGGATCGGGCAACGATTCCATCAGCGGTGGCCTCGGCGCCGACACGATCGACGGTGGCACCGGCGACGACCTGGTCTACGGCGGCGACGGCAACGACAGCCTCACCGGCGACAGCGGTGCCGATACCCTCTATGGCGGGGCGGGCGACGACGTCATCTCCGGCGGGACCGGCGCGGACGATCTCTACGGCGGCGACGGCAACGACACCATCCGCTTCGCCGAGGCCGATACGGTCTTCGGCGGCGATGGCGACGATCTGTTCATCCTCGAGGACTTCCTCGAGAGCCTGTCGGGCGAGATCGACATCTTCGGCGGCGAAGGCGGCGAGACCAATGGCGACACGCTGCAGCTCGGCAAGCTCGCCGACCTGTCGACACTGACGATCAACAACAGCGACGATGCCGCCGGCGGCCTGTCCGGCTTCGTGCTGCTCGACGACGGGACGGTGCTGAACTTCTCGGAGATCGAGAACATCATCTGCTTCGGCGCCGGGACGCGGGTCCTGACGCCGCGTGGCGCGCGCCCGGTCGAAAGCCTGCGGATCGGCGACAAGGTCGTCACGCGTGATCACGGCCTTCAGCCGATCCGCTGGATCGGATCACGCAAGGTGCCGGGGGTCGACCGGTTCGCGCCAGTGCGAATCACGCCGCGCGCCGTGCCGGGGCTCGACCGCGACCTGATCGTGTCGCCCCAGCACCGGATGCTGTTTCAGGGCGCGCGTGCCGAACTTCTGTTCGGCGACAGCGAAGTGCTGGTGGCGGCGACTCACCTGGTGGACGGACACGCCGTCCTGCGCGAGGAGCAGACTTGGGTCACCTACTTCCACCTGATGTTCGACGAGCACGAGATCATCTTCGCCGAGGGCGCCCCGACCGAGAGCTTCCACCCCGGTCACATCGGCCTCTCCGGCGTGACGGATGCGGCGCGGGAAGAGATGTTCTCGATCTTCCCCGAACTCCGGGCAGAGCCGAACCGCTACGGCGACACCGCGCGCCGCTGTCTGAAGCGGCACGAGGCGCTGATTCTCAACGCCTAAGCCTGTCAGGCGGAGGGGCTGACCGTCAGGCCAGCCACTTCGCGTAATCGCTGACGAGGAGGTGAGTCGGCGCGACATCCTCCTCGATCTCGGCGAAACGACCGATCGGCTCACGGAAGATGTTGTCCGTCTCGTCGTCGTTCACGGTCGAGACTTCGCCGATCAGAACGTCGCCGCCATCGCCCCAGAAGGCGTGCCAGTCGCCGGGGGACAGCGTGACCGACTCACCCGGCGCGAGCGCCAGCTTGTCGCCCGGACCGTAGCGCCGCACGATCCCGTCGCACATCACCGCGCCGCCGCGATCTTCGGCGAAGTTGCCCTCGTCATCACTGCCGTAGAGCTCGACCACAAGGGTGGCGCCGCCCCGGTTGATGATGTCTTCGGCCTTAATAACATGGGTATGCATGGGGGAGAGCTGATCCTCTTTCGAGATCAGGAGCTTCTCGGCATAGCACATGCCCTTGCCGCCCTGCAGGTCGGCCAGACGGCCGTTGCGGAGGGTAAAAAGGAAGAGGCCCATCTCGTCGTAGCGGCCCGCGCCGTAGTCCGTGATGTCCCAGCCGCAGCGGGAATCGATCACGTGGCGGGCGTCGGCAGCACGCTCGCGGAACGTTTCAGGGGTCCAGTAAGCGAAGGGCGGAAGGGCGAATCCGTGCCGACGGATCATGTCATCCGCTTCGGCCATGATTTCATTGATTGTTGAGCGTTGCATTAGGCACCGTTAATAGGGACAGGAAACATTGAACAGGGCCCGATGAGAACTGCAATCCCCACTCCCCCGATCCTTCTTGCCGTCGCCGCGCTCGCACTGAGCGCGTGTGCACGCGGCGAGGTTCCCGAAATGGCGCCGATCCTGCCGCAGACGCCCGCGATTCCGTTCGTCGATATCTCGCCGGATCCGACCTACACGCCGCCGGCCAACGCCGGAGACATCCGCTGCAGTACGATCAACAACTCCGCCACAAGCGGGCCGATCCGTGCCGCGACGCTCTGGGGGCTGGAGGAATGGCGCGACTTCGCCAGCGACTCCCCCGTGCAACCGCCGGTCGGCGATCAGGACACGAGCCTGCTGGCCGCCGATATCACCGAGTTCTGCGGTGATGCGCGCGCCGGTACCGTGTTCGATGCGGTGACGGTGTTCCTGTCGGGTCGTCCCGGGTCCGTCGGCCAGTCCTTCGGCAACGCGGCCGTTCCGACGTTCAACCCCGAGGGCGGCATCGTCCAGCCGACGCCGGTCGCGGCTCAGCCGATGGCGTCCGCCGATCCTTTCTCGAGCACGACGCTCGGTCAGTAATCGACAACCGACTTATCCGGCGATGCGCTGAGGTTCCGCCCGCGCGCCGCCGGCCCAGGCACGGCACGCATCGCCGAACGCCTCGAACAGCGGCCGCGACACCGGGTCATTCGCGGCGTTGTATTCGGGGTGCCACTGCACCGACAGCGTGAAGCCCGGGGCGCCCTTGACGTAGGTCGCCTCGGGCGTTCCGTCGGGCGCGTGGCCGTCGATCACGATGCGCTTGCCGGCCTTCATGATCCCCTGCCCGTGCAGCGTGTTGGTCATCACCTCGCGCGCCCCGAACAGCCGGTGAAACGGTCCGCCTTCGGTCAGCGTCACGATGTGGCGGAGGGCGAACTTCTCTTCCAGCGTACCGTCGGGCGGCATTCGGTGATTCATCCGGCCCGGGAGGTCGCGGATCTCGGGATGCAGGGTCGAGCCCATGGCGACCGCCATTTCCTGAAAGCCCCGGCAGACGCCGAAGACCGGCTGTCCCCGCTCCACGCAGGCGCGCACCAGCGGCAGAGTGATCGCGTCGCGGGCGCGGTCGAACGCGCCATGCGCCTCGGTTTCCTCTTCGCCGTATTCCTCTGGGTGGACGTTCGGCCGTCCGCCGGTCAGCAGGAACCCGTCGCAGGCTTCGAGCAGGTCGTTCACCGACAACAGCCTCGGGTCCGCCGGCACGATCAGCGGAATGCCACCGGAGACGAGCGAGACCGCCTCGGAGTTCATCACGCCGCCGCTGTGCGTCGCGTAGGTTTCGTTGATCATGGCGAAGTTGCCGATGATGCCGATCACAGGACGGGTCATGCGCGATCCCCTTTCGCTAACAAAGCTAAACACGCGTGTTCAGCAGGAAAAGACCGATCCCCGCACCGAGAGCCGTTCACGCTTGCACATGCCTCGTTTCCGGGCAGATCGAAGTCGGACTGCGGACGGGCGGACCGTTCGCGGATGGGATAGGCGAGCCAAGGCTACGGTTTCATGCGCATTTCGGCCAAGAACGCAAAACGCCCCGACCTCGGCGCGCGGGGTCGGGGCGTCTGGGTCTGCCAGTTCGGGCAATCTCGATCAGGGAACGGCGGTCAGGCCCGCGGCCTCGATCCCGGCCAGCGCGGCGGCCTCGTCCTGATCGGACGCATCGCCGGAGATGCCGACGGCGCCGATGGTCACGTCCCCGTCCTTGACGATCACGCCGCCCGGCACCGGCACCATGCGCCCGCCGAGCGCGCCGTTCGCGGCGGCGATGAAATAGGCCTGTGCTTCGGCCCGGTCCATCTGGGCGCGACCGCCCATGCCGAGCATCACGGCCCCGTAGGCCTTGCCGCCCGCGATCTCGATCCGGCCCGGCGCCGCGCCGTCCTCACGCTCCACCGCTTTCATCGCGCCGCCAGCGTCGAGCACGACGACGGTGAGCGGTTTCAGGTTCAGCTCGCGCCCCTTGGCGAGCGCCGCGCTGATGATCGTGCGAGCGTGGTCTAGGGTGATTTCGGCCATGCCGAACTCCTTTCAGATATTGGTCAGGAAGGCGTGGAACGCCGTGTCGAAGGCCCCCGGCTTCTCGAGGTAGGGCGAGTGGCCGCAATCCTCGATCACGTGCCGCTGGACCGTGCCGCCGGCGGCCTCGTAGGCCGACAGGGCGCGTTCCGTCTGGGCGATCATCGGCTGCGGCGGGAAGACCTCCGCCCCCGGCCACCCCGGCACCGCGCCCGCCGCGCCGAGCGCACCGAGGTCGAAGCCGGAATTGTCGGCGACGATCGCGTCGTCGCTCCCCCGGATCCAGCAGATCGGCGGAGTCGGCCCCTTGGTGAAACCGAGCGGATCGTCGATCCGGTGCGGTGCCATGCCGTTGATCGGCCCCCAGTCTCCGGCGGCCACGGTCGGCCAGTTGTCCGACGGCTTCACGTCGCCGGGATAGTCCTGCTCGTCCGTGTGCTGGGCCAGCGCGGCGTCGAGGATGTCCTCCATCCGCTCCGGCACGAAGGGCGGCTTCCAGACGAAGGCGTTCAGGATGTTGCGCGTGTGGAACGGCGTCTCGCCACCCCGGTCTCCCGAGGCAAGCATCTTGGCGAACTCCGGGTTCACCGCCGACGCGCCGGTCCCTGCCCCGTCCGGATAGGCCGCGCCGCCATCGGGCAGGCAGCCGCCGAAGCCGAACGGCGAGCCGGGGCATACCTGCGTCAGGCTGAGCACCCGGCCCGAATGATCGGCGAGCAGCTGCCACAGCACTGCCCCGCCGAGCGAATGGCCAACGAAATGCGCTGCCTCGATATCGAGCGCCGCAAGCAGCGCGGCGAGGTCGTCGGACAGGTCCTTCAGCCCGCGCGTCGCGTCGACCTTGGCCTCGGGGTCAGCCTCGCCATAGGCGCGCAGGTCGGGCGCGATGGCGCGGAAACCGTCCGGCAGCCGCATCATCGTCTCTTCGAACCACGTCGCGGCAGAGAGGTTGCCGTGCACGAACACCACCGGCACCCCGTCTTCCGGCCCGTGGGAGAGCACACGTGTCTCCAGCCGGCCGCTGTCGATGCGGCGGGCTTCGGTGATCACGGGGAGGCTCACGCCTGCGCCTTTTTCTCGAGCCGGCGCTTGTGCAGAACGGGTTCGGTGTAGCCCGACGGCTGGACGCGGCCCTTGAAGACAAGGTCGCAGGCCGCCTGGAACGCGACACCGGAGAAGTCAGGCGCCATCGGCTCGTAGCTCGGGTCACCGGCGTTCTGCCGGTCGACGACCTCGGCCATCTTCTGCATCGCCGCCATCACCTGGTCGGGCGTGACCACGTTGTGATGCAGCCAGTTCGCCAGCCCCTGCGAGCTGATCCGGCACGTCGCACGGTCTTCCATCAGGCCGACATCGTTGATGTCGGGCACTTTGGAGCAGCCGACGCCCTGGTCGATCCAGCGCACGACGTAGCCGAGGATACCCTGGCAGTTGTTCTCGACCTCGCGGGTCACCTCTTCGATCTCGAAGTTGCGCCCGGTGGCGACCGGAATGGTCAACAGGTCCTCGAGCGTGCCGCGCGCTCCGCCGGCGGCGATCTTGTCCTGCACGTCGAAGACGTTCACTTCGTGGTAATGGGTCGCGTGCAAGGTGGCGGCGGTCGGCGACGGAACCCAGGCACAGGTCGCGCCCGCCTTGGGATGGCCGATCTTGGCCGTCAGCATGTCGGCCATCTTGTCCGGCATCGCCCACATGCCCTTGCCGATCTGCGCCTTGCCTTTCAGCCCGCAGGCGAGCCCGATATCGACGTTGCGATCCTCGTAGGACTTGATCCAGGCGCTGTCCTTCATCTCCCCCTTCGGGATCATCGGACCGGCCTCCATCGAGGTGTGGATCTCGTCGCCGGTGCGATCGAGGAAGCCGGTGTTGATGAAGGCCACCCGGTTCTTCGCGGCGCGGATACATTCCTTGAGGTTCACGGAGGTCCGGCGCTCTTCGTCCATGATGCCGAGCTTCACGGTATAGCGCTGCAGGCCAAGCACCTCTTCCACGCGGTCGAAGATCTCGCTGGCGAAGGCGACTTCCTCCGGACCGTGCATCTTCGGCTTCACGACGTAGACCGACCCGTGGAGCGAGTTGCGCGGCCCGCTGTCCTTCTTCAGGTCGTGCATCGCGATCAGCGTGGTGATCATCGCGTCCATCAGCCCTTCCGGCACTTCGCTGCCGTCGGGAAGGTGGATCGCGGGGTTCGTCATCAGGTGGCCGACGTTGCGCACCAGCATGAGCGAGCGGCACTTCACCTCTACGCTGTCCCCGTTCGGCGCGAGGTAGCTCGCATCCGGGTTCAGCTTGCGGGTCATCTGCTCGCCGCCCTTGGTGAACGTCTCCTCAAGGTCGCCTTTCATCAGGCCGAGCCAGTTGGAATAGGCGAGTACCTTGTCCTCGGCATCGACGCAGGCCACGGAATCTTCGCAATCCATGATGGTCGAGATCGCGGATTCCAGCCAGATGTCCGACACGCCCGCCTTGTCCGATCCGCCGATCTGCGAGGTCCGGTCGATCAGAACTTCGGCTTTCAGGCCATTGTTCTGAAGCAGGATTTGCAGTTCGCAGAGGTCGTCCTTCAGATAGCCGGCGAACTGCGACGGATCGGCGAGGCCAACCTTGTCGCTGCCGATCGTGCCGCTCAGAGCGCCGTCTTCAACAACGTACCCATCGAGGTCGGCGTGCGAGCCGCTGGCCAGCGGAAACGTTTTGTCGAGAAACTCCTTCGCCTTCTCGATCACCTGCGCGCCGCGCGCCTCGTCGTAGCCCTTGCCGGTCGGCAGCGAGCCAAGCGCATCGGTGCCGTAAAGGGCGTCGTACAGAGATCCCCATCGCGCGTTGGCGGCGTTCAGCGCGAAGCGGGCATTGGTGATCGGCACGACAAGCTGCGGCCCGGCGATCTCCGCGATCTCCGGGTCCACCCCGCCAGTGTCGATGCTGAAGTCGTCCCCTTCCGGCACGATATAGCCGATTTCACGCAGGAACGTCTCGTAAGCCGTTGAATCGAAGGGCTGGCTCTCGCGATCGAGATGCCACCGGTCGATCTGGTCCTGAATGTCCTGTCGGACCTTCAGCAACTCTCTGTTGCGGGGTGCGAGGTCGGCCAGGATGGACGCAAACCCCGACCAGAACGTATCTGCCGAGACTCCCGTCCCGGGCAGGGCCTTGTCCTCGATGAACGCCGCAAGCTCCCCGGCGACCTTAAGCCCGTTGCGATCCACTTCGGCCATGTCGTCGCTCCTTCAATGACAGTCGGCGCGAGTAGACAGAACTTTCAGGGGCGCAACAAGGGCACGGGATCAATCGGCGGGCTCTTCACCATTCGCGGCCGGGGCCGTGTCACCCTCTCCGCTCACCACTTCACCGGTGCGTCCGTCGATCTGCGTATCCGCGCCTTCGGGCTCATCGCCTGCGGCGAACAGCCAGACGCTGAAGACGACCGTGATGATGGCGACGAAGATAAGGACCACCGAGATCCCTACGATCGACGGTCTGTGTCGCTTTGCCTGCTTGTCGACGTTTGTTTCGGGTGCGGACATGTCTGTCTCCTGTGTTCCACTGCCTTGCGGGCAGAGATTCACAAACATAACGTCCGCGGGAAACCCGAGTTCCGAGAGGGCATCATGCCGGACAACCAGCACGAGAAGATTTTTCTGAGTGATTACAAGGCGTTTCCTTGGAAGGTCGATCGCGTTGATTTGACCTTCAAGCTCTCGCCAAAAGCGACGCGCGTGCTATCGCGCATCGCATTCCGTCCCGACCCGGCGGCGCCGGCCGCCCCGTTCTTCCTTCATGGCGAGTCCGTTCGGCTGATCTCCGCCGCGATCGACGGCGAGCCGGTGAGCCCCGACGTGACCGACCGCGGCCTCACCTGCGACGTCCCGGATCGGCCCTTCCTGTGGGAAGCCGAGGTCGAGATATCGCCCGAGGAGAACACCGCCCTCGAAGGGCTCTACATGTCCAACGGCATCTTCAGCACTCAGTGCGAGGCTGAAGGATTCCGGCGGATCACCTTCTATCCCGACCGCCCCGACGTGCTCGCCCGGTTCCGCGTGCGTATCGAAAGCGACCTTCCCGTTCTCCTGTCGAACGGCAACCCGGTGGCATCCGGCAAGGGCTTTGCCGAATGGGACGACCCCTGGCCCAAGCCGGCCTACCTCTTCGCGCTGGTGGCCGGCGACCTGCAGCCGGTGCGCGATACTTTCACGACGCGGTCGGGGCGCGAGGTCGACCTTGCGATCTGGGTCCGCAAGGGGGACGAGCACAAGTGCGCCTGGGGTCTTGAGTCTCTCAAGGCTTCCATGAAGTGGGATGAAGAGACCTACGGCCGAGAGTACCAGTTGGACATTTTCAACATCGTCGCCGTTAGTGACTTCAATGCCGGGGCGATGGAGAATACCGGCTTGAACATTTTCAACTCCGCGCTGGTTCTCGCCTCTCCCGAGACCGCCACCGACGCGGAGTTCGAGCGGATCGAGGGCGTGATAGCTCACGAGTACTTCCACAACTGGACCGGCAACCGCGTCACCTGCCGCGACTGGTTCCAGCTGTCGCTCAAAGAAGGCCTGACCGTCTACCGCGACCAGCAGTTCACGTCCGACATGCGCTCCGCCCCGGTGAAACGGATCGAGGACGCTCTCTTGCTGCGCGCCCGCCAGTTCCGCGAGGACGGCGGCCCCCTCGCCCACCCGGTGCGGCCGGAAAGCTTCGTCGAGATCAACAATTTCTACACGCTAACCGTCTACGAGAAGGGGGCGGAGGTCGTCGGCATGCTGAAACGCCTCGTCGGCGACAACGCCTGGCGCGCCGGCTGTGACCTCTATTTCGAACGGCACGATGGTGAGGCCGTCACGATCGAGGATTGGCTCGCCGCTTTCGCGGACACGATGGGCCGCGACCTCGAACAGTTCAAACGCTGGTATTCGCAGGCCGGGACGCCGCGCCTGTCGGTGAAGGAGGATTGGGACGGACAGACCTACAAGCTGACGCTGACGCAAAGCACGCCTCCGACGCCGGGCCAGTCCGACAAGCTGCCGCTGGTGATCCCCGTGGCGATCGGACTTCTGCACCCCGACGGGGCGGAAATCGTCGGCACCACGATGGTCGAGATGAGCCAGGAGACCGAGGTTCTGACCTACGACATCGCCGACCTATGCAAGCGACAGGGAAAGGACGTGGCGCGGCCCGTTCCATCACTGCTCAGGGGCTTCTCCGCGCCGGTGATCGTGGAATTCGAGCGCCCGACGGAAGAGAATGCCTTCCTGCTGGCCCATGACACCGACCCGTTCAACCGCTGGGAAGCGGGCCGCAACCTGTCGCGGGAAGTGCTGCTCAAGCGCGCTGCGGGTGAAGAGGCGGACGATGCGCATCTCGTGAAAGGCATCTCGTCCGTGCTGCGCGACACGCACCTCGACCCGGCGTTCAAGGCGCTGGTGCTCGGCCTGCCGTCCGAGGACGATATCGCCCAAGGGCTGCACGCGGCGGGCAAGACCCCCGATCCGACCGCGATCCACGCGGCGGGCGAAGCGCTGCGCGACCGCATCGCGGAAGAGCTGGAACCGCTGCTGGCAAAGACCTTCGACGAAAACCAGGTCCCCGGCCCCTACAGCCCCGACGCGGCCGCAGCGGGCAAACGCAGCCTCGCCAACCGGTGTCTCGGGCTGCTGTCGCGGCGCGACGATGGCGCACGCGCTGCGGCGCAATACGACAGCGCAGACAACATGACCCTGTCGCTCGCGGCGCTGAGCGCACTGCTCAACATCGGCAAGGGCGATGCGCAACTCGCTGATTTCGAAACGAAATGGCGCGACGATCCGCTGGTCATGGACAAGTGGTTCTCGCTTCAGGTCGCCAGCGCCGCACCCGAGGACGCCGCCACGACGGCGGACCGCCTCACCGGGCACCCGGCGTTCAACTGGAAGAACCCGAACCGCTTCCGCTCCGTTTTCTCGCCGCTGGCCAACGCCAATCCGGCGGGCTTCCATGACCCGTCGGGCAAGGCTTACGAGCTGATGGCGGACTGGCTGATCCGGCTCGACCCCGTGAACCCGTCGATCGCCGCACGCGGCTCGACGGCGTTCGACACGTGGGAGCGCTATGACACCGGGCGGCAGGAGAAGATGCGCGCCGCGCTGCAACGCATTCTCGACACGCCGAACCTGAGCCGGGACACGCGCGAGATGGTCAGCCGCATCCTCGGCGACTGAGGATCACCAAACGACGGGGTCAGTGGGGGAGATTGCGGCGCTCCTCGCGCTCGGCCTCGTCGAAATCCTCTTCCGTCGCAGGCTCGCCCGGCAGGCGATAGTCGCCACCAAGCCACTTGGCGAGGTCGATGTCGGCGCAGCGCTTGGAGCAGAACGGGCGGACCTTCTCATCCGTTACCTTGCCGCAGATCGGGCAGCTCATCAGGGCCTCCAGACACGCGCGAGCGGCGCGCGTTCGCGTTTCCTCTGCAACTCGTAATGGCCAAGCGGGGTCCATCCGACGAGGGCCGTCTCGATCGGATCGGACCGGAAGGCGGCGCGCAGCGAGGTTTCGACCTGCTTGCGGTTGGCCTTCGACATCGGCGCGAAATCAACCGTGATCTGCCCGCCGAGGCCGAGCACCCGCAACGTGCGCGGTAGCGCCTTGGCCGCCGCGATATTCGCCTTCAGACCCGCCGCAGGCGAAGTGTCACCGCCCGTGTCGACATCCACCGCGACGAGCGCACGGGTCGGCTGGACCGCCATGTCGCCCGCGCCGAGCGGCACGACGCCGGCGGTCAGCGTCTCGAGCGCATCAAGCACGCCTTCACGCTCGAACCCGCCCGGCTCCGTCACGACGTCCTGCACGCCTTCCCACTCCCGCCAGGCGAGCGTGTGCGGGCTGTCACCGTCGATCAGCGACAACGGCTCGCGACCCTCGGCATCCGCCGCGACGGCGTCCGCGAGCGAGAGCATGGCGGTGATGTCCTCGGCGATATCCTCTTCCGACGCCCCCTCGCAGGCGGAACGCAGGATCAGGCCCATGCCGTCAGGGACGAGGTCGTGGGCGATGTCCTTCAGGCGGACCTGTTCCTCCTCCTCGCGGATGCGGCGGGAGACGTTGAGCCCCGGCGCATCGGGCGTGGCAATGGCGTAGCGGCTCTTGAACAGGATCTTCGGCGTCAGCGGCACGGCCTTGCCGTCTTCCACGTATCCGGTCACCTGTACGAGAAGCGGTTGCCCGGGCGACAAGCCCTTGACCTGGCGCAGAAATCCCGACCCGCCATCGGGCAGGCGCACGGTCATGCCGCCCTGCCCCTTCATCGGCCGGTCGCAGATCGCGCGATAGATCGTGCCGGGTCGTGGCCGGTCGGGATCGTCGATCAGGAAGTCGTCGAGCTGGCCGTCGACCAGCAGCGCGGCGGCCTCCTGCCCGTTGATATGGTCGAGAACGACGCGGCGGCCCTTCATGGCTTGCCTCCGAATACCAGTCCCATGGTGCGCAACAGGGTCGCCGTCTCCGCCAGCGGCAAGCCGACGACACCGGTGAAGGATCCGTTGATCCAAGGGATCAGGGCACCCGCCGGCCCCTGGATCGCGTAGGCACCCGCCTTGCCGTCCCAGTCGCCGGTGTCGAGGTAGTTGCTGATCTCGGTTTCCGAGAGCACCTTCATCTTAACCGCGGTCTCCACATCCTTCACGCGGATCTCGTCGCCGCGCCGGGCGGCAATGGCGGTGATGACCCGGTGGCGGCGCCCCGAGAGCAGGCGCAGAAAGGCGTCAGCCTCGGCACGGTCGGCGGGCTTTCCCATGATCCGGCGGCCCGCCGCGACGGTGGTGTCGGCGCAGAGCACCAGCTCATCGTCGGACGGCACGCTCGCCTCCGCCTTCTGGCGGGCAATGCGGTTCACGTAATCACGGGGTTTTTCGCCCTTGCCGGGCGTCTCGTCGATGTCGGGCGCCCGGATCGCGGCTGGCACGATACCGAGCTGGCCGAGCAGCTCCCGCCGCCGGGGGGACCCGGAGGCGAGGACGAGCTTCAGCGCCGGATCTGGCGCCCTGGCATTCACCTGAAGCGGTAGTTGATCCGACCCTTGGTCAGATCGTACGGCGTCATTTCGACTTGAACGCGGTCGCCTGCGAGGACGCGGATGCGGTTCTTGCGCATCTTGCCTGCCGTGTGTGCGATGATCTCATGGCCGTTCTCCAACTCGACCCGGAATGTCGCATTCGGCAGGAGCTCCTTCACGACGCCGGGGAATTCGAGAAGTTCTTCCTTGGCCATGTGGTCTCCGTCATAAATCGCCCGCCTTGGCGCGGACGCGGTGTAAATGCGCTCGATCACCACGCTTTTCAAGGGAAATCGTCAGAGGCGGAGCGTCCTGACATCCGTGACGCGATGATCCTGTTCGGACCAGTGGGCAACGTTGCCGACCTGGCCCGAGCGGCGTGCCGCCGTCACGTCCGACAGCGACACATCCACCAACGCCCAGCCCTGCCGATCGGTTTCCGTCTGGGCAAGGATCCCGTCGGGCGGCAGTCCGAGGTCGGGTGGCGTGAAGACGGCCGCGCGCCCGGTCGAGCTGTCGATCGGCTCGCAACCGGACACCTGTCCGACAAGCGGCGCCTGTACGACGAGGCACTGCCCTTCCACCGCACGGGCGCGGCAGGAGACCCGGACACGTGTCTGTCCCTGCGGCAGGTCGGTGCAGGAAGGGACGAGGATCGCATCGGCCCCCGCTTCGACAAGGGCCCGTGCCAGAAGGGGAAATTCGCTGTCGTAGCAGACAAGGATACCGAGCTTGCCCAACGGTGTGTCGAACAGGGTCAGCGACTCGCCGGGGACCATACCCATCTCGGTGCGCTCGTAGGGGGTCAGGATCATCTTGTCCTGCGTGCCGACCGCTCCCTCGGGCGAGACGAGCCAGGCACGGTTCACGACTCCTCTGTCGGTAACGACCGGGCCGGTGCCGGCGAGGATCCAGCTCTTGTGGATCGCGGCGATGTGCTTGGCCTGTTCGACCCAGTCACCGGCTCGCTCCGCGGCGCGGTCGCGCCAGTGCCGCGGCGTGCCATCCGGCTCGCCCGCGATCAGCGCCGCTTCCATCGCGGCATATTCCGGCAATACGGCGAGGTCCGGCCCGGCCTCCGCGAAGAGCCGATCGAGCTTCGCCTCGTGGGCGACCCAGCCGGGCAGACGCTCGCACCGGTACGCCAGCGCGCCGACCTTCACAGCCGTTTCATCCAGAATTGCAGGGGCTTCTCGGTCTCTTCCGTCTCACCGACGTCGCGCCAGCGGAAGCGGGCAATGACACCCTCCAGCGGTTCGTAGCCGCGCTTGCGCCAGAACGGGTCCAGTGCGCGGTGATCGGCAGGCCGCAACGGATGGTCATCGGGCCGCATGACGGAGCAGAAGGCAGAATAACGGCGGCCGAGCGCGCGGGCATGCGCCTCGCGCGCGTCGAAGAAGGCGTGGCCGGCCCCCTGCCCTCGGTATTCGGCGCGCAGGACCGACTCGGCGCAGTAGAAGATCTCGGCGAGCGGTATGTCAGTGCCCTCGAATGGCGCGGCGAAATCCTCGCCATGCGCTTCCATCGGAGAGCCGGTGGCCGCCCCGACCAGACTGTCGCCGTCGAAGGCGCCGACCAGCACGGCGTCGGGGTTGTCGCGGTAGCTCGCCATGTAGCGACGTTCGTAGTCCATCGAGCCGTCGTAGATGTAGGGCCAGTCGCGGAATACGTCGATCCGCAGTGCAGCGAGGTCGTCGAGCCGATCCTCGACATCCGCGCCGCGCAGGATGCGATAGCTCAGGCTCATGAGACCTGCTTCAGCCAGTCGGCGAGGTTGTAGTAAGTCGTGACGCGGATGATCTTGCCGTCGCGCAGGGTGAAGAACGCCCCGCCAGGCAGCCGGTAAGCCTGGTTACGGGCCTCGGGCAGGCCGGGGTCGGTCTTCAGATAGGTGCCGTTCACCATGAATTCGGCTGCCGCGCGGTTGCCATCGTCGCTGGCGAAGAGCTCGATCTCGGTCAGATGTTCGTCATAGCAGTCGGACATATGTCCGCAGAAAGCGCGGAACGCCTCCTTGCCTTGACGGATCTCGCCCTCGTTGACGTGGTGGGCCACGTCCTCGTCGAGTTCGGCGAGCATCGCGTCGATGTCCTTGGCGTTGAAAGCGGCATAGTAGCGGTCCAGCACGTCGCGTGTCATGCGGTCGGGTCTCCGAAGCGGTCGATCAGTTTCTGGCGGATCTGGTCGCGGGTCTGGCGATAGGATGCAAGCTGATCCTGCCGCGTGCGGCCCAGCCCGGTGGGGTCGAGTACCGGCCAGTATTCCAGTTCGAGGTGACAATAGCGCGTCAGCTCCAGCGCCCGGCGCTGCGAGGCGGGCGACAGTGCGAGGATCAGATCGAAGGACGATAGCGTGTCGCCGAGCTGCTCCATGCTCTCGAACGACCGGACGCGATGGCGCGACAGCTCCACACCTATTTCCTGACAGACGGCAATGGCGAAGCCGTCGATCTCGAGGTCGTTCTTCACGCCGACGGACTGGATGTAGCAGCCCTGCCCGTAGAGCTGCTTCATGATGCCCTCGGCCATGGGCGAGCGGACGGCGTTGTGATCGCAGCAGAACAGGACCGAACTTGGAAGAGCCTGCGGGACCGTTGCCTTCACCGTCAGGTCTCCTTGTTGAGCACGCAGAGAAGGGTGAAAAGCCGCCGGGCCGTGTCGATGTCGATATCGGCCTTGCCGTCGAGCCGTTCCTGAAGGACGCGCGCGCCCTCGTTGTGAATGCCGCGCCGGGCCATGTCGATCGTCTCGACCTGGCGTGGGCTGTCGGAACGGACGGCGTCGTAGTAGCTCGCGCAGATCTGGTAATAGTCCTTCACGACCTGCCGGAAGGGCCCGAGCGACAGGTGGAATTCCGCCGCCGGGTCGCCGCCTTCGGTGCCGATGTCGAAGACGAAGCGCCTCTCGCGGATGCCGAGCGTCAACCGGTAGGGGCCGGGCGGGATCTCGCGACCATCCCGCGACGGCAGGGTGAAGCTGTTGTCCTCGAGCAGGTCGTAGACCGCGACCTTGCGCTCCTGGACCATCTCCGGCGTCGTGTCGGAGGTGCCGGTCTCCTCCAGTTCGATATGGCAGATCCGGGTCATGCGCCGCCCTCGTTCAGCTGGTCGAGCCGCGCCCGCACGGACAGGCCATGCGCTTCGAGTCCCTCGGCCTTCGCCAGCGTCTCCGCCGCCGGGCCGACCGCTTTCAGTGCCTCGGGCGTCATCCGCGCGATGGTCGTGCGCTTGACGAAATCCATCACCGACAGGCCGGAGGAGAAGCGCGCCGACCGGGCGGTCGGCAGCACGTGGTTCGGCCCGCCGACGTAATCGCCGATCGCCTCGGGCGTCCACTGGCCGAGGAAGAGCGCCCCGGCGTTGGTGATCTTGGCGGCCAGCGTCTCCGGATCGTCGACAACCAGTTCGAGGTGCTCGGGCGCGATCCGGTCGGAGAGCGCGGCCGCCTCGTCGAGGTCGGAGACCGTGATGATCGCGCCGAACTCCTCCCACGATTTGCCTGCGATCTCGCGCCGTTCGAGCGTTTCGAGCCGCGCCTCGACGGCGGCACGCACGGCGTCCGCCTGCGCGGGATCGGTCGTGATCAGGAGCGACTGCGCGCTTTCGTCGTGCTCCGCCTGGCTGAGCAGGTCGAGCGCGATCCAGTCGGGGTCGCCGGTGCCGTCGGAGATGACGAGGATTTCGGACGGGCCGGCGATCATGTCGATGCCCACCTGCCCGAAGACGGCGCGTTTCGCGGCGGCGACGAAGACGTTGCCGGGACCGGTGATCTTGTCCACGGGGCGCACCGTCTCGGTGCCGTAGGCCAGCGCCGCGATCGCCTGCGCACCGCCGACCCGGTAGACCTCGTCAACCCCGGCGAGGCGGCAGGCGAGCAGCACCAGCGGATTGGCGATGCCGTCCGGCATAGGGACAGTGACGGCAAGCCGGCGGACCCCGGCGACCTTGGCGGGGACGGCATTCATCAGGACCGACGAGGGATAGGAGGCGAGCCCGCCCGGCACATAGAGCCCCGCCGCGTTGACAGCCGTCCAGCGCCAGCCGAGCGTCGCGCCATGCGCATCCTGCCACGACTGGTCCGGCGGCAGCTGTCGGGCGTGGTAGTCGCGGATCCGCTCCGCCGCGAGTTCGAGCGCGGCGCGGTCCTCGTCCGTCACCTTCGCGATCTCGGTGTCGATCTCGGACTCGGAGACGCGCAGCGCCTCGGCTCCGATGGACACCCGGTCGAAGCGGTTGGTCAGCTCCACCAGCGCCGCGTCGCCACGGCTGCGGACATCGGCGATGATCTTCGCCACCGTCTCCGCCACGTCAGGCGAATCCTCGCGTTTGGCACCGAGAAGCGCCGTGAACTCGGTCTCGAACGTGGAATCGCGCGTGGAAAGGGTGCGGGCCATGAAACGTCTCCTGATCCACCCCTCTTAGCCACCGGGCCGGGAAGCGACAATCAAAGAGCGCTCATTTTGGACCGCGGCGAAGAGCGCTCACTCGTGCGCGGGCGCCTTGCCGGAGGGCGCGCGGTACGGACGGGTCACGTCGCGCAGCAACACTTCGAGCGCCTCGACCTGCACCCGGATCGCCCCGTCGCCGGCCAGCGTGACGAGGACATGTCCCGCCCCGTCCTCGCCCGGCTCGAACGTGATGGCCAGCACGGACAAGACCGTGTCCTTGTCGGAAGGGTCGATCCCCTGAACCCGCACCAGTTCGACATTCTCAATGGCGATCACCGCCTGCACCCGTTCGTAGTCGCGGGCGCGGGCCTGCGCCTTCGGGGCGTCCTCCCAGCGGAAGCGGTTCACCAGCATACCGAAACGACGGGCCTTGCGGTCCCACGTCATCTCGCCACCCGGCAAGACCCCGTCCTGTACGAGGCCGGAGATCACGGCGAGGTCCTCGGCATCGAGGGCGCGAAGGCGGAGAGGCTGCTCTCCACCGTCTTCGAAACGGGCGTCTTCGGTCACTCGCCGGCCACCCGCTCGATGTCAGCACCGACCGCGCCGAGCTTTTCTTCGACGTGCTCGTAGCCGCGGTCGAGGTGATAGACCCGGTTCACCCGCGTTTCCCCTTCTGCGGCGAGACCGGCGAGGATCAGCGACACGGAGGCCCGCAGGTCGGTCGCCATGACCGGTGCGCCTTTCATGCGCTCGACGCCGGTCACCTTCGCGGTGCCGCCCTGGACGTCTATGTTCGCGCCCATCCGCACCAGTTCGGGCGCATGCATGAAGCGGTTCTCGAAGATGCGCTCTTCCAGCACCGAGGTGCCCTCTGCGGTGCAGAGCATCGCCATCATCTGCGCCTGAAGGTCGGTCGGGAAACCGGGGAACGGTTCGGTCACCACATCGACGGCACGCGGGCGACCGTTGCGACGGGCGACCTTCAGCCCGTTGGCCGTTTCCTCGACATGAATGTCGGCGGCATCGAGCCGCTCGCAGAAGGACTGGACCAGCTCCATCGTGCCGCCGAGGCACTCCACTTCGCCACCGGCGATGACCGGGGCCAGCATGTAGGTGCCGAGCTCGATCCGGTCGGAGACGACACGGTGCGTGGCGGCATTCAGTCGGTCGACGCCCTGGATCTCGATGGTGGAGGTGCCCTCGCCGTCGATCTGGGCGCCCATCGCGCGCAGGCAGCGGGCGAGATCGACGATCTCGGGCTCACGGGCTGCATTCTCGATCAGCGTCGTGCCCTTGGCGAGCGTGGCGGCCATCAGCGCGTTCTCGGTCGCGCCCACGCTGGCAAAGCGCAGCGGCACCCGCGCGCCCTTGAGCCCGCCCCTGGCGACGGCGTGCAGGTAGCCGTCCTTCAGTTCGATCTCCGCGCCCAGCGCTTCCAGCGCGGTGACATGCAGATCCATCGGCCGGGCGCCGATGGCGCAGCCGCCGGGCAGCGACACGATCGCTTCGTGCGCGCGCGCCAGCAGCGGGCCGAGCACCAGGTTCGAAGCCCGCATCTTGCGCACGATCTCGTAGTCGGCACGCGTGGAGGTCAGGTTGTGCGAGGACAGCGCGATCACCTTGCCGTCCTGCATCGAGGTGACCTCGGCGCCGAGCGACTGGAGCAGGCTGGTCATCGTCTTGATGTCCGACAGCCGCGGCGCGTTGGTGAGCGTCAGCGGTTCGTCCGACAGAAGCGTCGCCGGCATGAGCGCCAGAGCGGCGTTCTTGGCGCCGGCGATGTTGATCTGACCCGAGAGCGGTTTGCCGCCCCTGACGATGATCGAATCCATGAGGTGACCCCTATTCCTGCTCGTCGCCGGGCTCGTCTTCCCGGTCGCGCGCCTTTGCCTGTGCCTTGCGTTTCGCGATGTTGGCCTTGAGCGCCGCCTTCAGCCGCGCCTCCCGCGTTTCGCCCGCGCCTGACTTGCCACGCTTGTCATCCATGCCCCCGGTTACCGCAAACGCCGAAAACCGTCCAGACGGGGCTTGCACGCCCGAAAGAGAGCGGCTAATCCCCGCGCCATCGCTGCCGTAGCTCAGGGGTAGAGCACTCCCTTGGTAAGGGAGAGGTCCGGAGTTCGATCCTCCGCGGCAGCACCACTTAAAGCCCTGAAAATTAGCCCTTTTGTCGCTCCGCCATAAACGTGGAGAGCGTATGTTCTGTCGTTAAGTGCGGTACAAAACGGATGTTTTCGCGAGCGATCCGTACAAATCCCGTACAACTTCGGCACCGATGTTCTGGATTCGATCTCTTTCCTCTACGAAGGGGAAAAGCCTTACCGGCAGGTCGGCGGCAATTTCGCTTCAAGCGCCGAGGACCAGATCGGCGACCTCAAGGATTCTCTCGGACCGACCTGCGGTGGCTTGCGCCTTTTTCAAACTGATGAAACTTTGCGCACGTTTCCACCGGAGGACCGACGTGCGCGCTTTGAAATCCCTTGGTCCAGCCGTTTCTCGTGTCTCAAGCGTGGAGGCTGCTCGGGCGGGCTTGGGGGCTACAATTGGCCTCGGGCTGGCCGGATTCTTCGTCCTCTCGCCCGAGATCGACACCGAGCTCGGCCTCTATCTCGTGGCGCCCTTCGGCGCCTCGTCGGTCCTGCTGTTCGCAGTTCCCAACAGTCCCCTGGCCCAGCCGTGGTCTGCCGTGGTCGGCAACACTGTCGCCGCGCTAGTCGGCGTGGCGGTCTGCATGACCATCTCCGATCCCACATCGCGTATTGCACTCGCCGTTGGGCTCGCGATCTTTGCGATGATCCTTTGCCGAGCGGTGCATCCCCCTGCCGGCGCAGTAGCAATGACTGCTGCCATGTCTCCCGAGGCTGTTTCACGACTTGGTTTCTGGTTCGCACTGGCACCAATTGCCGTTGGAACGACAGCTCTGGTGCTTATCGCCGCGGCCTACGCCCGCTTAACCGGTCGTCATTATCCGTTCCGCCAATTCGATGATCCATCAGAAAAGCGACAAGTGGACCGGCGCTCGGCAGAAGGCTTGGGCCTGTCTGAGAGTGACCTGACCGAGATCCTTGAGCGCTACCGCCAATCGTTCAATCTTGGCGTGGAGGACTTGGCTCGCTTGATCGGAGCAGCAGAAATGCAGGCCGCAGTTCGGTCATCCGGGCCAATGACGGCGGTGGATGTGATGTCACAAAATCTTGTTACGGTCTCTCCGCGCACTCCGATTGGGGAGGTTGCCGACCTGTTCAGAAGACACCGGTTCACATCGATCCCAGTCACAGAGAATTCCGGGCGCTTTCTCGGTGTGATCTTCCAGCTGCATTTGATCAGTCGAGCCCGAGATGACGCATTGCGGCTCGACCGGGGCTATACTGCCGCACTGAGGCGCATGGTTGATCCTCGTCGCTCAAAGCCAGTTCTGGCGGAGGAGGTCATGAGTGTCGCGGTTCCTCGAGCGACGACCAACACGCCCGTTGGAGCACTCCTGCCGATGATGGCAGACGCCGACGTAGACGCCGTCCCAGTTGTCCAACATGGTCAGATCGTTGGGATTGTGACGCGGACTGACCTCATTGCTGCGCTTGCAAAGAGCGCCATGCGTGGTGGCCACTAGTCTCCAAAACATAAGGATTGGGCCGATTTGTCGTGTACTTTGGCCTCAGTCTTCTCTCACTCCCCCTAGGCGTCACCTCGCCTAAAGCCGGAGTCTAAGGCCAAAGCAACCAGACGTAAGCAAGGTAGCCGGCGGCCAGCACGGCGCCTTCTCTGCGACCGACCCTCATTCCAGTAGCTGCGAACACGACGAACGCCAGCGACACGAAGACCATGAGCGGAGCATCGAAGCGGACGATCTCGGCCGGCACCATCGACGGAGCGATCAGAGCGGTGGCTCCGCCAATTCCAAGGATATTGTAGATATTGGAGCCGACCACGTTACCGAAGGCGACATCACCCTGCCGCTTCAATGCAGCGATGACAGATGTCACGAGCTCGGGCATAGAAGTCCCGACTGCCACGATGGTCAGCCCGATGACCGTCTCCGAAACACCGAGGTTGCGAGCGATTTCGACGGCTCCGGAAACAAGAAAGGAGCCACCCGCAACTACCAACCCAAGGCCCGCCGCCGCGATCAGGAGCGGCACGAATAGCCCGCTCTGCGTCGAACTCTTCGAAATCGAGAGGTCCGCTTCCGAAAAGGCAGTGCTTTTGTCGTGGATCGCTCCAGCGGCTCCAGACCCGCGCTCCTGTCGGATGACAAACATCAGATAGCCGACGAGTCCGGCCACCATGGCCGTACCGATGAGGCGACCCATAGGGAACGTCATCGCCAGAAATGCAAATGCGATCGCGATCAGCAGCATGATCGAGGCGTCGCGGCGCAATGCAGACCGAGCTACAACGATGGGGCACATCACCGCCGAGACGCCAGCGATCAACAGGATATTGGCGATGTTCGAACCGACGATGTTGCCATAGGCAATACCAGGTGAACCGCTAAGGCCAGCCTGAACCGAGGTGACCAGCTCCGGCATTGATGTCCCGAAGCCGACGAGCGTCAACCCGATCACAAGGGGAGACATCCCGAGTCGTTCGGCAATCTGGACCGCCCCGCGTACCAGAAGCTCCCCACCGACGATCAGCAGGACGAACCCGCCCAGCAACAGAAGCCAAGTCGTGATCATGCAGGCCCCCCGTTTACGTCAAGGCACCTAGCCGGTCCAAACGGACAAGCAAGGGTATTCTTCCAACAAAGCAATATGTTGCGCATGCTTAATGCAAAGGAAGTCATCACGGTGACGAATGGGTTCGGGATATCGAATTTCGAGCAGTTGTGATGAGGGGTAAAGAAAAGAGCGCCCACGCAGGAACGTGGGCGCCCGAAAAGCTGAAATCCTCAGGTAAGGTACCAATCTCACCTGATGGCCTTCTAACACGGTCCTGCCCTAAGTCGTCAAATTGGAAGATAAGACAGTCCGGTCGCCGACGTGTTTCCGCTGATCTCAAGTCAGAACGATCGAAGCACTCGAGGTATCGCCGACAGCAGCTTCGGACTAAGGATTCTCAGTCACATCAACCGAACCGGTTTTGCCCGCGCCGCTCCGGCGGCAGCGCCTTCACCCACGGCCACTTCGACCCGCACCGGCTGCAGACCACCCGACGCTCGAACTCGTGACGGTACAGCAGCACGAGCTGCGCGTCGGCATTAATCCTCCAGATCGTCGCCGTATGCCGGCAGGACGTGCAGGTCAGCTCGAGGTGGGTTGCGGTGTGGTGGAAGAGCGCATGAGGCATCGGCGGGCCTTAGACCACCGGGAACGCGTCGCGAAAACGTAGATGACTTTTGAACCGGTAAGAAGTTTGTAATGGCGCACCCGATAGGAGCAAGTTTTCGACGTATTCTCAGCGATCTAGCGTGGAAACCGTGGCGCATCCCACGCCATACATATCAATGACTTGCGGGCGCGTTTGGAAACGGATCAGCGGTGTAGAAGTGGGTGTCGCGCGGCACATTAGGAGCGATCGAGGCGCACTGCCGTGCCGGAAGCGACCAACAGAACCATGCTCTTCATCGCGCTGAGTTCGACGTAGTCGAGGTCGACCCCTACCACAGCGTCGGCACCAATAAGCCGAGCTTCTCTCTTCAGTTCGAACAGAACGACTCGCCGCGACTCCCGCATCGTCTTTTGCACCGCAGCAGAGCGCCCTCCAACAATGTCTCGCACCTCTGCGAAGAGGTCTTTGAAAATGTGCATGCCGAACGCGCACTCGGCCGTGACGATTTCGAGCCGTTCAGTGATCGCAAGGTCGGAGCTGACTTCCGTTGTCAACAATACCCGCTCGATTTCAGCGTCGGTTAAGCGAGGTGCCGGCGCAGCCGCGGCCGTCGGGCCGCTCCTCAAGCGCGCGGCATTACAACGCTTGCAGTGACGGCCCTCAGGTCCTGCGGAAGTCAGCATCCCAATCTCGGTTCCGCAGTCTACACATTTCTTCATCTCTTAACCCCCGTGCACGTTGCCCGGACCATCGCTGGTTTCCCGGTTACGGGCAACATGCCGCACTACCCCCGCTCGCAGCGACACGGCGGTGAACCCCTGACACGCTCGGTGTAAACATCCCGCTCCCTCGCCAAGCTATTGGTGTTTCGCCAAGGGAGCGTCATGTAAAAGGGCTCTGTTCCCGGTTTGACCGAGGTAATGCCGGTTTGCCAGGTTCAGCGAGCCTCCGCACGGTTCGTAAGACTGCTGCCCATGAAAGTAAATTGATCGGGGTCAACCAAACCGATTCGGCCTATACCAATCCGGCGGCAACACATGCATGGTGCAGATCATGTTTTTGACTTCGCCAACCTAAGAAGAATGGGAGAGAAATATGGAATGGACCATCGCAAATGTCGCACTCCTGATTTCGGCATCAGCCACCGCAATCACATCAGTCATATCGGTCCCTCTCCCAATCCTCAGAGACTGGATAAACCAGAACAATGGCGAGCGGCGCGCGCGATATGAGGTTTTCTCGAACTTGGTGAAAGAACTGATAACCAACTTGGATGAAGTCAAAAAAGCCGACAGATCCTACGAAATGCACTCAGCATATATCTTGGCAAACAAGCCAATTGATCCTCAACCACAAATGGAAATTGACTTGCGGTCAAAATTTAATAGGGACCTCAACCTACTGAAGTTGCTTGCGCCAGAAACCGGGGTCGACGCGACGGACTTTATTCGAAAAGTTGAAATTCTTAGGCTAACTACAAACGGTTATGCTGTTGAGAATGATAAATTGGTTGCGAAACTTGATGGGTCAGAAGTTGCTAGGACAATAGTCAGCTTGCAAGATGACATTGTGAATGAAGGTGTCGATGTACTCGAGAGAGCTAGGCAGGCCCTGCGGTACCGATAAAAATTATCTAGGAAGTAAGACTACAATACCTTGGATATTATTGGCCGAACAATTATCCGCGATCGCTCCAACAACCACGACGCTTTAATTCCGGCCTCAACCGAACCGGTTCGGCCCGCGCCGCTCCGGCGGCAGCGCTTTAACCCACGGCCGCTTCGTGCCGCAACGGCTGCAGACGACCCGGCGCTCGAACTCATGGCGCGAGAGAAGCACGAGTTGCGCGTCCGCATCCTTCCTCCAGATCGTAACTGTGTGCCGGCAGGACGAGCATGTGATCTCCAGGTGGGTCGCGGCGTCGTGGAAGAGCGGATCGAGCATTGGCGGGCACTCAGGCCGACAGGTGTGAGATGCCAATGCCCCAGAGAGAGAGACTTCTAGATGTCCAACGGCATCTGGCCTAGTTCCTACTGAGGTCCCTCAGCGCCCTCTCTGCGATAAGGCTCTTGAATGAGATCGTCCAGATCATAGAGCTCGCCCTCTGGGACATTTCTTGGCCACGGCGTTAAGAAATAGCCTTTTTCTAAATCGAACTCTGAATAAAGGGCACTCAAGGATCTGAGATTTAGTTCGTTGGCAGCGGAGTCAGTCAACGGCACAACTTCGTCAGGCGACTGTAGCACTGCGATCGCCCAATCGCGAAGTGGATCGTTCAATCGGCCATCTTCAACCGGTTCCTGTAACACCCCGACCGCAACCGCCATGAGGTCGGCGGCCGCACTCCGCTTCGCTATTCGATCATTCAACAAGTACGCAGCGCCACCTATGACAACTGGGACTAGGACAGCACCAAGTAGCTTCGCTAGTATCTCCAATTTGTCCCAACAATCCTTCAAGTTCGTCATAAATCCCCCTCGTCTTCACAGCTTATCCGTCTTGAAGTTTGCCGACATCGTAGCCCCGGCACACTGCATGATCGATTATTATCAGCCCCCGGGATCAAAAAAGCCCCCCGGCCGGGCAGGCCGAGGGGCGGGGTTGTGCCGGGACGGGCACGTCAGAACGTACAACGGGTCCCCGTGTTTCGAGGCTTGCGACATGGCAGCGGCCCCGTGGTTTTGCCGGTGGACCGACCGGCGGCGGATCAGAGACGACACCCCGCCTCTGCGGTGATGATGACTTCGACGCCCGGTCCGCCGACGTCGTCGTGCGTTTCGGGATGGGCGGTCAGCCCACGGCGGAGCTCGGCGATCGGCCGCTCGAGCTCGTCGCAGACCTCCGCCTGCGATACCGCCAAGCTACCGATCGGAGCAGAGCAGCCGGTCGTGCCAAGGAAGATCACCAGGGCAAGCGTCGCGCGCATCTTCGATCCTTTCGTCGGTGCTAAGGCGGTCGCGATCGTCGCGCCCGCGAGTGAGGCCGATCCAGACGGCCGAGGTGATCACGGCGGCCAGCACCGTGCAGATGACCGCGACGCGCATCAGAGGTGCTTTCCGACTTGCCAGAGGTAGAGGCACACCAGAAGCAAGCCGATCGCCGGCAGCAGCCATCCCTGCGCGTAGGCCGCGATCAGGACGCCGATCGCGGCGAAGGCGGCGAACGGATTCATGTCCGGGTCCCGAGGCCGCGAAGGCAGAGATCGCGCTCTTCGGCCCGACGATTGACGAGGCCGCGCATCACGCGCCCGCCAGCCTTGTTCCACCAGGTCAGCGCCTCACAGCCGCCGGCGATGTCGCCCGCATTGAGCCGCCTGGTCGCGGTGGAGCCCCCTGCCCCCGCCGTCCCGACATTGTAGGCAAACGAGGTGTAGGCGGCGTCCCGGTACGGCGTCAGGCGGCCGGAAATGGTCTGCGGCGTGAAGTAGTGGTGCAGGCTTGCCCGGTAGTCGCGGAGTTCCGTGTCGAGCAGAGCCTGGCACTGGCTCTCGCTCATGCGGTCACCGAGCCGGACGCCGCTGGTGTGCCCGTAGCAGATGGTCGGGACGCCGACGGGGTCGAGGTAGGCCTCGGTGCGCAGCCCCTCCCACCGGGCGACCAGCGGGACGGCGACGCCCATCGTGGCGGACTCGGCCGTCTGGCTGACCGGGAGCGGCTCGAGGCGCGGTTCAGGCGCCGGCGTCCGGATGTCGGACCAGAGGACCGCGCCGACCACGAGCACAGCCAGGCCAGCGATCCATGCCGGGCTTTCGACCTTCGAGCGGTCGATCGACTGGTCGAGCAACCGGCCGACGATGCCGTAGAGGATCGCGACCGTGCCGAGGATGAACCAGACGCGCGGGTTCGTGTCGATGCCGGCGGCGAGGTAGATGATCTCGGGCAACCAGATGAACAGCAGGCCGAGGTAGAACGCCCACATCGAGTGAGCGCGGGCGATGATCGTGCGGGAGTTGGGAACGAAGCGCATGTCGCGTCTCCATGGATGAGCGTCGCGTGGACGCGGAAAAGCCCGCGCGAGGCGGGCTGGTTTCAATTGACGGTTGTGGTGATCAGCGGCAGATTTCGACGGGGCCCGTGCTCGGCATCACGTCAAACTGCCGACCCCTTGCTTTCGACAGAGCAAAGCCCTGCCCTTGCTACTTGCGGTACTGACTCCGGATTAGTTCGTCCTTCACATCGCCGAGCGAACGTTCCATGCGCTCTGCGGCGACCGAGACGCCCTTGGCAGCCTCGGTGTTGTTGTGCAGCGCGTCGGTGTTGGCATCGATCGACGCGCGCAGCTTTCTCGCCTCCTGACCATCGATCAGAGCACCAGCGACCGAAAGCTGCTGCGGCTCAGCCGGCTGTTCACCACGCGGTCGCGCCGACCGATAGCCAAAGAGAACGGCGAGGACGGCACTTACAGCCAGAAGAAAGGCGCTGGCACTGTCGAGCCAGGCGGCATCTTTGAGCGAGTCCCACATTCACTTCCCCCTCACCCGGCGGATGTCGCCGGTCGACCGGGACAGATTGACGAGCTCGAGGATCACGAACGTCGAGTAGGCGATCACTCCTGACCAAGCACCGCCTCCGTAGAGGGCAGCCGCGAGAAACCCGATTGAGTACTGGCCCCAGAAGGTGATCCCAATGAGGGAGGCCGCTGCGCGCAGGTGTGGCGTGTAGGGGAACGCTTGGAAGCTGCCGTTGATCGTCAGGGCGCCCAGCCGGGCAACGGCACAGAGCAACACGAGGACGCACCACATGCTTTCGTCGCCCCATTGTGCGAGCTTTGCGAAGCTCGGCGACGTGGTGAACATATCGTCCTGCAGCCAGAGCGCGACGCCCATGCCGAAGGCCGGCACGATCATGGCCCATTCTGTCACGCGGATCGGGAAGTGGTCGGCGATGCCTCTCGCCATTCTCAAGAGTGCCATTCGGTCTAACCCATGTTTTTGTCGAAAGTCGACTCCACCATTGCTTCGAAAGACGAGCAAAAGGCTGGCCGCTACGAATTCCTCGTCCTCATAGTCGACGCGACTTGATGAGATCGCTAATTGCCATGAGTCAGCCTCTACCGACCGGTTTGGTATTGACCTCCGCCGATTGATAAGCATCTAGGCCGCGGGCCAAAGCCTATTCTCGAGGCTATCGAATTGATAAGGCTTGGAGCCGCTGCCTAATGCGGCTCAGTAGCTTGCCTCACAGACCGTGACAGCGGCCATACGATTTACCGGAACCACACAGACACTCTTCTCCCCTACGTGATGCACGGTGAAGCATTCTCTGCTCAGCTTTTTTCCACTTCGGGCGATCTAGCCTTTCAAAATCAGAGAGTTTGTTCGAAGCGGTACCAAACTTTACTTGCTCAATGCGTAGGCGGTCATACATCAGATCGTATCTCTTCCATTCTTGTGCGTCCTGATGTTTGACTGCCCAAACTCTCTTTGGGAAACGATCAAAGGCGTGGAAATTCAGATCAGATCCGTCCGGGCAAAACGTACCGCTGTGAGGGCTCGCAGCAAGTTTGGGCGTCGGGTCAATTAATCTGCCATCCGGCGCTTCCCAGACTGCGTGGTGCACGGCTTGCACGAAAAACCTCTTAATAGTTGTAACTTGCCAACCAAAAATTAATTTTCCGCCGAGTTTATCACAGCAACTTTCAACGTTCCAATAGCAATAGCCAGCAAGCGATGTCTTGCTCGGTAAGATCGGGATCGTGAGCGCGTTCGCTCCCGGCGCAAGTAAGTTCGAGAAGATAGACTCGAATTCCGGGTCTTCCGGCGATGGGTCTTGAATCCCGCGGGCCCACTCTTTGAAATTTCGCGCCACCTGAAGCCTCCAGCATGTCAAGGAAGAAGCGCTCAACCATAGACTCAGACCACTGTGCTCCCGCAACATTTGCGGAGTCTTGCACTAGCGTCAACCGCCCGCTCTGAACCAGTTCTTGGGCTGTTTTAATATCAATAGATGATGGCAACTCTACTTCTACATATGACATGTTGATTACCTCGGAAATAACAGAGCTCTTGATGGTGGCTTGTTCATCAGTCGCATTGTTGAATGTTGTGGTCAGCCGCCTACACGGGACCGTCGATGACCACGCCGCGGTTTGCCATCCGCGTGACCGATCGGGTGTTGATGGCGTTCATCTGCGCCGGCGTCAGGGCTGACGTGAACATCATCGCCTCGTGGAAACGCACGAGGTTCGCGTCGGCTGACGCGGAGTCCCGGTTGCCGACAGCGAAGGCTGCGTCGCGGTGTGCTAGCGAACCTGTGCCTTTTGAGTGGTTCGACTGCCCGACGCCGCCGAGGACGAAGTTGAGATTGTTGATCGAGGTCGACCAGTCCATCGAAACCCCGACGAACACCGGCTCGTCATCCGGCAGCAGCATGGACGAGTTCGCCGTCTGGTTCGATCCGCCATAGTTTGCCGCCATGCGCACGCCGGAGGCGAGGTAGAGGCCTGAGCCCTGGCTACCCACGATGTTGCCGAACAGGCTCACCGTCGCCGCAAGCGCGGCGGGCCGCTGCAGGACGCCGCAGAAGGTCCAGCTGGTCAGCCCGGCGGTAATCGGGTTCAAGCCGGTCAGCAGCGCGTCACCGTTCGCCACCGGCAAGCTGACATAGTTCGTCGAGAACGCCGGCGCGGCGTCCTGCTCGGTCAGCTGCCGACCATTCAGGCCGTAGTAGCTGTCAGCATCGGGCCCGAACAGCCAGTGCCCCCACGCGCCAACCTCGGCGTCTCCGTAGAGGGTCACGTCGGCGGGGTCGAGTGTCCCGACCGCGTTGGTCGAGGGCACGTTGAGAACGAAGAACGGGTTGGCCATGTCTCTACTCCTCGGAGATGGGCGCGGTGAAGGCGAAGTGGGGGGACCAGTTGAAGAGCGGCCGCCTGACGCCGGAGATCAGCACGGTATCGGCAGAGCTGTCGCGAAGGTTGCCCCCGGAGACCTGCTCGGCGCCAACCCACGACTGGCTTTCCGAGAGCGCGTAGGAGACGGTTACCGGACCAGTCGGGGCATCAGCCAAACGAATGACCACCTTGTCGTCGCGAATGCGCAGGCTTGCGATCGAAACCGTGCTGCCGTCGTCTTTCACTTGGAACCCGTGATTGGTCATCGGCTCCATATTCGACGTGTCGAAGACCAGCGGGCCGCGCGGCACCTTGAAGCGAATGTGGACCTCCGCGCCGTGGGTGATCGCACCTAGAGGCTTGAGACGCTGCGGCTCGTAGCCCGCCAGCACTTCCGCCAGCGCGCGGCCGAGATATGCCCCATACCAGCGGTGGCCGACTTCCGTAGGGTGCAGATCATCGTCGCTGAACGGCAGGAAATACTCCGGCGTCACAAGATACATGATGTCGCCGTAGCCGTCGGCCTGGAGCTGTGCGAGCGCGACCTGATCGCGGGAAGACGTGAGCCGTGCCGTCTGGGTGTAGAGGATCACCGGGCTTTCGGTCTGCCCGGTCTGCCCCGTCGCCTCCGCCGCGAAATCGTCGGCCATCGCCGTGAACAGGCCGTAGTAGGTTTCCTGCGGCGTCACCGGACTGGCGATGTCCGCCTGGCCCTGGATCCAGCACATCGCAGCGATCTTGTGGGTGTCTCCCGCGTTGGCGGCAATGGTGCCCGCGTCGGTCAGCTGGTCCTGCACGAGCTCCCAGCGGGTGCTGTCCGCGTCGAGCTCGTCGATCTCTCGCGACCCCTGCCCCGCAGACGACGCAAAGAACACCTGCTCGTCTCCGAAAGCGCCAAGGCTGAGACCGTAGGAATAGGCCATGTTGGCGATGATCGAACACGGGCTCTCGTTTGCGCCCTCGACAAGCGCCTTGGACGTGGTGCCTGACGAGCCGGTCACCGGACCGCTGGAGAACGTGATGTTGTTGTAGGGCTGAACGGTCGTGAGCGGGCCGTCCGAGCCGGTGCCAAGGCTCCACGACTGACCGTAGACCATAGCCTGAAGCATATCGGCAGTCGGAACCGTCTTGTCGCGGCGCTCGCGTTGCGGCGAACTCGAAGACGCGGCGAGACCCGCCCCCACCAGCTTGTCCGTCGAAAGATCGTAACCCAAGATGATTCCAGAGTCGGAGTTGCCGACGATGGGGATGATCGGGCCTTCCCCGTTGTAGAGGGCGTGTCCAGGAAAGCTCGAGTCGATGGTGTCCTGCACAGGCTCGTCGGGGATACCTTCGCCGACCAGTCGCCCCAAGACCCTGTTGAACCCGAATAGGATAGCGAGTCCTGTGCCATCGCCTCGCGTGGTTGCCACGATAGGCACTGTATCTCCGGCACCTTGAAAGTCACCGTATCCAGCCGAGAACCGGTTGAAGGCGGCCTGAGCAAGTTTGCTGGCGAGGCCGGTGTCTCCAATGCGCACCCAAGTATCCGACTGTTCTTCATAGAGACCGTCGATGTCTGGGTCGCCGCTCCCGGAAACGATGGCGTGCGCACCATTGGCAACGGTAGACGGATCGACCAAACCCGCAACCGAAGTGGCCCGATCGACCGCACCAGCATAGGTTTCGGCAAGGTCACGGGCGGTTTCGGCGGCAACCTGTGCAGTCTCGACAGCGCTTTGTGTTGCGAGTAGCGCGGTCTGCGTCGGGAAGGTTCCGAGCAGAAGATCGTCATCGTCGTTGTTCAGGTAAAGCTCGAACTCACCGGCCTTGTTGGTGGTCGAAAAGGTCTCGCCGGACGAGGTTTCGGACATACCAGTGTCGACATCCTCATACCAGCGGCCGGCGGCAAGCGCGGCCTGGGCCTGAACGTTGATTTCTGCGGCCACCACGTTGATCTCGGCGCTAACCGCGTTGATCTCGGCGCTGTGGTTCGGAAGGGCTGCCGCCCAGGCCTGCATGATGCCTGAGTAGCCGTCTTCGTGGATCTGAGCCGTCGCCGGCAGCAGGGAAATCGTCGTTGTAACTTCAGCCATGTCTCAGCTCGCTTTGATGCCGGTGATGGGAATGGACGCCGTCAGGCGGAAATCGCTCGACATCGGGAACACCACGCCGTCGCGCGGATATCCGAGGATCGTAGCGTCGGTGAACGAGAAGTCGGGTGGCGGGGTCCAGAGCTGGACCTTCGCCCGGTTGCGCCGAACGATGCGCTGCACGAACTGCTTCTGGCTGCGGTTCAGTCCGACGACGTAGTCGGCGATCTCCGCATAGCCCTGCTCGACCAGCTCGACATCGCCCCAGACGTTGCGGTCCTTCGACGAGAAGTCGTCGGTGTCGGTGCTGCCGCCGTTGTTCAAGTCGCCAAGGTAGACGCGGCGACCCGCGAACGCCTCGCCGATCGCCGGGTGGCCGCCCTCGAGCGTCAGGACGATCCGGTAGCCAGAGAAGGCCGGGACATCCCAGAACAGGACGTTCGTGCGGTAGAAGTCGTCGGCCTCGTAGGTCAGCCAGGTCAGCCAGTCATAGATCGGGCTTTCGTCGATCAGCGTCTTGGTCTGATCGTAGACCAGCACGTCGCTGCTATCGTAGACCTGCAGGCGCGCGGAGGTCGCATCCTTCAGCCCTTCGAGGTAGACGGTGTCGACCTTCGTGTGGGCGATGTCGTCGAAGTTGATGACGACGGGTCCGCTGATCGGCCCCCAGTCTCCTACTACGATTTCCGGATCCTCGCCGAGGCGGGTATCGACCCCGCTGTCGAAGAGCCGCAATAGCGCGACCGCGACAACCTTCAGCCAGTAGCTCGGGTCGTCCTGGTCATCATCCTCTGGATCATGCCCGGCGTTCGACCCGACCAGCGACTGATACCAGTAGAAGTTGCGCACCACGAGGTCGTTCTTGTTGTAACTGGTGGCGCCGTTGTAGTTCCAGGCACTGTCCGGAAACCCGAGAGTGACGCCGTCGGACGTGACGCTTGTCAGGTCGGACAGCCCGAGCTGGCGCTCGACAACGTAAAGGCTCATGAGCTGGTCACCCTCAGACGGGCCCTCGGGGGGTTCTTGACGAAGACGCCGTTGTCACGGATTTGCCGAAGGCTGGATTCGATGCGCTTGGTCGTAGCGGCCGAGCTTCCGAGACCGGACTCGAGCAACTGCTTGACCTCGCGCAGCAGGGCCACGGTCTGCGGCGCGTCCGCATTGACCGTCGAGGTGGAGCCGCTGGCGCTGACCGGTCCGACGTAGGACACGGCACCGCCACCGGTCCGCTCACCGCTCCTGCGGGCGGCATACTCGATCATATACTCGAGCCGGCTGCCGAAGTCCTCGGGGTCGAGGGCATCGGCGTATTCTGACATCGCGCGGGCCATCTCGGCCGTCGCGGCAGCGGCGCGCTCCTCCTTCAGGATCGTCTCCCCGAGCGCCCGGTTGCGATCGTGCAGGCTGTCGAGCCACCGCTTGTCCAGTTCGATCTGGTCGCCGCGCGCCGTCAGGAGACGATCGACCAGACCGGTGCGCTCGGCTTGGTAGGCCGCCGCGTCCTGCGCATCGCGCAGCGCGATCGTGGCGCGACGCAGATGTGCCGGCGTCTCCGCCAGCTGAAGCTGGAAAGCCTTGTGCTCCTGACCGAGCACCTGGAGCCGCTGGATCTCCAGACCGCGCTGCTCGCTTACCATGCGCTCACGTTCGGCCCGCGCGGCTTCGCGCTGCGCCGCCGCCGCCTCTTTCGCAGCGCTACCCGTGCCCGCGATGGTCTCGCGCAATCGATCCATCTGGGCCGCGGAGTCGGCAATCGACGCCAGAAAAGCGGCGTTGCCATAGTTGCGGTTCTTGTTGGCAGTCTGGAACCGACGGGACACCTCGGCGGCGGTGTCGACATCGCTCAAGGAGTATCCCGTGCCACGAGCCTGCGCCGCGACTTGCTGCCGAAGCACCTTCAGCTGTTCGCTCGGGGACATGCCTCCGAAGATCGTTTGGGCGCCTGCGGCGTAGGCGTCCGGGCCGCCGAACCGGTCGAAGGCCCGTGATGCGTCGTTCGCCATGACTGGGCCGACCGTGCGACCCGAGAGGCCGAACATGCCGTCGGTCAGGCGCAGTGTTCCGGCAACCGACGAGATCCGCTCGAGTGCGCCGGCGTGGGTCTCGTATTCACGAGTCAGGCTACGAGTGCCGAGCGCAGCGATCGCTTCCGCCTCGTTCAGCGCCTGCAGGCCGTCGGCGAGGCTGCCGCCGTTCCGGCTATCGAACTCGACGGACACGGCGCGGACGTCGCCGACAGCACCGCCGAACACAGCGGCCATGTCTTCGACGCCGGCCGTCATGGCGGCAACGGACTTCGTCGCCTCGGCACTGGCACGGGCATTCCGATCGTACTCGGTCGAGGTCGAAGACGAGAGCCCCCAGAACGTCTCGCGCCTGATCCGCTCCCAGTCGTCGACGTAGGAGCCACTGACACCGAGCCGGCCCCGCTGCCCTTCCCCAATGGTTTCCTCGCTCGAGAACCCGTCGATGAGCTGCATCGCCGCGCTGACACCGCCGAGGATCGGGGCGGCCGTCTGCATCATCGTGCCGAAGTTCGCGCCGAGCCCTTGCGTGAGCCAGCCTGTGAAGTCGCCCTGGAAGCCGCCGAGCAGATCCTCGAGGCCACCGCCGAGATCGCCGCGCCCCATGCCGTCGATGATCCCCGACACGAGATCGGACCCCATTTTCCGGCCGGCGTCGATCATGTCCTGCTCGCGTTCCGCGACTTCGCGGACGCGATCGGCGAGGCTTTCCATCGCATCTTCGGCCGCCTCGCCACCTTCCTCCAACCCTTCCGCGAAGCCCTCGGCCGAGTAGGCGCCGAGCTCGGCCATGACACGCGATGGAGACTGGATCTGCAGTTCGGAGCGCACCGTCGAGGTGGCGATCTGCGCCATCGAGCGCGCCGTCGTCGTGATGTTGTCCAAGCGGGACCGCATGCCTGCGCTGATGCCGTCGCCGATGTTCTCGCCGACGGAGACGCCCGCGGCGCGCGAAGGAGCGGCTTGCGCGAGCACAGAGGCCGGGACCAGCTCCATACCCTCGCTGACAGCCGAAACGGCGCCAGAGAGACCGTCGGACAGCCCGGCGACGGTTGCATCGCCCACTTGCTGCCCGGCGCCCTGCGCGGCGCTCTCCGCGACGACGATCGCCTCGACTGCACCGACCATCTCGACCGAGACGGCCTTCTCGAGACCGGCGGTCGCATCCTTGACACTGGTGGCCGCGCGGGCAGCGACGGCAGCCGTCTCCGCCTCTTTCGTGGCGGCGGCGTCCGAAGCCGCTGCGCGTTCGGTGTTCGAAGTCGCGGCAGCGCTCGAGGCGGCGCGCATCTCGTCGAGCTGGGCGAGCGCCTGGTCGATGGCGGCGAGCGTGTCGGGCCCGACAATCCCGTCAACGGCGATGCCCATCTCGCGCTGGAACGCGCGGATACCCTCGGCCGTGCTGTCATGGCCGAGCACGGCCAGGCGGTTCGCTACCGTCTGCGCGGAGGTGTCGGCATCATCGAGCGCTGCGGTCAGCATTCGCGCGTCACCGACGGCCGCGTTCTGAGCCCCGGCGAACTCGCGCATGGTGGTCGCGGCCGTGCCGAGCGCGAGCGTGGCGTTCAGAGCCGCGCGCTCCATGCCTTCGACGCCATCGTTGGCGGCGATGATCTGCTGCTGCGCCTCGGCGAACAGGCGGGAAAGATCGGCATCCGAGGTCGCGGTTGCGATCCGCCCGATCGTCGCCTCGAGCGCGCGCAGCTCGTCGGGATTCATGCCCAGCCCGCCCATGTCGAGAACGGAGCTCGCGGCATCGGTCGCCGCGCGACGCGCCTCGATTCGGGCGATCTGCTGCTGCAGCTCGAGCTGCTCGCGCATGAATCCGGCTTGGGTGCCGTACTGGTCCGTCAGGTCGGCCATGCCGGGGATGCGAGCCGTCGCAGAGATGCCGCGCGCGTAGCGCTCGACCTCTGCTGCAGCTGCCGCCATGTCCTCGGTCTGCTTCAGCACGGATTGCCAGATGCGCTCGAACGGTCCGGCCGAAGAGCTGGCATCATCAATGCCGCTAGCGACCTGGCCGACCCAGCTCGAGACGTCCTTGAATATGTCGCGGGCGGATCGGCTTTCGTGGCCGAGGTCCTCAGCCGCCAAGGCGGCGAGCGCGCCCTTCTGGACGACTTCGTCCATGATCGAGGCGACGTTCCGCAGCTCAGGACTTAGTTGCGCGCCGCTCTCGCGCATCTGGTCCAGAATGGACTGGATCGCGGTGGCAGACGCCACGATCTCCCGGGGCCCATCTGCGCGCGAAAAGGTTGCAAACTCGGCCGTCAGCATCCGGACGTGGGATGGCAGGACGCCGAGCTCGTTCGCAGCTGATGCGACATCTTCCTCGAGGCCGGCGATGTCGTCGCGAACGAGCTGGAGTTGCGATTGGGTTGCCACGCCCGAAGCCACTTGTCCGGCAAGGCTGTCGCGCTGCTCGTCGAGGCGAGACATCAATTCGGCGAGTTCGCCGAGGCTCTCGGTTAGGCCATCGGCGGTATCTCCGACCTCGTCGCGAAGACTATCGAGGCTGAGCCCCGCCATGAGCTCGGCACTTGCGCGGACCGTCTCGGCAAAGCGACCGAAGCGCTCTTCGAGCTCGGACGTTGGCGTCAGAGCAGTCTGCGCATAGCTCGCATATTCGTCGAGAGCACCGACCAGCCCGTCGAACTTCTCTTCGAGCGTCTCGGCCTCACCGCCGAGATCGAGCAGGCTCGGCAGGAGCATCATGCCAGCCCCTGCCGCCATGCCGAGCCCCATTGCCACCGGACCGCCGAACAGCATCCCGATGTCAGAGCCCTGCACCGCGAGCGCGCGCAGCGGGTCGCCCGTGGCCAGCGCCATGTCGCTGACCTGGCTAAGCTGCATCGTGAGCATGCGGAAGTCGAACCGCCGGACCTGCCCGCCGTAGCGCGCGGCGGCGGCCGTCGCGTCCTGGTATTGGTCCTCGACCAGCGCCAGGACGGCGGCCGCCCGGCGCTGATCGACGGCACCGGCCCGAACGGCCCGGTTGACCTGCTCGACCTGGCGCTCGTAGCGCCGCTGGACCGAGTAGGCCGGATCGAGGGAGGCGCGCAACTCGTTGAAGGCACGCGACTGGTCGCGCACGCCCCGCGTGAAGGTGTCCGCGATCTGATCGGCCGAGGCGGAGCCCGACTTGATCTGGTCGAACATCTGCTTCGCGCTGCCACGGATGCTGTCGAACGTCAGCTCGACCGTCTCGCCGCCTTCCGCGCCGATCCGCACCGTGTAGGTGTTCTGCGTCATTCAGGGTGCTCCTGTCGCTCATCCAGAGCGGCCAAGGTTTCCGCCTCGAGGAGAGGCAGCCATTGGGTCAGCGCGGCCAGGTCGACCCCGGTCGCGCCGCCCATCTGGAACAGCGCGACCACGTCTAAGCCGACGGGCACGCCGTTGGAGCCGGCCCGCCTAAGTTGGCGGCCGGCACGTTGCATCAGGCGCCAGACGCCGGTTGCTTCTTCGCTTTCGAGCTGGCCGAGGGCTTCGCCTTCCGCGTTGCGCGGCCCGACCCGCGCGGGGCACTCTTCGCACGTTCCACCGAAGAGGTCGCGGCACCCTTGGCAATAGGCGCGTCCCCCTCCGAAGTGCCATCGGACGAGGGCGCCGAGCCGTTTCCCTCGGAAACCATCCCGAAGGCGCGCATGGCGTATTGTTCCCAGAACGCCGACCAGACGACCGGCTGACGCAACAGCGAGGGCACGAGCTCAGGCGTGAACTCGAGCGGTTCGCCCGTTCCGAGGTCGGCCAAGCCTTCCCACCCGGTGATCACGCGCGCACCGAGGCGGCGCCCACGCACGACGAGGGTCTCGGCCCCCTCCGCCTCGAGGATCACCTCGAGGACGATGTCGTAGTCGACCGGATCGCAGATCAGGACGGCGCCGTGCCCGAGCTCGATGCGCTCGGGCCGGCCCGTGAGGTTCAGTTTCAGCATGGGATTACCCGTTGTAGGAGGCGATGGAGTTGATGAGCGTCACGGTCATCATCGGATCGCCGTTCGCCTGCTGCGCGGCCGTCCAGCTGTAGCTGACGTCGACGCCGTTCGGCCCGGTGGTCTCGATCTTCGGCCGCTCGAGGTAGACGCGCGGCAGGCTGATCGAGAGCTTCTTGCTGGCGCTGAGTGTCCAGGAGATGTCGAGGGCGCAGGAGGTGAAGCCGTCGGCCTGGGTGATCAGCGCGGTGTTGTCGAACCGCTGGACGATCGTGCCGGTGGCCGCCGACACACCGCCAGTGATCGAGGGCACCTCGCCGTCACTGGCGATGGCATCGAGGGGCTCGAGGTTGTTGGTGAAGTTGATCCCGCAGGACAGGATCGACGAGATCGCCGAGGCATCGCGCTTGATGTCGACATGCGGGTGCGCGAACCGCTCGAGCGCCTGTTCGGTCGGCGTGCCGGCCCCGGAGCTCGTGTCCGTCGCGGCGCCTTTGCCCATCAGTCCGACCGTCGCAGTCAGGTTCGCACCCCGCCCCCGGCGGGCCTCGATCGTGAGCGTGTTTGCCTTCAGTCCCTTCTCCATCTCGAAGAACGGCACCTGCGGCCAGGCCTGCTCGAGCGCTGCGGAAGGCAGCTCGGCCGCACCTGAGGTGAAGACGTGGGTGTACGGATCGGAGCCAGTCGTTTCCGGATCGCCGAACAGCAGGGTCAGCCAGTAGCCGATGTTGTTGAGGTCGACCGGCACCTCGACGTCGCCGGCGACGTCGATCAGGTCCTGCGTCGGTGCCTGCGGATCACGGCCGAGGCCGAGCAGCTCCGACGGGACGAGGCCCTTCATCGGGCCGACGGTCGACCGGGCGAACGGCAGCTGGAAATAACCGGACGCCGGCGGGGTGCCGAACGTCGTTTCAAAGGCGAACGCCATCTCGGCGGTCGCGCCGCGTGCTTCTCCCATCGGGCTTCTCCTATGTTCAGGGATCAGGTGAGCGGATTGCTCGTGGTGTAGGTGACGGTGACCGGGATCAGTCCCGTGCGGATCGCGTCATTGCCGTCGATCGGGTCGTCGTTCGGGACCGCCGGGGCCCAGTCGAGCCAGGTCACGGCGCCACCGAGGAAGCGATCCGCCGCCAGGACGGCGCCGACCGCGACGCGCAGCGCGTCGAAGCCGGTGATGTTGTTCTCGCCCGTGACGTAGAGTTCGAGCTCGATGCCGTGCTCGTAGGTATAGCTGAGCGGCGACATCAGCAGCTCCGGGGCGCCCGGCTCGCCTTCGACGATCAGGATGGCACCCTCGGGCGGGACCGCAAAGCTCTCCTGGGCGTCGTCGGCGCGCATCACGACCGCATCGGTGCCAGCCTCGAGCGCGGCCTTGAGCGCAGACAGGATCGTCTCGTATGTGCTCGGCATCAGCGTGCTCCGGTATAGGCTGCGATCAGCGACGGCAGCGCCGCCGCGACGGCCCGGGCGTCGTCCTGCAGGTTGAGCCGCTTGGGCAGCTTCGCCTGCGGGATCAGGATGAAGATCACGGCACTCTGTGCGCCGGTCAGAATGCCATCGCGACGACGGCGGCCCCGCTTCTGCGTCGCAGCCCCGCGGCTGTTGATCCGGACATCGTCCGCGACCAGCAGGACGCCACCGCGCCGGAGCTTGATCGGTCGGAGTTCGATACCGCTCCGCTGCTCCCAGGCGGCCGGCGTGATCCGTCCCCCACCGCGACCGGTCCCGGCCGCGTCCGTCGGGATCGCGAGGTAGCGACGCCGGCGCGCGCGGATCAGCGCCCCCTGCTCATGCGCCGCGATCAGCTTCGGGGCGCGGGTCCACACGAGGGCCTTTGCGTTGGCCGAGACCGTGCTCGTCGGATAGGCGGCCCCACGGATCGAGTTGGCGAGGCGGTTGCCGAGGCCTGCGCGGCGCACCTGGCTGCGCCACCGCTGCTTGAGCTCCTCCTCGGCGATCCCGACCGCGTCGGTCACACCCCGCTCGAAGAGCTCGAAATTGTACTTGAGCCCCGCGTCGATCGCGCGGGTCGGCGTCTCGACGCGGATCATTCGTCCGGCGCGGCCTTTGCCGTCTTCGGCTCGACTTTCTTCACCGGCCACTCCCACCCGATCGGGTCGGCAGCGGCGCGATCGACGGCCTCGACGGGCTCGAGCGCGAGGACCTCACCGCGCGCGAAGGTGACCGCCTCGCCCTCGAGCAGGTCGAACAGCCCGGCTCGACGCCAGCGGGCCCCGAGCACGTCGGTGTGTGCGAGGTGCTGCGGACCGGTCAGTTTCAGCGTGACCGGGCCGGTGATCGTCGCGCCGTCTTTCGCCGTGATACGGATCTTCTTCATCGCACTCTCCTTAGGAGGTTGGGCCAGGCCGCGTGTCGATCGTCCAGATGAGACCCTTCGGATCGAGCTCGGGACTGCCGTCGACGGTGCGCTGCTCGCCAGCGGCGGTGATGACGTCCCCGGCGCGTGGGCTTGCCACTTCGCTTTTGCGGACGAGGAAAGTGACGCCGGCCACCGAGACGCGGCCTCGGCCGATCCCGAAGTCCTCGGTCGGCGCGCGCCGGATCACGCGACAGGCAACCGGGTCCCCGACCTGCGGCGTGTAGGTCGCGGACTCGGCATGATGCGGCCCGGTGAACATCGTGTTCACCGCGACCGAGAAGGCGGACATCGGCGCCGTCAGAGCGTGAAGGCGGCCGACAGGCGGACCTGCCCGGTGTCGGACGGGTTGGCGGCCGCGGCCGTGGCGACGCCGATCAGCTTGTTGGCGCCGCTCGCCGCCGTGGTGGTCGCCAGCTTCGTGCTGTCGTCCCAGAAGATGCGCGCGCCGACCGTCCAGGCTTGTGCGGAGACCTTGGCGAGATCGAAGACGCCCTCGGTGACGATGGTGACATCGTCGCCGGAGTCGGCAGTGAGTGCCGCAACGCCGAAGATCGAGCCGACGAGCACGCCGGCGCCCGAGGCGACGTCGTAGGGGGCGGCCAGCGTGAGGTTCACGCCGGGCTGAACGTAGTTCTTCATCGGGGTACTCCCGTTCGAGATGTAAGATGGAATGTGGAACCAGCGCGCGGGTCTGATCCGCGCGCCATTTGATCAGCGCGGCTTACTGGCCGGGGTTCTTGTAGAGGGTCTGGTAGGCGAGCGGCGCGACGCCGGCGTCCATCCGGACCTTCAGCTCGACACCATCGACCGTCCAGCCGGTCTTTTCCTCGAGGTAGGGCGTGTCATTCCCATCGAGGTAGGCCACTTCGATCGTGTCGTAGGCGCTCGGGTCGGCCGCGAGATACCAGGCCGTGGTCGAGGCGGCGTCGAGACGGCCGTCGACGATCAGCTCGGCCATGCCGTTGACCGGGTTGGTCGCGTGCCCCTTCTGCGACGTCGGGTCGACGGTCGAGGTCAGCAGCTGCCGGGTCGCGGTCTCGAGCGTCGCCGGGACCAGCATGTAGCGCGGCGAGATGTTCAGCGTCGCCTTGGGATCGCCCGGGTCCTTCTGGGTGCGCATCGCCGCGCGAGCCGCGCCGAGCGTGCTGACGGACGGAGCCCCGGCCGAGCCGAGGTTGTTGTGATCGGCGTGGAACAGCGCCTTGCCGTCCGACATATTGGGATTTGTCGTGAGCACTGCGTAGACCAGGTTGCCGACCGTCCGGCGCGCGGCACGCCCCATCCGGCGCGGCAGGTCGCCGAGCATCATCAGGTCGTCGTTGATGATGGCCTGGCGGGTGATCGCGATGATCTTGCCGTAGGTGCCGAGCACGATCTCCTCGCCGCGATCGCCGACGGTGCCGTACTTGTACTCGCCCGTCTCGCCGATCTTCTCGAGCGCTGAGACGAGACCGAGGCCGACCCGCTTTGAGGGCTTGAAGTCGCTGAGCGAGCCCGCCCGGGTCCAGAGCGGATAGGTCTCCTCCGCCTCGTTCCAGCCTTGCAACGCCGCTTTCGAGGCGACGTCGGCGAGGATGTTGGCGAAGTCCGACGTGGTGTGCATGCCGGCCATGGTCAGAGCCCGACCGACCATCTCGCGACGGTCGCGCGAGGTGACCCGCTCGCCTGCCATCTCGATCGACTCGCGCGCCATCTCCGACAGGGTCAGCGAGGAGAACTCGTTGCGTTCCCCGCCCTCGAGCCGTGCCTTCGCCATCAGCGCCTTCGTCGCGCCCATGACGAACTTCTCGCGGGATTCCATGCCGACATGCGCAACCGGCGCGCCGGTCATCGGCGCATCGGTGTCGCCTTTCTCCTGCCACTTCGCGGTGATGTCGTCGAGCGCGGCCTCGAGCGAGGTGCCGGACGCGATGTGCTGATCCGCGACCGACATCTCGAGGCCGGCCTGGCGGCAGGCCTGCATGATCTGCCGGGTGCGGGTGCGCTCGGCGCGGACCGCATCGTCGGCGCTCATCGTCACGGTTGCGCCGTCCGCCACCGGCGGCGTCGGATTGGCCGGCGGGGCCGGCGAGGTTGCGGGCTTGGGCGCGGTGGCCGTGGCCCCTTCGGGATTCTGCGTCATCTGCGGGTCCTTCTTCTGGCGGGGCTCGCCCGCGACCATGGCCAGAACGGCCGTTCTGCTCGGGGCGGGGCCCAGAGCCTCTGCTGCCTCGCGAAGCTCGCGCGGCGCGTTGCGATACATGCGGAAGTCGAAGACCGCGGCGGTCACCGCCGGCGTCTCCTCGTCGCGATCATCGGCGAAGCCGAGCTCGACGGCCATCTCGCCGTTCAGCACGGTCTCGGCCTGCATCAGCTCGCGGACCCTCTCGCGCGTCTGGCCGGTACGACGGGCGTAGACGTCGGCATAGGCGTCGGCGATGATCCGGAGGTGTTCCGCCGAGGTGCGATGATCGTCCTCTGTGCCGCGGCCATCCGTGAACATTTGCGCGGGGTCGTGGATCAGCATCCAGGACCCGAGCCGCATCGTGATCCGGTCGCCCGCCATCGCGATCAGGCTCGCCGAGCTCAGCGCGATCCCGTCGACCACGACATGCACCTCGCCGGGATAGTCGACGAGCATCGTGTAGATCGCCTGCCCTTCGCTCGCGATGCCGCCCCCGGAGTTGATCCGAACCGTGATCGGGCCTGACATGACCGCGAGCTGGCCGCGAACCTGCGCCGCGGTGAAGTAATCTTCTTCCCAGAAGGTGTCCCCCACGGTGCCGTAGAGCAGGAGTTCGTTGTCGGGCATGGATCAGTCCTCGTCGGATGGCAGCGCCGGCGCGCCGGATTGCAGGACGCCCGACAACGCCACGCGCCGCGGGTCTGAGTCGAAGACGAGCTGGGCCGCATCGGCCGCCTGAGCGTCGGTCCTATGTTCCTCGAGGACCCGCTCGGGGTCGTAACCAAGCTCGCGGATCGCGTGAGAGCGGGACCAGAAGCCCGAGCGCACGCCGTCGCGCATCGCCCGGAGCTCGCGGTCGGGATCGACGATGGTCCGACGCGGCGGGACCCAGCCGAGCGCGACGGGCGCGCCGGCGGGACGCGGGCGGACCAGGCCCCACGCCTCGAGCGTCCAGGCACCGATCGGCTGCATCATCTGCGGGATCATCAACAGCCACTGCCAGGACGACACGTTGCGATCCATCTCCAGCCGCCCCATCCGGGCCGAGCTGAAGTTGACCTTTGAGAGATCGCCGCTGAGCGCCTCATAGGTGATGCCGAGGCCGCTCGCGACCATGCGCAGGACCGCCCGCGTGAACTCGTCATAGCCCTCGACGCCCGGAGGCGAGGCAAACTTGATGTCCTCACCCGGCGCGAGCTGCTGGATCCGCCCCGGCGACAGGGTCGACAGACCGCCCGGGTCCTTCCAATCACTCTCGTCGTCTTCAATGTTGGTTCGGAACGCCGCGAAACAGGCCGCGATCTTCTGGCGCATCAGCTGCGCGTCCTGGTGATCGATCAGGTCCTGCATCGAGAGCGCGACAGGCGCGAACCAGCTCACGCCGCGCATCTGCCCCGGCCGGTCCTGCCGGTAGATGTGCAGAACCTCCGACGCCTCGACCCGCCGGCTCTCCTGCCGCAGGCTGCGCCAGCCAAGCGCACCCGGATGCTCGCTGTAGAGGTGATAGGCGACACGCCGGCCGACCCGGTCGTACTCGATCCCGTCGCGGATCACGTGGCCATCGTCCGTCGTGCCGTCGCGGGTCACGTCCAGGAAGTCGGGCTCCAGGACCTGCACCTGGAACGGCAAGGGCAGACCGTCCCGCCGCAGCCGACGCCGGCGGCGGATCAGCACTTCGCCGGATTCCACGATCGTCTGCATCGCCAGACGCTGCAGCCCGTAGAGGTTCTGCCGCCCGTCGGCGTCGATCGCGACCGTGTCGAGGTGCTGCTCGACCAGCTGCTGCAGCTCGAGGCGTGCGGCCTCGTCATCGCTGGCGACCTTTGGGATGATCCCGTCGCCGATCACGTTGTTCGCGATCACCGCCTGCGCCCGCGTGGCCAGTGGCGAGTTGCGCAGCATGTCCCGCGCGATCGCTCGCAACCGGTCGCGACCGCCACGCGCCGCGCCGTCGGCGTCGCTCCGGTTCGGCCGCCAGGCCGTGCCTCGGGTCTGCCCCGCGCGGGCTGCCTCGTAATGCGCCGTGACGGTCTCCAGGGCGAGACGGTTCTGCATGCGGCGACGGGCCATCCCCGGGGCGAGGTGGCCGATGATCCGATCTATCGTCGACATCAGAGGGGCCGCTCGAACCGGGGCTGGATGTGCGTGGGTCGCGCGCTGGCTGCGTCGGCCAGCTCCTGCTGCATCTTCGCGCGGACTCGGAACATCTCGTCGAGGCTCCGGTACTCGGTCGTGTTGCCGTCGACGGTCACCCGGGTCGCACCGATGGCGATCGCCGCGTTCAGCGCGTCGAGCTGAGCCTGGCTGAAACTGCTCATATCCAGTCGCTCCTCGTCGGTATCCATGTGCCGTCGTCGGCGGGTTGATCGGGTTTGGCCTCGGCCGCGGTCGGCTGCGCCGGTCGTGTCGGGGTCGGCGCGACCGCCGGCGCGGCCGGGACGGCAGCGTCGAACAGGTCGGCCTGTGCATCTTGTGGCTCGGCCGCGCGCTGCGCCTCGAGCACGGCCCACTGGTCGGCCGTGTTCGAGGTCCAGCCCTTCCGGCGCGCCGCGGCCTCGGCATAGTTCATCGTGTCGAGGCCCTCGTTGCGCCGGGTCGGCTCGACCAGGTCCCACTGGCTCGTCGCGACCCCGGCCCGGCTGCGCTTGATCACCCGGACCTCCGAGGTGATCTGTCGGAAGTACTCGTCGCCGAGCCCGACCGGGAAGGCGACGAAGCCGCGCTCGAGCGGATCGTCCTTGGCGAGCCACGTGTAGAAGTCGGCCTTCAGCTGGCTGACGTTCAGCATGAACGCCCGTTTCTGCCGGCGCTTCGCCTTGCCGTCTGCCCGCCGCTCGAACTTCTGCGGCGTCAGGATAGGGCCGGTCTGCGACGACGAGCCCTTCACGATGATCACCCGGTTCCAGGGGTGGCGTTTCGCCCAGGACCAGACGTCCTCGGTGTATGTGCCGCCATCGATCGCCAGCATGTCGAGCGGTAGCCGAAGCCCCTTCTCCGTCCGCCACGTCGCCTTCAGGTACGCATCGAGCGCCGCCCTGCCCTCGTCATCACCGATATGATGCGGGATCACGACGTAATCGACCGTCCAGCGCCGGTACTGCTCGCCGAAGGCGACGACGTGCAGCTCGATCCGGTCCGCCTGGCAGTCGACGCCGCAGGTCAGGATCACGCCCCGCGATGGCACAATGCCGCGCGGTCGTTGGTCGGCCGGATCGGCGTTCTCGACCCGATCGCGCAGCGCCTCCCAGTCCGGCCCCTTGCTCGCCTGCTCGTAAGGCAGCCCGAGCACATCGTTCCAGAACGTCTGCTCGGTCTCGGCCTCGACGGCCGTCGCGAGCCCAGCCTCGGTCTCGGCCGTCACCTCGAGCCGCGACCAGCCCATGACCTGCGCATACTCGTGCGCGATCGAGGCCCAGTCCCGCTGCGGCGCGTAGGCGCGCCACAGATGGAACGATGGGTGATCACCGGCTGCATTGTGTGCGACCCACCGGCCTGCGGCGACTATCCGTTCCTTGTCGGCGTGCCCGATCACGCAACCGCAGGCATCGCACGTGAAGTGCGCCGCCGCGAGCCGCTCGGGATCGAGGTTGCGGCGGAAGTTCTCCCAGGTCAGCGGAGCCTCGTGCCCGCAATGCGGACAGGGCACGTGGTAGAACCGCCGATCGCCACGATTGAACGACCGGGTGATCCTGCAGGTGCCCGAAATCATCGGCGTGCTGACCCGCAAGATCTTCGCGTCCTCGAAGCCGCTGGCCCGCGACACCGCGAGCGCCTCGGGATCGCCGAGCGGCGTGGGCTCGTACTTCGACAGGTCGTCCATGACGACGAGCCGGCGCGAGGTTCCGGTCAGGTCGGCTGGCGACCCGGACGAGGCGACCTTCAGTGACCCGTTCCGGTCGACCGTCTCCTGGTTGAAGGTCGTATCCTTCTTTTCGCCGCTCCGCGCGTCGCCGAACACACGACGCAGGTCGGGCGCCTGCCGGCGCATCGGCAGCCACTTGTTGTTCACCCACTCTGTCGCAGCAGACATGGTCGGATGAACGACGAGGCTGTCGAGCGCGGTGCTCGAGTGCCAGGCCGCGATGGTCGGCTGGATCACCGAGACCGTCTTGCCCCATTGCGCAGAGCCGCGCACCGTCACCTCGCGTGCCGGGTGCTCCGGCGAGAGGACCTCGTGGATCTCGCGCAGGAACGGAAAGCGCTCGATCCGGAACTTGCCCGGCAGCGGCGAGCGCTCGTCGAACTCGATGTTCTCCTCGCACCACCTCGTGATGTCCGGCGGAGGTGGCGGCGCCATCGCCCGGGCCACCGCCCGCGCGACGATCGCTTCGGCCGACGCCAAGAAACCCATCAGATGTCCTCGGCCCGTTCGGCGTCGGACAGCTCGACACCTTCGCCGGTCTCCGCCGCAGCTTCGGAGCGCGCGCCTCGATGGGCCCGCCAGGTCTGCACGAGCAGCTGGCGCGCCCGGCCGAAGTCGACGCCGAGCTCATCGGCGATCCGCCGGGCCCCGTCGCGCAGAACCATCTCGAACTCCGCGATCTCCTGCCCGAGCTGCTTGGCGACTTCGCGCTCGACCGACGAGGCGAGGACGAACGTGCCCTCGGCTTCGGCGTTCTGGCGGCGCAGCTTGCGCGCCTCTTCCTCGGCCTTCTGCGTCCGCGCCAGCTCGTAGCGGTCGGGGTCCCTGCCATCGAGCACGCCGTCCGGGCGCTGGCGACGAGGTGCCTCGTCCTCGCCGTCAGCTCCGCTCGCCAGGTCGTGCAGCGCGCGGCGCGTGTCCGCGCCGTTGCCCATCATCTGCCCCGGGTCGAGCCGCTTGCCGAGCGCCTCGGCCGACTTGCCGAGATCGAACCGCCGGCCCCTGCCCTCGCCCTGGTAGCAGCCGTCCAGCTTCCCTTCGCTGACGAGCTGGCTGATCCGGCCCCGCGTCACGCCGAGCTTCGCAGCCAGCGCAGAGGCGCTGACGTTCATCTGGACTGCTCCGAAGGCTTAGTGGTTTAGCCCAATTGGTTTAGGCTTTCGAACTTGCTTACCCCGCCTAAGCACATGCGCTCAGCGCCCCCGTATACCCTCGAGGCCCGGAAGGACCCGAAGGGTGCGGGGGTAGCGGCGATGGACGGGGCTGAAACGAGAAGCGCCCAGCGGAGGAACTCTCTGCCGGGCGCAAATCGGTTGCTGGTTAGATGTCAAACCACTCGAGTCCCGATCTGTCAACAAGGATCTACCGCAGGGCTGCCAATGGACGGCGATCTCAGGTTGATGATTGCTCGAGCCGCCGATCGATGTCCGCCTTCGCGTCTTCCACGGACGCGAACCGTTGTCCATTCGCCGTTAGGTGATCTCCACCGTCCCTAACGACAGTGCCTCGGTAGACGGTTGATCGGTCTGCGTGATCGTCCCCGATGGGAGAAATCAGAGCGTTCGACTGAACTAGCACCGGGCGCGCGGATGCGACCGAGCCATCGCCAGTCGTCTCCTGGCCGGCATCGAAAACCGCAACCTGGACCAATCCCAGATGCGCAATCGCGAGCAGCACGAGACCGCCTGTAGAGATCGCACCGCCGACTGCCAATCCAACGACGAGTGATGTCGCGCCGGAGGCCGAGCCTGAAGTGGTCCCAGCGTCACGAGCAATCCACAACAGCACAGCCACCAACACGCCGGTAAAGATCACCAGCCAGGCGACACCTCGTAGCGCACGAAATACGGTTCTGGATGAGTCTAGGTCGCTCATCGCCCTCACATACCCTGAGAAGTTCAAGGCCACGTTCGTAAAGCTATCGTCGCGAAACAGGGTGATGCAACCTCCGACGCCATCGCGTCCCAACATCACGCTCGAAAGGCGCATCATCGGCCTGCAAGCGGTCGCCCGGTCCAGCTGCGCAGTGGCGGGATAGGTTTCCAGTCCGGTTTTCGGAGGTCCTGACCCCACGGCTGCTGCGGAGGCATAAGGTCGTTGATGTTGGTGTGTCTCAGAACAGACGATGACTGGAGGGCGCGGCGGACATGCGAGAGGGCGAACCACCAATCACGATAAACCGCGCGCGCATGCGCAATTGTAGACCACGATGGAGCGTACTCGCACGGCGTCCAGTTGATGACCCTCCGCCGACGACGCCCCCTGTAGCGAACCTCGATTTCCTCGAGCGCCTGACTACTGGCGACTTCACCAGGTCGGCGGCGGGTCCAGTCCAGAGGTACAAGCTTGGGCGTCGCCCCCGGCATCCAATCCGGCGTCAGTCCAGTCCGAGCGCACTCGGCGACCTTGATTGCTACGAACCTCCCGCCGAGCAATCCCGGCAGCCCAGCGAGTATGCCTGCAATCGCCTCAGCATCTTCGTGCGGCTCGCTGCGGCCGATCGACGTGTCGATGCGCACGCCACCGAGCTTCGCCCGTTCGATCAGCACGTGTTCCATCCCGAACCCGAACCCCCGCTCCTCCGCCGGTCGGTTGTCCGGTAGCTCGAGGTGCACCTTCTCGCGCCGGAACGCCCATTCCAGCGCCTGCTGGACGGACATCTCGGCCGGGACAGTACGGCGCTCGGCGCGAACGGGTACGCCCGAGCGTTCGCGCGGCAGAGCGATCTTGTCCGGCCAGTCGAGCGGCTGCCGCTCTGCCGGCGCTGCCTTGCGCTTGACGGTCGCCCTGCCCTGCCCGAGGGCCTCGTCGATCAGCCGCCGGTCCTCGTCGCTTATCCTGCGCGTCATCGTTTCTCCGATCATGCCTCTTGCCCCTTCGCCCCGCGCTCCTGCTCGACCAATTGCTCGAGGTAGTCCCGCTTCTCCCGGTACCGCCGCACCCAGTCCCGGTCCTCGGCGTCGACCTCCCGGCCCGCCGCGATCCGCTCCTCGATGATGGTCAGCTTCCGGCGGTTGCGTTCGGAGCGCTCGAAAACTTGCCGACGATCTGCGGGCGTGACCGGAGGCCGCTTGTGGCGTTGAAACCAGACCCACGTCTCGACCAGCGTCCGCTCGTTGATGGCCTTCGGCCCCTCGATCGAGCCGAACCAGCGGCGCAGCGCCGGCAGCTCCTCGATCGGGCGCGGCTCGGCCATCTCGGCATAGGCGCGGAAGCTCGCGAGCTCCGGCCAGCAGTCGCGTGCCTTGCCCTGCCCCTTCGCCTGCAGCGCCTCGCGGACCCGGGCCAGCCCCTCGTCGCTGAGATAGGCGAGCTCGTCGCAGACCTGGTCGAGGATCGCCTTCTGCCGCTCGGCGGTGACGTTGGCCGACTTGCGGAAGCCAAGCGGCTCGAGCAGCAGGCGGCGCACCCGGTCGCGCTTCGTCTCGGCGGTCTGGGTCGGCGTGCTGTCGGTGGTCATGGCGCTGATCCCTTCTCGGCACCGACGCCGGCGGTCTCGCGCTCCGCGTCGGTCAGCAGGCCGGCGGCGAGGACGTGGCCGCGCACCCACGGCTGCAGCTCGGCGATCGCGTCGGTGTGGCCGTCGCGGAACCGGGCGACCGCGCGCTCGGCCTCGGCGACGACGTTCGGGTTGTCGGAGAGTTTCGAACCTGGCGAACGCGGCGAGCCGCCTCGCGCGCCTGCACGTGTGTGGGCGCGCGCCTCCTGGTTCAGTTCTGGTTTAGCTATATTATGGGGGATGACAGATCTGGCACCCTTTTTGGACAAAATTGGCACCCTTTTGCCATCCGAAAGGGGGCCAGATTTGACACCTTTTCCGCTCTCAAAGGAGGCCATTTCTGACACCCTTTCGGAGCTGGAATGGGTGCCATTTCTGTCACCCTTTATGACGACCAGCCGGTTGCGGAAGCGGAAGCGATAGTCTGAGCCGCGCCCCCGGCCCTTCACCGACCGCACGAGCCAGCCCTGGTCGACCAGCTCGGCGATCGCGCGCTTGAGCGTCCGCTCGGAGATGCCGAGATTGTCGACCATGTCGCTGAGGCGGGGATCGCAGCGCATGCTCTGGCGGTTCGTGTGCGCCAGCACGAGCTCGTGGCCGACCATGCGGGCGGTCATGCTGAGCGAGACGTCCCGGCGCACGTCCTTCAGCCAGAGGAAGCGGCCCTGCAGCCACTCGTCCGACCCGATCAGGCGGCCGTCCTGTTGTCCTGATGCCTGCATGCCTTGCCGTCCGTTCCGCCCCCGCCGGGGTCTTCTGAAGGTGCAGCGTCCCGGGCGATGGGCGGCAGTTCCGCCGCCCACCACTCGGCACACGCCATGAGCTCGCGCGCCGACGGCCGGGCGCACAGATGCGCGCCCGCGCCGTCCAAGAAAGGTCCGATCCAGAGACCGAACAGGGTGTGGGAGAGAGCGCCGACAGGCGGGCCACGGGCGGGCCGGTACCGCAGGAGCTGGTAGCAGCGGCCGTTGTGCTCGGCCTGGCCGACGTCAGCACTGATCCGGCGCCAGGTGAGGATGGGCTCAGGCATTGGCCGCCCCCCTGGCAGAGAGCTCACGCCGCGCAGCCTCGAGGATCGCGTTGCAGAACGTGGATGGCCTGCTGCGCTCCCAGTGGCGCGCCGGAAAGTTGCACGTCACGGTCATGTCCGCCGTCCAGGGCAGCGGCACAAAGCAAGCGAGCAGCAGGTCCTCGGCACGCGGGTTTATCGGGTCGACCACCAGCGTGTCGAACTGGCGGTCGGCCTCGGATAGGGTCAGGCGGAGAACGGCCTCGCTCAGCTCGAAGTCGGCATGAAATTTGCGCCTCATGTCCGCGCTCCCTCCAGCAACGGCGCTGAGCCGGGTTCCAGCTTCGGAGCAGTCGGATAATCGCCCGGCAACTCGAGCCGTTTTCGCGTGCCGGGCGGAATCCAGTCGAAGACCGTCTCTAGCGCGCGGTCGGCACCAAGCCAGACTAGCCAGCAGTAGGCCGTCGCCGTGCTACCCTTCGCGTCGAGGCGCCCTTTCGCCATCGGGACGCGTTCGCAGAACTGCAGGACATGCGTCGGTCGATCGTCGGCGAACAGTTCCCGATACCGCTCTCCGCCTTCCAGGAACGACGTCCGGACCAGCATGGCGACCCCGGCCGCTGCACGCATGCGGGCAAGCTGGATGAACGGCAGCGCCAGCCGGAATGGCGGATTGGTGATGATCCAGTCGTCAGCATCCCGGTGCGGCGGCGACAGCAGAAAGTCCCAGATCTCGCAGAGACCCGTCCAGCCGTGGTCGTGAACATCAGACGCCCAAACATCGCCAAAGTATTCCGCCAGCGGACGCGCCATATCGCCCTGCCCGCACGCCGGCTCAGTAGCGCGCAGTTGGTCGATCGGCTGCCCCTGCCCCTGCAGCCACTCGCAGAGCGCGCGGGTTGCCCAGGGCGGCGTCGGAAAGAAATCCAGGCTGTCGTGTGCCTCGTGGCGTTGGGCCATGACGGCAGACGATCGGTTCTGCGTCACACATCACCCCCGAGGTTCTCCAACTCCTCGTCAATCCGGAGGAGCATGCCGTGAGTGGTCGTCGGAGGATCATCGCCCCGAAAGTGCATGTGCCGCCCGGATCGACGGAACCGGTCCGACCATCCCTTCTTGTTCGCGATCGACGAAATGCGGCTGCGATCTTCCTCGAGGGCCTCGGCGACCTCTCGCATCGTGCAGTTCCAGCCGATCGGGGTGCAGTGCCCCCAGATCCGGTAGGCCAACGCCTCGGAACGCGGTGACAGCTTCATTTCCCGCCCCCCAATGTCGTGACCTTCGCCGGGTCCCGCGTCAGCGGCTCGAGCACCTCCATCAGGTGCTGTGCCGCAGGCCGCAGCGCCGCGGCTTCGCGATGATCGACATGACCATCTGCGAATGCGTCAGCGAGCTTGGCCGTGAGAGACCCAAGGGCACCAAGCACTTGCATGTGTTCCGGATCGTCGGTGCTGCCGTCTTTGGCTGACTGACCGCAGACGGCCAGAATGTCGCTGGTGAAGGACGGGCCGAGAACCGAGCAGAGCGAGAGAAGTGCAGCATGCCCCGGCGTCGAGCCCTGCACGTAGCTCTCGAGCGTCCTGGTCGGAATACCGGTTGCATCGCTGAGACCGGCGAAGGAATACCGCCTGCCACGTCCGACCCGGAGACGCATCGCATCCTCCACTGACCGAGCCGCAGCATCTTGCGAGATCAGGGGGCGCTTACTCATGGGCGGCGCCCCAGCGACCAAGTACGATGTTGGTATGAGAACCGCAGAGACATCAAGCTGCCCCTTGGCATTTCGCCGACCAGGATATGCAGTCTTCGCACGATCACGACGCTGCTCTGGCTTTGGGATCTGCGGGCACCCACGAAGAAGCCGGGACCTCGCCTTGGGTGAACCGCTCAATCTCAAACGCGAAACTGATAGTCGGCATCAGGGAACCACCCTCAAGGCGGCTGATGATGGACTGATCCCGCCCCAGGGCCTCTGCGAGTGCCCGCTGGGAGAGGCCGGTCCTTTTTCGATATGCGGCTAGGCTGCTCATGTCGGATATGATGCACCTTATGCATCTGCAAGACAAGACCCGTGATGCACGTGGTGCGTTTGCCGGAATCCGCGACGTGGCGCATTATTTGGGCATGAACCTGACGCGGCTCAGACAGGCCAAGGGCCTTAACCAACGCGAACTCGCTGATATGATCGGTGTGAACCAATCGACGATACAGCGGGCTGAAGCCATGCACCCGTCAGCCAAGCTGGACACTTACAAGAAGTGCGCCGAAATCTTGGGCGTCAGTCTAGCAGACATATTCTCAGACGACCGCTCCGCCGTAGAGCTCCAATTGGTTAAGTCGTTCCGCGCGATACCGGAAGATCAGCGGGATCGTGTTCTTTCGATCCTCGATCTGGTGCGCGGAGATGGTGCTCCGCAAGTCTAAGAAAACGATTAAGCTGGTCCTCAGTAAGCGAAGCGATACCAGCGACGAAGATAACTTCTTTCTTCATTCGCACCCCCAAAAGGCATCTTACGCATACTGGATCAAACCGTGAACGTCCAGACACCAGCCTAAGTAGCAAGGGTCCAGCGGCACCATATAATTACCCATGGCGTGCTGCATCTTGCCCGAATCGGATTTTATGAGCCGCTTTCGTTTGATGCATATCATGCAATTTCGTCATTGACGACATGATGCACGTTATGCATTAACTGCTCCCGCAGTAGCCACAGAGGCTGCAGGGGAGATGAATTTGATACACTCCAAGCTGAAACGAAACGCGGCGGGCAACATGATGTGCCTCGCCGAGATGATGGTGGCCGCCAATGCTCGCCGGCGGGCAGCTCGCCGCAACGAAATGCTCGCGGACCTCCTTCGCTTCGCCGTACCAGTCACCTTCCTCGCCATCCTCTTCGCCGCCACCCTCTACTCGCGGTGGTTCTGATGGCGTGCTGTTCACCTCCAGCCCCGCCCCGTGACGAGGTCCGGCCACCGCCCCCGCAAGAGGACGTCGAGGCCGTCGACGCGCTCGCCGATATCACCACCCCCGATCCCTACACCGCCGCCGACAAGGCCGCGAACCTCGACCGCCACCGGGACATCCTCGAGCGGCTCAGTGCTGCCCCGGACGCCGCGCAGCTCGCGATCCGGGCGGACGATGCTGCGGCGCTGCTGACAACGGCCGAGCAGGTCCTGTCAGACGCGCCGACATACTCCGACGCGATGATCGCCGCTGCCGCAGAGACCGTGCTGTCCCTGTCCCGCGACGAAGCGCGGCGCAAGCGCGCGTGGGGCCTGCGCAACCTGATCCATCGCACGAAATGCACCCCTTAACATTCTGATCCCAAAGGAGACTGGCCGTGGCCAAACCCGAAGAGATGAACTTCCTCACCTTCCTGCAGACCTTCCGGCGCGGCCAGCTGGTGTCCGAGGGTGACGACCGGCTGCACGAGCTGATCGAGGCGATCGGCGAGACCAGTGGTTCCGGGTCGCTGACGCTGAAGATCGACTTCAAGACCAACAAGGCCGGCCAGCTCGAGACCACCCCCACGATCACGATCAAGAAGCCGTCCAAGTCCATCGGAACCGGGATCTACTGGCCCACGATCGACGGCCTCCTGAGCCGGAGCGATCCGAACCAGGCCGACATCGAAGACTACATCGGCGCCCGGTCGGGCACCGACGAATGACCCTGCCACCTACCGCAATCGAGGAGACCGACATGGCACCGCCCACCGACCCCGAAACACTCACCGAGCTGCCGCTGATCGGCTACAGTCCCGACGCGCTCGCGGCCGTTCTCGACGGCGCACGCATCGCCGATCCGGAGCGCGAAGGCTTCAACGGCGCCAAGGTTTTCTTGCTGCCCGAGGGGCACCAGCTGAAGGAGCTTCCCGACCCGCACGCCCTGCCCCCGAGCATTCGACAGTCGGTCACGCTCGATGACGCGGCGAGCCACATCACCTACGTCAACCGGTTCAGCGCCGAGACGTCGGTCCTGATTGCCGACTATGACGCAGGGCGCATCCAAGCGCGCCTCGACTGGCACGGCCACAACCAGCACGACGCCCCGCTCTCCGCGCGCCACGATCAGCACAATGCAACCTTCAAGCTGCTGCCGTCCGAAGAGTTCACTCGCTGGAACAGCATCGCAGACAAGCTGCAGGAGCAGACCGACTTCGCCCTGTTCCTCGAAGAAAACGCGAGCGACATCGTCGACCCGGAGCCGGGCGTGATGATCGAGATCAGTCGCGACCTCGAAGCATCCCAGGGCGCGAAGTTCCGGTCGAAGGCGCGGCTCGACAACGGCGATCGCACGTTCACCTATGAGCAGGACACCGTCGTCAAAGGCGACATCACGATCCCGACGAGCTTCACCCTCGAGATCCCGCTCTACCACGGCGAGGAGCCGACGCAGCTCGAATGCCTGTTCCGCTGGCGGCCGACGCCTGACGGTCTGCTCCTCGGCTTCCGCTGGCGCCGCGTCGAGTACGCGCGCCGCTCCCACTTCAATGCCATCGCGACGCGCATCGCCGAAGAGACCGGCCTCCCACTGTTCTTCGGCCGCACGGCCTGACCCATCGGTGCGGGCCGGAGCTCCGGCCCCATCCCATGTGCCAGGCGACCACGGAGGATCGACCACATGAAAACTATCAGCGAAGTCTGCGAGACCTACGGCCTCACGACGCGGACATTGCGCCACTACGAGGCGAAGGAGCTGCTCACGAGCCATCGAGCGAAGAGCGGACACCGGCAGTACTCACCGTCACAGATCGCGCGGCTTGAGATGATCCTCGAGGGCAAGCGGCTTGGCCTCACGCTCGACGAGATCTGGAAGGCACTTCAGCAGAACGACGGCGCGCTCGTGATTCGTAAGCGGAAGCTTGTGGCGCTGCGCGCGGCTGCGCTCGAGGAACTGCATGGGATCGAGCGTAGGCTTCAGGACCTCTGCGCGCTCCTGCGCGAGGAGCCGGCATATGGCGACCGGGTCGTGGTTCAGCCGAGTTTGCTTACCGCTGAGCAAAGAGGTGCAGCATGATGCATGCCACTCAGACGTCCGTATCGTTATCGAGACCTTTCATCACCAGCACTGCAGCTAGCGCTAAAGGGCCGAGCACACCGCCCAGCAGAAACCAAGACATCACGCGCCGCCCCTTGAACTCCGCGACGACGGCAGTGGCCACGGCTGACCCCAACCAGGTCAAAATCCAGATCATACCGCGACTCTCCATTGCTGTCGGACTCAGTCACGAAACTGCCGTTCCATACGCCCAGCTGACTGATCAGGTGGTCGAGGCCTCAAGACAGGCTAGCGATGGTGACCTAGCGGCAATAGTTGCGGTGACAAGTGGCCAAGGTCCGTCGGCATGACGATCCTCTCGATCATCCTGTTCAGCGTCATCGTGCTGCTCCACGCCTGCGCATTGGCGCTTGCCATCCTGTGCGGCAGCCTGATGGCCCGCCTGTCCCCCGCCACCACCGACAAAACCATCGAAGACCTGCAGTTCGCTATCCGGCTTTGGGGCTTCGTGTCCCCGTGCCTGACCGCCGCCGGCATCGCCCTGTCGCAGGCCATCTGAGGATCCGCAAATGACAAAGAACAAGCTCACCGACCTGAACGATCACCTGTTCGCGCAGCTCGAGCGCATGTCCGACGAGGCCATGAGCACTGAGCAGCTCGAGCAGGAGACCAAGCGAGCGACCGCGATCGTGTCGCTGTCCGACCAGATCATCGAGGGTCAGAAGCTTCGCCTGCAGGCCGCGAAGCTGTTCGCGGACCACGGCGCCGAGATCCTTCCGCACCTGCCGCAGATCGGGAATTCGGAATGAAGGGCAAGGCGATCTCATACACCGAGCTCGAGCTCGCCTTCGTCAGTGTCCGTCGAGACCTGCCGAGGCGCGAACTGCACCGGCAGTTTCAGCGTACGTTCGGGCGTCCGGAAATCACGGTGGATCACCTGAAGTCGCTCTGCACGCGGCAAGGTTGGAAGACCGGTCGCGACGGGCGGTTCGTGCCCGGACAGGTCGCCATGAATAAGGGTAAGTCCATGCCGTTTCACCCGAACAGCGCCAGGACTCAGTTCAAGCCAGGACGCGAGCCTCACAACACGAAGTACCTCGGCCACCGCAGGATATCGAAGGACGGTTATGTCGAGGTCAGCGTCGCCGAGACCAACCCGCACACCGGCTATGGCCGCCGGTACGTCCAGGAACACCGCTGGCTTTGGGAGAAGGCAAATGGACCGGTGCCGGACGGGCACTGCCTCAAGTGCCTCGACGGCGACAAGACCAACACCGACCCGGCGAACTGGGAAGCCTTGCCTCGCGCGCTACTCCCCCGGCTCAACGGGCGGTTCGGTCGGGGCTATGACGACGCACCGGCCGAGTTGAAGCCGACCATCCTCGCGATCGCGAAGCTCGAGCACCAAGCGCGCGAGGCGAAGAAAGTCAAATGATCGGCGCTCTGAAACAACGCCACCAGCGGCGTCATCGAGTTGGCCGGAGGTGAACTCAAATGCCAGCTGAAACAGGAAGCACGATATTCGACAGCGCGAAGACGCCAGAGGAATGGTGTCGGCACTTCGAACACCGCGGCATGACAATTTCGCCGAGGACCCTACGGAGCGCCGCGCGGAAGGCCGGCGCTTGCCACCTTATGGGTAAGGGCGCCATGCTTATCACACCCGATCAGATGGATCGTATCCTGGAGGGCAGGCTATGCCGCTCGAACCATACCAACGAGGCAAGACGTGGTGGGTCCGCGGCCGCATCGAATACGATGGCCAGCCAGTCACCGACTACTTCCGCAGCAGCACAGGCGCATCTTCAGAAGCAGGCGCAAGGGCGTGGATCTCAGAGGAGACGGAGCGGCAAGTCCGTCGTTACCTCCTTGGCGACGAAGCGAGCCTGACCTTCGCCGACGCGGTGCTGCTTTACCCTGCGAAGCCGGCCGAGGCGAAATTCCTTCTGAAGGTACTGCCTGAGCTCGGCCACCTGCCAGTGAAAAAGATCACGCCACAACAGGTCAGGGATCTTGGTTCGAAGCTCTACCCGAGCGCCGCGACAGACACCTGGAAACGTCAGGTGATCACGCCGGTGTCCGCCGTCATCAACCACGCCCACGATCTCGGAAAGTGTCCGCCGATCCGCATCAGGGGGTACTCGTCGCAGCAGCGCATCGATCAGGACAAGCTCCGAGGAAAGCAGAGCCGCCTTCCAAAAAATGCCGGCAGCTGGCCTTGGATACGATCGGTGCAGGCGCACTCCAACGTCTATGTATCAGCGGGACTGGAGTTCATGTTCGAGACTGGGTGCCGGATCGGACAACTTGTCGAAATTCGACCGAAGGACCTCGACCTGATGAAGCGTCGCGTCTGGCTCCAGGCTCAGAAGGGACATGACGCTCAGTGGGTCGCCATATCGACCGAGATGGTCGTCACTTTAGCCAACCTCAAGCCCAGGCGCCCGCACAACCGCCGAGATGGCTATCGGCTGGATGCACGGGTCTTTGGTTACTCGAATCGATCGGGCTTCACGTCCGCGCTCAAGACGGCATGTAAGGCGGCCAAGGTCGAATACCTGTCGCCACACCAGGCGGGGCGACATGGATTCTACACCGAGCTGCGGGTGCGACAGGGCGTTGATAGCCTCAGCGCCGCGCGAGCTGGCCGCTGGTCGAATGCTGCGCTGCCGGACCGGGTCTATGCGAGGGTCGAAATGTCAGACAGTGAAGCTCGTGAACACATTAGGTCAACGGGCTCTGTAGCGCGATCCCGAACACAATAACGATCTGCCCCGCAGGGCTGCCGCGGGCAAATTGCACAAAGCTGAAAGCGGCCAGTCAGCGCTCGCAAGAGATATTGATGAGATGCGCTACGTTGCGGACTTGGACGTAGAGTTGGCTTTGGTTCAGTTGCCGGACGGTCATGTTGTAGGGCTCTTGTAGTCCGTTCGCTCGCACAATCTGACCTCTGAACCGTACGGCGCCTGGTTCGATGTCGGGGGCGTAGTCGTATTGACCTCCGCCCTGGATACCGACCTGCCCCAATGCGAAGTTGAAGTAGTAGCCTTGCATCTGGAATTGGCCATCGGGGTCCGCTGACAGCTGGTACTCCCAGTAGTGCTTATCTTCGGGGTTGCCGCTTACCGGCTCTACCGAGTGCCGACAAAGGTACTGTCCCGCAACCGATGACAAGTGGTCTGCATTGGCGGCCTGCGAACACGTCATCGCAAGCAGGGTAGAAAAAACCAAAAACCGCAAAGGCAAGAGACTCCTCCGTTGGTCGACAGAGCATCAGAGTGATGTTCGATTCTGCGTCACCTTTGTTAGCACGCCATATCAATTGGAAGAATATTTGTTTGCGAACTAAGCTTTGACAAGATCGGTCCTTCGGAACAAGCTTGACCAACTTTCTTGAGGAGAATCAATATGACTGATGAATATTGCGTAACATTTCGCATAGCGAACATGACGGTGAACGGAAAATCCTACCATGAGAGATACGGCTCCATTTTAGAGAACGCTGATGAGGGGAAAGGATTTTGGGCCGAACCGACGTCATTCCTCCTTATCGCTTCGGATCTAAGCACCGAGCCCTTTTCGCGGAAGGTCGTTCAGGGCCTTAGCAAGCAACACGACATGGCATTCATCTTTGATCCGTCCGACATGTCCGCCTGCTACTTCGGAGCAGTTGAACACGAAGCAATCTTGCTGAGCTTTTTCCCAAACGCTAAGAAGATCTGATCAACTCAAATTTTGGCGCGCGCCTTGTTAGCTAATTCTGCCCGCCTCGCAATTAAATTTTATCGTCGTCCGCCATTCGCTCGCGAGTGGATTTCTTGACGCGATCCGGTTGACTTCTGTCGGACCTCAGCATGCAGTGGCAACATGGCGAAGAGAAACTACATCATATACAGCGATGAATCGGATCGAAAAGGTAAGTACTTTTCCAATTTCTTTGGGGGCGTATTGCTCAAGGCTGAAGATAGAGAAGAAATTGACGCACTGCTTACTGCAAAAAAGATCGAACTCAACCTTAACGGCGAAATCAAGTGGGAGAAGGTAACAGCCAACTATCTAGAAAAATATAAAGAATTTATCTCTTTCTATTTCACATTTGTGGCAACCTCACGCCTTCGAATTCGGCTCATGTTCACGCAAAATATTCACGTCCCCAAAGGCCTAACGCGCGAACAGGTTGATGAGCAATATCTACGCTTGTATTATCAGTTTTATAAGCATGGGTTCGGAATAAAGTACTGCAATCCCAATAGCCTAGATCGAGTCTATTTCCACATCTTTCCAGATCAATTGCCTGAGAGCTCTGCGAAGATTGCGGACTTCAAGTCACGGGTAAGCAACATACCAAACGCTAACGATATGCGTGGTATAAACGTCTTCATACCGAAGCGCCACATTAACGATATTGATTCATCACAGCACGTAATACTGCAAGGACTAGACATTATTCTAGGATCGGTCTGCGCCCAATTGAATGGAAAGCTCTACATCAAGCCAGAGGGCGCCCGTCGAAGAGGCAAGAGAACCATCGCAAAAGAGAAGCTATATCGACATATTAATTCAGAGATACAGAATATCACACCTCGACTATTCAACATTGGAGCCAACACTGGTTCGCCCAACGGACCGACTGACCGTTGGGATAATCCATATCGCCATTGGCTATTCAAGCCCACTGATCATGAGGTAGACCTAAGGTTCGCTAAAGGCGGAAATAGGGTTGGATAGATGGGCCCGACCAAAGTCTACATGAGCGATCCAAGTGGAACTTGGACTTTCGACCAAGGAGGGGCCCGTAGACAACATAGTGTGCTCACAGGGCTTCGGCAAGCTACTTATTGCGCTTCGGCGTCAAAGTCTTGATATCTGCGATGCTTGACTCCTACCGCCTAAAGCCGAAGTGCCGACGTGCCGACGTGCGAGGAACGCGCACTTATGTTTCAACTGCGTCTTGTGTCACCAAGAGTCAGGTCGGTCATCGTCATTCGTGGACGGGTCGCCATCAAGGGCTGCTACGATGCCGGCCTCGAGACGATCGAAAGCGTATGGCAGGCTGAGGAGTGATCCATAGGAGAGCGCTCCAGTGACCTCCTTAGTAAACACGACTTCCCGGCCATCAACATGGGGTTCAATAAAGTCGCGGCCTGGAAGCTCGGTGATCGACGAGACGTCTCCGTCACCATCGATCCAGACCAACAGGTCGACATTCAGGATCTCAATCGCCTCGTTGCTGATCGTGACGGATGCGGTTGCCTCGCCGTCCAGCGCATTGATCTCGTCAGGCGTCACGAACCCAATTTGCTCGAGCAACTGGGTACGAGAATCGTGCGATGAGTACACGCCGAGCTGACCATCACGAGAGATCCAGGCAATCAGGGCTGTCTTTCCCTGCCATTCGGGATGAGCATCGGCGATCTCGGCCAGCCGCGCATCGATCGCCTCGATGCCGTCCTGTGCCTGATCGAGCTTGCCGGTGGCCAACCCAGTGAGCGTAGCCCGCTCCCGCCAGGACAAGCTCCAGTCTCCCCGATCAGCAGGGACCGCAACGACAGGGGCGATTTCGCTAAGCTTCTCGTACTCTTCGTTCGACATGGAATTGTAGAGCGACAAAATCACGTCGGGGTCGGATGTCACGATCCGCTCGAAATCCAAGTTGCCTCGTTCCAGCATGACGGGTTCGGTCGTCAGCAGCGGCGACGCCCACGGCCAGAGGCCGTGCTCGTAGTCACCATACCAGTCTTCGATGGTAACCGGCTGCAGACCAAGGGCGAGAATATTGTCTGCCCCGTTGCCGTCGACCGTCGCCACCCGCTGCGGCTGCTCCTCAATGCGGGTCACCCCGAACTTGTGCTCGATCTCCAAGGGAAATTCCTGTGCCAGCACCGGCATAGAGAGAAAGATTAGGGCGGTGGAAGCAGCGAACATGCGCATCGATCAAAACCTCGGGGTTGAGCAGCGGAAATGACATCCGCGTTCCGGACAGACTTTTACTTGAGGAGATCCAATCATCTCGGGAGACATAAAGCGCTCTCTCAGACCTTTTCTGACTCTTTTACTAAGCTTCCGCAAGGCTGTCGGACAGGAGGCATGTACAAGGCGCGTTTCGTACAAATCGGGTACAGCTCATGTCCGCACGAAGCGCTAAGGCGCTCGCAAATATTGGATAATTTTCCAATGCTTGCACCCTTGTTAAGGGAGAGGTCGAGAGTTCAAATCTCTCCGGCAGCACCATTCGATCCCCGCACAAACGACCTGACTGTTCGCCCGGAAGCTCCGCGGGACGACCGGTTCACATAGCTCTCACGCCGACGCGAGGGCCTTCCTTCGGGTCGGGCACGCGGGACAGTCGTTCGGCAGGTCGGCTTACTTTTCGGCGTCGGAGCTTTCGGCGGCTTTCGGTGCGTCGCGGACCGGAACCGGCTTGGTGCGGCCCCAGGGGCGCGCGTAACCGCCGTCCCGTCGCTTCTTCGCCGGCTGGCTGAGAAATTCCTTGAGGTCGAGTTGTTTCTTCGGGGTTGAATAGCCCATGGTCGAGATCCTTTCTCGGGGTCGATCTACAGATGGTCGGGCGCTCGGAACGTCGGCACGAAACCACGGAGCCCGTCGGACCCCTCGCCGTTTCGGCAAAGAGGACACGGCGCCCCCGCAAGACGGGCGCGCAGCGTTCCGGTTTCCGAGCGATTGAGATGACGTTCGCCGCCGGGCCGTCTCGGCCGGGCCTGGCGAGCGCCTAGTCTTCGTTCTTCTTCGCCGCGTCGCGGGCCTGCCGCGCAGCCTTCAACCGCTCTTTCTTGGCGAGCCGTTCGACGGCATCGTCGTCGATGATCACCCGGGCGTTCGCGGAGGTTTTGTCGAGCTGCGTCTTCGGCGGCTCGGGCACGTCCTTGAAGACGTTGGTCGGCGACTGGTAACGGCCGCCGTTCCCGCTTTTCGGCGGAATACGCTGAAGGAGCTCTTCGATCGACCGCCTCACGCGAGGGTCAGATCGCTGGCGGATTCGCGACCGAACCGGTCGGTCATCACGCTGAATTTCAGTTTCTGGCCCTGACCCGGAAGCCCGATGCCGGCGATTTCAACATCCGAGATGTGAAGGAAAATGTCCCGGCCGGAGTCCGGCTTGATCAGGCCGAAGCCCTTAAGGTCGTTGAACCATTTGACGATACCATGAGTCATGGTGATGTCTCCCCGTTGAACGCTGCCCGCAAGTCGCGGCAGCCCGGCAGAGTCGGTCCCGTTCGAGCAACTGAGAACCGTGTTATCGGAGACAGAGGTTCGAGAAGATTAAAACTTCGCCTCACATACATGGGCCTAACCGCGCTAAATAGCAAGGTTTACTTCCGTGGCCCGGCTCGATCTGACGGGCGGTCGGCCCCTGTTCCGGATGGAGGGAGCGGCGGGTCGGAGCATTGATCTTGCTGGCTGAAACGCGCCGTTGGCCGGACCAGGCGAACAGCGATGGGTCGGCCCCTTCGGCGACCGACACCAAAGCGTGTAGCTGGGCCGGTGATCTTCCTCCCTCCCCTGCGCCGGGCCAGACGTGTCGCTCCATCGGCTTAACGTGCCGCCAGGCAGGATCTGGTCCGCGGGTCGGCGTGGACGCCCGCCCCCGGCCTGTTCCCTCCTCCGGCCTTGTGCCAAGTTGCCGAGGCATTACCGACAGGCGCACACATGAGCACGCAGACAGACCCGACGAAACAAGGCCCGCTTGCGGATCGCATCGTCATCGTGACCGGCGGCGCTGCCGGGATCGGGCGCGGCATCGTGCGGCAGGCGCTGGTCGCCGGGGCGCGGGTGACGGTGCTCGACCGGGATGCCGCCGGCGCGGGAAACGCGCGGGACGACGGCGCGGACTTCGTGCAGGTTGACGTGACCGATGCGGAGGCTTTCGCCGCCGCGGTGGCGGATGTCGCCCGAACAAAAGGCAGGCTCGACGGGATGGTCAACAATGCCGGGATTACCGAGGTGATCCCGTTCCTCGACCTCGATGTCACCGCGATGGACCGGCTCTGGCAGACCAACTTGCGCTCGGTCATCGTCGGCACGCAGGCGGCCGCGCGCATCATGGTGCCGCAGGGGCGTGGCGCGATCGTCAACATCGCCTCCAACCACGCCCACGAATCCGATCCCGGTTTCGAGACCTACGCCGCGACCAAGGGCGGGGTGCTTGCGATCGGGCGTGCGCTGGCGTGGAGCCTCGGCCCCTCGGGCGTCCGGGTGAACACGCTCAGCCCCGGCCTGACCCTGACGGAACGCGCCGCGCACATCACCGAGGATCCCGAAAAGCACCGGCGGCTGTCGGACTGGCACGCCGACGGGCGCATCAATTCTCCCGAAGATGTGGGCGCCGCCGCCGTGTTCCTGCTGTCGGACGCATCGGTCACGATGAACGGGTCCGAGATGGTCGCGGACCGCGGAATGTCGGCAAGATTGGGCTCAGGATGATCCGGGAAGCCCCGTTCGTCATAACAAATGACACTTTGACCCTAGGGCAACCATGTCAAATTGACGCCGAACGGATCTAGTGGCCTTCCTCTCGGCAGAACTATTCGCATATTGTCGTAAAGATTGACCCGGTCCGCCGTCGGATTGACACGACGCGACGACAAAACGCTAACCAGGCATGGATTTGCAATAGAATGACTTCGAATGCAGATGCGCTTCCCGAGGCGCTCCGCTCCTATTTCGATCGTTCGACGGTGGCCCTCGCCCTGTCGGATACCAGCGACGACGTGCCCCTCGTTCTCGTCAACGACAAGTTCTGCGAGTTGACGGGCTACGAGCCCGATGACGTCATCGGCCACAACTGCCGGATGTTGCAGGGCGAAGAAACCTCGTCCGATGATCGCGCAGGTCTGCGCGAATTCCTCGAAGACGACAGCCAGGAAGGCGGCCGCTTCCCGATCCTGAATTACCGGAAATCGGGCGAAGCCTTCTACAACCTTGTTTTCATGACCAGACTTCGCGACGATCAGGGCGTTACCCGCTTCATCCTTGCCTCCCAGTTCGACATGACAACGACCAAGCTCCGCGCTCGACTCGACGATAACGATGCGCGGCTCAACCGCAGCTTGTCGGACGTCGAGACGATCGGGCGTGAATTCGGCCTCGCCATGCAGGGCTCCGCCAAGATCCTGTCGGACTCCGTCGCCATGCTCGCCCGCCTTTCCATGGACGGATACCGTTGACGATCGAAGATAACGAACCCGCGCCCGTCAAGCTCGACGACCAGTCAGACCGCACCGTGATCGTCGGGATCGGCGCCTCCGCAGGCGGCCTCGAAGCTATCCGGGAGATGCTGGCGAGCGCGCAAGGCGACACCAACCTCGCCTTCGTGGTGGTCCAGCACCTCGACCCGAATCATGAGAGCCTGCTCGCGGAGCTGCTCGGCCGGCACACGGACATGAAAGTGCGCCAGGTCGCCGGCGGCGAAGAGATCACGCGCGGTCACGTTTACATTATTCCGCCGGGACACGGATTGTCCGTCGAAGGCGGCGTGCTGAACCTGACCGACTTCGCGCAACCCCGCGGCCTGCGGCGGCCGATCGACGATTTCTTCGAAAGCCTCGCCGAAGATCAGGGCCGCTACGCCGCCTGCGTCATCCTTTCGGGCACCGGCGCCGATGGCAGCGCGGGTCTGCGGGCGATCAAGGAACATGGCGGCCTCTGCATCGTGCAGGCCCCCGAGACGGCGAAGTACGACGGCATGCCGACTTCGGCGCAGTCCACCGGCCTCGTCGATTTCGTGCGCAGCCCCGACCGGATCATAGAGAGTATCCAGCAGTTCTACGCCTACACCTCGGTCGCGGAGAGCGAGGAGAAGCTGGCCCGGACAGTGGAGCAATGTGTCGAGGACATCTGCACCGTCGTGCGCAAGACCTCCGGCCACGACTTCTTCGGCTACAAGAAATCCACCCTGATCCGGCGCATCCAGCGTCGTATCCAGGTGCTCGACCTCAAGGACGCCACCGCCTACCTGCGGCGTATCCGCAGCGACGCGGACGAGTGCGACGTGCTGTTCCGCGAGCTGCTCATCAACGTTACCCGCTTCTTCCGCGACCCCGACCATTTCGACGTGCTGCGCGACGAGGTGGTGCGCCCGCTGGTCCGCGATGCAGACGACGGCGAGATCCGGATTTGGATCCCCGGCTGTTCCAGCGGGGAAGAGGCCTATTCCATCGCGATGCTGTTCGCCGAGGAAGTGCGCAGTGCCGACCGGCATCTCGACGTGCAGATCTTCGCGACCGATATCGACGAGCGGATGCTGCGCATCGCCCGCGAAGGGGTCTACCCGCACGCCGCGCTCGCCGACATCCCCGAGACGATGCGCGACCGCTACACGATCGCGCGGGAAAGCAGCTTTCAGGTCGCGACCAGCATCCGCGAGATGATCCGCTTCTCGATTCACAGCGTCGTGCGCGATCCGCCGTTCAGCAACATCGACATGCTGTCCTGCCGCAACCTGCTGATCTACTTCGGCGACAAGCTCCAAACCGCCGCGCTGCCGATTTTCCACTACGCGCTGAAGTCGCGCGGCGTGCTGTTCCTCGGCCCGTCGGAGACGGTCGGCCGGCATGAGAACCTGTTCCAGCCGATCGACGCGCACGCCCGGATCTTCCGCCGCAAGGACGGCCGCCGGAAATATCCGCTGCATCTGCCCGGACAGGTGCGCGGCGACTCCGCGGATCGCGAACCCTCGTCCCGTAGCGGACAGGCGTCCGAAGGCGAACGCCAGTCGTATCAGCGCTCCGACGTGACCGAGAAGCTGATGCAGGGCTATGCGCCGGCGTCGCTGCTCGTGTCGCCTACCGGACAGGTGCTCGGCTCGACCGGCAAGCTCGGCAAGTATCTCGACATCAACCCCGGTCGGCCGGAGAACCAGCACGCCCACGCGATCGCCCGTCCCGGCCTGCGCGAAGGCATGTCGGCATTGATCCGCAATGTCGTGCGCACCGGTCGCCGCGCCGTCTCCCGCGATCTGACCGCGCGCTCGGAGCTCGGGGTGCAGAAGCTGGACCTCGTGGCCGATCCGATGCCGGACGGCTCCGTCCTGCTGGTGTTCCGCGACCGCGACCGGTTCGAGGCGCAGGACGAGGACGATATCGAACAGCTCGATCCCTCCGACAGCCACGTCCAGAGCCTCGAGGACGAGCTGCGCTCGACCCGCACACGCCTGCACACGACGGTCGAAGAGCTCGAGACGGCGAACGAGGAGCTGAAGAGCTCCAACGAAGAAATGATGTCGATGAACGAGGAGCTCCAGTCGACGAACGAGGAACTCGCCACGGTCAACGACGAGCTGAAGTCGAAGGTGGACGAACTCTCGGTCGCCAACGCGGACCTCTCCAACTTCTTCGCCTCGACCACCCTGCCCCTCGTCGTGGTCGACAACCAGAAACGGATCCGCAACTTCACCGATGCGATCCAGTCGATCTATCCGTTCCGGCAGGCCGACCGTGGTCGCCCGTTGTCGGAAGTGACCGGCAGCCTCGTGGAAAACGAGGAGGTTCTCGAGGGCATCACGACCGTGATGCGGACCAACGAGCCGGTGCAGATGCGGGTGTCCGAGCGGAGCGACGAGCGCACCTGGGCGCTGGTCATCACGCCCTACCTGACGCGCTACGGTGACCTCGACGGCGCCACGCTGGTCTTTACCGAGCTGACCGACGCGCTGCGCCTTCAGGATCAGCTCAGCCGGGAGCGCGAGCGTCTCAAGCTGGCGCTCGAAGTGGCGCATTTCGGGGTCTGGGAGTTCGTCCCAAGAACCGGCGCGCTCGATTACGACAGCAAATCCAAGGAATTGCTGGGCGCTCGTGCGGACAATCCGCCCGATACGGTTCGCAAATTGCTGCGCCTGGTCGCGAAGGAAGACCGAGTTGCGGTGGAAAGCGCGATGCGGAACATGCGCGAACACGGCGAGCCGATGGACGTCAACTTCGCCATCGGCGACGGCGACCGGCCGCACACGCTTCGCTGCGTCGGCAGTCGCGTCGGACAGGGGCGGCGCGCCCGTATCCTGGGCGTGCTGTTCGACGTCACGAAGGAAACCGAGGCCCGCCGCGTCCGCGAGATGATGATCCGCGAGATGAACCACCGGGTGAAGAACCTGTTCTCGATCATCTCCGGCATGGTGCGCATCGCCGGCCGCAACGCCCAGTCCATCCCCGCGCTGGTCGAGGGGATCGAGCGGCGCGTCACGGCGCTGTCGCGCTCGCACGACATGACGCAGCGGAGTGCCGAGGACGGGCCGGTCACGCTCGAGGACTCCGTGCGGGTCGCGCTGGAGCCCTATGACAGCGAAGCGAAGATCACCTGCGAGGGCCCCAACATCGAGGTCACCACGCACGATCAGACGCCGCTGTCCCTTCTGCTCCACGAATGGGCCACGAACGCCGCAAAATACGGTGTGCTCGGCCCGCTCAAGGGGCGGCTCGATGTGATGTGGCACCGTCGCAGCGACGGAAAAATCGATCTTCACTGGAACGAAATCTACGATGAGCGGCTTGAAAAGGTCGAGACGGGCGAACCCGGGTTCGGGTCCACGCTCGTGACTTTGTCGGCTTCGCAGATCCGCGGTGAAGTGAGCGTCGACAGCCATGCAAGCGGACGCAAGACGAGGTTGACCTATGAGCCCGAGAGATGACTCGGACCCGACCGGACGGAAAGACGACAAGGTGAGCATCATGATCTGCGAGGACGAGGCCATCGTCGCGCTCGATCTGAAGATGCTCGTAGAAGAGGTCGGCTATGATGTCCTCGGCCCCTTCCCGAGCGTTGCCTCGGCAAACCGATCCTGCGACGAGCCGGGTCTTCGGGTCGCCATTCTTGACGTGCGCCTGCGCGATGGCGAAGTCTTCCCGCTCGCCGACAAGTTGCGGGATCGTGGTGTCGGGCTGATCTTCCACTCGGGCCATGCGCTGAGCGGGGAGATCTCGGACCGCTTCCCGGATGCGCAGTTCTGCCCCAAGCCCCTGTCGACATCGCGCCTGACGGAGTCGCTGCACAGTCTCGCCCGGCGGGAAGTCGAAACGGACTGATGTCCGGTATGAGACGGCTGACCGGAGTCCGGACAGCCGTCGCTTAACGGTCGGTCGTCAGTCTGCCCATTCCCACGGCCGCGTGTAGTTGCCGAGCGCTTCCGACACCTGACCTTCGGACGCGCCGTTGCGCGTCAGCTTCGCGACGAGGCCGCGGCGCTTGTCTTCGACCACTTCCTCGACCGTGGCATCGAGGCCCGCGTCCTTCAGGGCCGCGTCGTAGATCCGTTTGATTGCCAGCTTGCGCAGTTCGTTCTTCAGCGGCTTGCCGACGGCAGTCTTCGGGATCTCGTCGATCACCTCCAGATGCTTGATGTAGGCGGCACGCTCGTGGATCCGCTCGTTGGCGAACTTGATGAGCTCGTCCGTGTCGACCGTCTTGTTGCCCACCAGTTCGACATAGGCACACGGTAGCTCTCCCGCGTAGGCGTCGGGCTGTCCGATGGCGGCGCAGACGGCGACGGCATCGTGCGCCGACAGGGCATCCTCTATCTCGGCCGGGTCGATGTTGTGCCCGCCCCGGATGATGAGGTCCTTCGCCCGGCCCGTGATCCAGAGATACCCCGCCTCGTCGAACCGACCGAGATCGCCGGTGCGCAGGTGCGTCCCGTTGTAATAGAGACCCTCGTTCCGTTTCGGATCGGTGTAGGTCTCGCCGGGCACGACTCCGGGGCTGCTGACGCAGATCTCGCCGATCTCATCCGTCGCGCATTCCTTCGGATCGTCGCCGAGCGCGATGATCTTCACGTCTGTGTAGGGGAACGGGAAACCGATGGAGCCGACGCGCTTCTCGCCGTCGGGCGGGTTGATGGAAACGAGGCACGTCGCCTCGGTCAGGCCGTAGCCTTCGCAGATGGTGACGCCCGCGGCCGCCTCGAACCGCTTGTAGAGCTCGACCGGCAGGGGCGACGAACCGCTGAACGCCAGCTTGAGCGAGGAGATATCGGCATCGACAGGCCGTTGCATCAGCGCGGACATGGCCGTGGGCACCGTGATGATGAAGGTTACGCGGTAGCGCTCGATCAGCTTCCAGAAGTTGTCGAATACTCCGTCGCCCCGGTAGCCCGCGGGCGTCGGGAAGACGATCTGTGCACCGGAGCAAAGCGAGGCGCCGAGCGTCACGGTCGTGGCGAAGACGTGGAAGATCGGAAGCGGACACATGATGACGTCCGTTTCCCTGAAGAGAAGCCGAGCGCCGATCCAGCCGTTGTAGAGGATCCCCTCGTGCCGGTGTTGCACGACCTTCGGCATCCCGGTCGTGCCGCCGGTGTGGAAGCAGGCCCCGACGCGATCCTCGGTGCTTGTCTTGAAGGTGAGGTCGGTCGGCTGCTTGTCGATCTCGCGGTTGAAGTCGAGCACCTTCGCCTTGTGGTTCGCCTGCACCTTGGGGCGGATCAGCGGAATGATGAACTTCTTGATCCCGGTGATGTAGCGCAGCAGGTCGATCTCGAGGACGGTCTCGACATTGGGAGCCAGCTCCAGCGCCTCGGCGGTCTTCTGGGCGATGTCGGTCTTGGGGAAGGCCCGGAGAGTGACGAGCACTTTGGCACCGGTGTCCCGCAGGATCGCGCCGATATGTTCCGACTTCAGCAGCGGGTTGATCGGGCAGACGATACCCGCCGTCGTGCCACCGATGTAGGTGAGGATCGTCTCGGTGGTGTTGGGCAGCAGGAAGGCGACCTTGTCCCCCTCCCCCACGCCGAGCGAGCGGAAAAGGTTCGCGGTCTGGTTCGTCCGCGCCAGCAGCTCGATCCAGGTGAGCGTGTCCTCGGGCGCACCGGCGTCCGCGAACATCTGGAAGGTGGTCGCCTTGCGCGAGCCGAACTTCTCCGCCGTGCGGCGCAGCTGTTCATGGATCGTCGGCGGCATGCCGCGCTCCGACCAGGGCATTTCGGCTTCGACGGCGGCGCGGTCTTCTATCGTGGCGTAGGCCAAGTGGTCTCCTCCGGGAACGTCGGCATTCTCCCGATGCCGGACGGTGCTGACCTACCGTGTAGCGTCAGGACACCTCTCGGCAAGTATGACGGAACGACAGTCCTCGCGGCAACGTAATCGTGGCCGCGATCGCAAAGCGGAGATTTCCGCCTTGGTCGGGTCATTCGGCGGCGTGCGCCGTCTCGGTGAATTGCAGTCGCGCGAGGCGGGCGTAGAGGCCGCCATCCGCGACGAGGCTCTCGTGCGTGCCCTGCGCGACGATGCGACCGTTCTCGAAGACGAGGATGCGGTCGGCCTTCTTCACGGTCGCGAGCCGGTGCGCGACGACGATGGTGGTGCGGTCGACGGCGAGCTCGTCGACGGCGAGCTGCACCGCGCGCTCGCTTTCAGCGTCAAGCGCGGAGGTCGCCTCGTCCAGCAGCAGGATGGGGGAATCGCGCAGGATGGCGCGGGCGATGGCGATGCGTTGCTTCTGGCCGCCCGACAGCATGACGCCCCGTTCACCGACGTAGCTGTCGTAGCCATCAGGCAGTGCGACAAGGAAATCGTGTGCGGCAGAGGCCCGGGCGGCGGCCTCGACCTCGGCATCGGTCGCGCCGGGACGGCCGAAGCGGATGTTCTCGCGCGCGGTGTCGGCGAAGATCACCGGGTCCTGCGGCACGAGGGCGATGAACTGGCGGAAGTCGTTGCGCGACATCGACTTCAGGTCGGTGCCGTCGATGGTGACGGTGCCGGTCTGCGGATCGTAGAAGCGCAGCAGCAGCTGCAACACGGTCGACTTGCCCGCCCCGGAGGGACCGACGAGGGCGACCGTCTCGCCCGGTTCGATGCGGAAGGAGACATTGTCGAGCGCCGAGACGGACGGCCGCGACGGGTAGGTGAAGGTGACGGCATCGAATTCGATCACGCCACGGGCCGGCGTCGGCGCGGGGCGCGGCTCCTTCGGGTCCGTCACGCTGTCGGAGGCGGCGAGCAGCTCCGACAGCCGCTGCGTCGCGCCGGCGGCGCGCTGGAGTTCGCTCCAGACCTCCGTGAGCGAGCCGACGGCACCGGCGACCATCACGGCGTAGATCATGAATTGCAGCAGCTCACCCGCCGTGCTCTCGCCGTTGCGCACATCGGTCGCCCCCATCCAGAGGAAGCCGACGACCCCGGCGAAGACGATGAAGATGACGACGGCAGTCAGCACCGCGCGGGTGCCGATCCGGCGGCGCGCCGCGACGAAGCTGCGTTCGGTCACCTCGGCAAAGCGACGGCGACTCGCGCCCTCCTGCGTGAAGGCCTGCACCGTCTGTGCCGCGAGCAACCCTTCGGAGGCCGAGGCGGAGGAATTGGCGACCCAATCCTGGTTCTCTTTCGACAACGCCCGAACGCGGCGGCCGAGGATAACGATCGGCAGCACGATCACCGGGATCGGCCAGAGCACCATGAGCGCCATCTTAACCGAGGTCAGCAGCATCAGGGCGATACCGCCGACGAGGATCAGCATGTTGCGCAACGCGACGGAGACGGACGAGCCGATGACCGACAGGATCAGCGTCGTATCAGTGGTGATGCGGCTGATGATCTCGCCCGTCATCACCCGCTCGAAATAGGCGGGGGACATGCCGATCATCCGGTCGAACACCGCCTTGCGGATGTCGGCAACGACGCGCTCGCCCAGCCGGGTGACGAGATAGTAGCGCAGCGCCGTGCCGACCGCGAGCAGCGCCGCGACACCGATGGCCGCGCCGAAATAGCGGTCGATCAGGGCGCCGTCGGCGACGTTGAAATTGTCGACCACCCGGCGCACGGCGAGCGGCATCACCAGCGACACCATCGCGGTCAGGACCAGCGCCGCGAGGGCGCAGAACAGCATCATCTTGTAGGGGGTTATGAAGGGGACGAGCTGGCGCAGCACGCCGATCTGGCGCGAGCTCTCGCGGTCTTCGGTATTCGCCATCCGCGAAGGTCCTCCGTCTCACCCGTCTTGTCCCAGCCCGGACATAAGCGCCGCGCCGACGGGGAGCAAGGAAAGCGGGCCGGTCAGCCTGCGGCGGATTTGCGCTCCGGGCCGCTTTCGGGGCCGACGAGGAGGCCGAGCAGGCGCTCGTCGGTCAGCGGCAGGGAACTGTCGGTCGGCAGGTCCGTCGCATCGTGCCAGTGCGTCCGGTCGGCGGGCAGGAAGAAGCGCGCCGCCTGCCCGTCCGTCGCGCCGCCGTCGGCGAACACCTGGTAGTCGCGCGCACGGTGGGTCAGCACCGGGTCGATGTCGGTGCCGAGGCGCTTCATCTCGCGCGGGCGGTTCTCGAACGAGGGCGCACGCCACGGATCGAGCGACGAGACCGGCCGGATCGCGATCACCCGATCCGCCGGGATGGCCTGCGCCGCGAGGAGCGCGCCGTAGGCGCCCATGCCGGCCCCGACGAAGGTCGTCGGACCGAACGGCCCGAGCAGCTTGCGCAGGACCTTCGGCATCGCCCGGGCGACCGGCCCCTGATACCAGTTCGGCAGGAATGGCTGGACGAGCAGGATGTTCAGGCCCTGCCGCTTCGCGAAGTGGCCACCGTAATTGTCGACCACGACCGGCCCGCAGGAGCCCCGCCCCGCGAAGAAGACCACGATGGACGGATCGCTTTCGTCATGGAGCCGCAGCTGGAAGGAGGCGCGGCCCGCCTGATGTGTCATGTGCTCTGCCATGAGCTCAGGTTGGCCGCGCCAGATGGCCAGAATACGGCGAGACGGGGGTGCGGTTTTGAAACACGACCCCGGCTTCGCTCAGGCCGCCTTCAGGAACGACCCGTCGTCATCGAACAACCGGGCGAAGCCCTGCATCGGGCGCAGCGTGACGTCCTGCCCGCTTTCGAACAGCGCGCTGCCGTCGGCGCGGGCGGTCACCCGCGTGCGCTCGTCGAGATCGACATAGACGAACGTGTCGCTGCCGAGATGCTCGGCGAAGGCGACCTTGCCCTGCCAGCCCTCTCCGCCGCTGCCGGTGCCGACATCGACATGCTCGGGCCGCACGCCGACCGTGTGCGCGCCGTAGGGTTCGGCGTAGCGCCCCTCAAGGAGGTTCATGTGCGGCGAGCCGATGAAACCCGCGACGAAGAGATTCGCCGGGTTCCAGTAGAGGTCGAGCGGGCTGCCGATCTGCTCCACCCGGCCGCCGTTCAGCACGACGATCTTGTCGGCCATCGTCATCGCCTCGGTCTGGTCGTGGGTGACGTAGATCGTCGTGGTGCCGAGCCGGCGATGGAGGTCCTTGATCTCGGACCGCATCTGCACGCGCAGCTTGGCATCGAGGTTCGACAGCGGTTCATCGAACAGGAACACCTTGGGATCGCGCACGATCGCCCGGCCCATCGCCACACGCTGACGTTGTCCGCCGGACAGTGCGCCGGGGCGCCGTTCGAGGAGGTTGCCGAGGCCGAGCACGCCGGCCGCCTTGCCGACCTCCGACTTGATCCGGTCCTTCGTCGCGCGCGCCAGGCGCAGGGCGAATCCCATGTTGTCGGTCACCGTCATGTGCGGATAGAGCGCGTAGTTCTGGAACACCATCGCGATGTCGCGGGCCTTGGGCGGCAGTTCGTTGACCACCACGCCGTCGATCTCCACCTCCCCCGAAGTGATCTCCTCAAGCCCAGCAATCATGCGCAAAAGCGTCGATTTCCCGCATCCCGACGGCCCGACCAGAACGACGAACTGGCCGTCCTCGATCTCCACGTCGACGCCGTGAATGACCTCGAATCCTCCGTAGGCCTTCCGCACGTTGCGGATGTTCACGTCGGCCATCAGCTCCTCCCTTTGCTGTTGACGCTAAAATAATGTGACTTAATCTAATAGCCACTTTGAGCGGGGCTGCCTACAGGAATCAGGGGTGGTTTCGCGACATGGGAGGAGAATCAATATGACACGATTGGCGTGGCTGCTCGCAGCCTCGACTGTACTTGCGCACCCTGCGGTTGCGCAGAACCTGGTGAACGGATCGCTCGTCGGCGATCGGGACGCCCCGAACACTCTTACGCTCCGGCTGACGTCCGACGGGCCGGGCAACAACTACCCCGCCACCGCGGAGGGCTATAACGAGCTCTATTCCGACTTCATCCGGAACCACCCGGAGTGGAAGATCGAGATGCAGCTGATGAGCGACAACATCGGCCAGGAACAGGCGCGGATGCTGGAGCAGGCCCGCGCCGGCCGCGCGCCCGACTGCGCGGCGGTCGACAGCTTCGTGCTGCCGCAGTTCATCAGCAACGGCGTTCTGGCGTCCTTCTCGCCCTATTTCAGCGACGAGGAAATCGACCAGCTGTTCCCGTTCATCCGGGACGGCATCACCGGCGAAGACGGGGAGATCTACGCCTGGTGGTGGAACACGGACCTGCGCGTCCTCTACCGCAACGAAACGATCGTGCCTGAAGCGCCCGAGACGTGGGAGGAGCTGAAGGAAGCGGCCATCGCCTCGACCGAGGACGGGATGGAAGGCCTGCTGTTCAACGGCGGCCGCTGGGAAGGCACGACCTTCGACTGGCTCGCCAACTACTGGGCGCAGGGCGGCGACCTCGTCGACGAAGAGGGCAAGCCGATCTTCGGTGAGGGCGAGAACCGCGAGAAGTTCCTGACGGCGGTCAACTACTTCAAGGACCTCGTCGACAGCGGCGCTGCGCCGCGCCGGGTGGCCAACATCGCCAGCTACGACGACTTCGTCGCGGCAGCGGCGGCGGGCACCTCCGCGCTCTTCATCGGCGGCAACTGGCAGTACTCGCAGCTCGAGGACACGCTGCCGGCGGAGACTTTCGAGCAGTGGACCTTCTCGCCGATTCCGGGGCCGACATTGGAGGAACGTTCCACCGGGACCGGCGGCTGGACCTTCGGCTCGTTCAGCGACGACCCCGAGAAGGTCGAGATGTGCGCCAACCTCGTTCGCGAGGTCTACATGGGCCCGGCGAACGCGCTACAGCAGCAGCTGCCGACCCGCGCCGACCTCTATGACCAGTACGAGGTGTTCGACACGCCGGCGAACCAGACCTTCGCCGAGGCGCTCGACGATGGCCGGGCCCGTCCGGGCGCGGCGATCTACCCCGAGATCAGCAACCAGATCCAGATCATGATGGGTGACGTGCTGACCGGGTCCAAGACGCCGGAAGACGCGCTCGACGACGCCTACCAGGCGGCGCTCGACGCCTACGAGCGGCTCTGATCCGTCCCTGAAGAGAGCGGCGCGCCCATGCGACGGGCGCGCCGTCCCCTGCCCGAGCGTCTTGCGCGGAGAGTGCCTGCCACATGACAGTCCAAGCCCACAAAGTCGCCCGCCTGCCCTGGCACGAGCGGGTCGGCTATCGCTTCGCCGGACAGCCGTTGCCCTGGCTGCTGCCGGTGATCCTGATCCTCGGGTTCTTCTACCTCTACCCGGTGTTCGACGTGTTCCGCTTCGCGGCGACGGACGTCACGCTCATCGGGCAGGATTACGAATACACCTCGCGCACGATCCAGCAGACGATCACGAACAATGACCTGCCCTTCATCCTGTGGATCACGCTGATCTTCACAGCCGGCAGCGTCATCGGGCAGCAGCTGCTCGGCCTCATCATCGCGATGGTCGTCATCCGCGCCGAGCGGCGGCGGCTGTTCGGCCCGACGATCCTGCGGACCACCGCGCTCGTCGCATGGGTGGTGCCGGGCATCGCGGTCGGGCTGATCTGGCAGATGCTGTTTTCCGAAGCCCCGTTCGGCGGGCTCAACAGCCTGCTGCGCATGTTCGGCATCTCGCCGGTCTACTGGCTGTCCGACCCGCAGATGGCGATGTGGTCGGTCATCATCTCCAACATCTGGCGCGGTACGGCTTTCTCGATGGTCGTGATGTATGCCGCGCTCAAGGCCATCGACCCCGTGCTCTACGAGGCGGCGGAGGTCGACGGTGCGAGCGGCACCCAGAAGTTCCGCTTCGTCACCCTGCCCCAGCTGCGGGCGGCGATCCTCGTCAACATGATCCTCATCACCATCCAGACGGTGAACACGTTCGACGCGATCATCGCGCTGACCGGCGGCGGTCCCGGCAGGGCGACGGAAGTCATCTCGCTCTATGCCTTCAACATCGTCTTCCGGAACTACGACCTCGCGGCGGGGAGCGTCATCTCGGTCATCATGCTGATGATCTCGCTGATCCTGTCAGTGATCTACGCGCTGTTCCTGCCGAAGGGGGACACCACATGACCCACAAGACGCGCGAACGTATCCTCGACGTCCTCACCTACCTCTTCATGCTGGTGATGTTCCTGTTCTTCGCGGTGCCGCTGTTGTGGCTGCTGTCGCTGTCGCTGCGCGACATCACCGAGGTCTTCCTCGGCGTGAGCCGTTTCATCCCGGAGAACCCGACGCTCGAGAACTTCCGGCAGGTGCTGACCAACAGCTACTTCCCGATGTACCTCTGGAACGGGCTGAAGCTGGCCTGCCTGGGCGCGGTCGGCTGCCTGATCGTTGCGGCCCCGGCGGCCTATGCCTTCTCGCGGTTCGAATTCCGCTTCAAGGGCGCGTGGCTGATGGCGCTGCTGGCGTTCCAGATGATCTCTCCGCTGGTCATCATGGTCCCCCTGTACCGCTACATGAGCGCTCTGAACCTGATCGACACGCACTTCGCGGTCGTCATGGTCTACATCGCCGTCGGCGTGCCGCTGGCGACGTGGCTGCTGAAGGGGTTCATCGACGGTATCCCGCGCAGCCTCGACGAGGCGGCGCTGATCGACGGTTGCAACCGGTTCTCGGTCTTCTGGCGGATCATCCTGCCGCTGTCGGCGCCGGGAATCGCGTCGGCCTTCATCATCACCGTGATCGCGGGCTGGTCGCAGTTCCTCGTCCCCTACCTGTTGCTGACGCGGGACGACCTGATGCCGATTGCTGCCGGTATTTTCAACTTCGCGGGCACGCAGAACGCCTCGACAGTGCAGGTTCTCGCCGCAGCGTGCCTGATCTCTGTCCTTCCGGCGATCGTCGTGTTCCTGTCGCTTCAACGGCTCATCCTGGGTTCCATCATGAGTGGCGCCGTCAAGGGCTGAGCGCTCAACCCTATACAACTTAAAGGAAAAGACCCCTATGCCACTGAACAACACGCAACGCCTCGACCGGATCAAGGTCAGGATCGCGGAACTCGCCCACTGGCGCGAGCGCGAATCCGTCCCGGTCGACGGCTGGACCGTCAACGGCGCACCGATCGCCGTAGGTGACGGCTGGCCGACCCGCGAGGGCGTGCTCAAATTCGCTGGCAGCGCGCAGGTTCCGGACGGCTGGCCGTTGTCGGACACGCGACTGATGCTGAACCTCGGCGGCGAGAGCCTCATCACGCTGACCTATCCCGACGGGACCGCGCGCAGCTTCGGCCTCGACCCCTATCACCAGGAATTCCCGCTCGCCGCGCAGTCGGTGGAGATCGCCTCCGACAGCGTCGCCCGCCTGCCCTTCGGCGAGCCGGTGCGCGAGCCGCGCGTCCAGTGGGCGCGCCTGTCCTGGATCGACAAGCCGGTTCACGAGCTGCACCTGCTGCTGCGCCAGATCGCCGAAGCCTGCGATGCGCTCGGCGATCACGAGGTCTGCCCGCACCTGCTGACCGCCGCCGAAGACGCGCTGCGGTCGCTCGACTGGCCGTCAGACGGGCCCGACTACGTCTCCCGCACCTCGTCTGCCGTCATGCAGCAGAAGATCTGGCAGCTGCCGGAGCTGAAGGAGAACCCCGCCGGGCTGGACGACGCCAGCCGCAAGACAGTCGAAGATGCACTCGCGTCGCTTACCGCACAATTGTCCGAGCTCGCCGAACGCTTCCCGCCGCAGGGGAAGATCCTGCTGACCGGACATGCGCACATCGACCTCGCGTGGCTCTGGCCCTATGCCGAAACCCGGCGCAAGGCGCGGCGCACGTTCCACACGGCGCTTGGCCTGATGGAGACCTCGAAGGACTTCCACTTCAACCAGTCGACCGCGCATTACTACCACCAGCTCGAAAGCGACGACCCGGAGCTGCTGGAGTCGATCAAACCCTACGTGAAGGAAGGCCGGTGGGAGACGATCGGCGGCATGTGGGTCGAGCCCGACACCAACATGCCGACGGGGGAAAGCCTCGTGCGGCAGGTGCTCTACGGACAGCGCTATTTCGAGAAGACCTTCGGCGTCCGCCACGACGTCTGCTGGCTGCCGGACTGCTTCGGCTTCTCCCCCGCGCTGCCGCAGATCCTGAAGCAGGGCGGTATCGACAACTTCTTCACCATCAAGGTGAACTGGTCGGAGACGAACCGCTTTCCCTACGACCTGTTCTGGTGGGAAGGGCTCGACGGATCCCGCGTTCTCGCACACACGTTCGACAACCCGATGCAGGGCTACAACGGCTTCGTCCGGCCCGACTGCCATGTGCCGACGTGGAAGAACTTCCGCGGCAAGGAAGTGCATGACGAGACGCTTCTCGCGGTCGGCTACGGCGACGGCGGCGGCGGCACGACGCCCGAGATGGTCGAACGCGAGGTGCAGCTGCGCGACTTCCCTGCCCTGCCGAGCGCCCGCTGGGGCCGCATTGACGAGTTCTACGCCCGTGCCCGTGCGGCGGAGCCGGAGACCCGCTATCCGGTCTGGGCCGGCGAGATCTACCTCGAACTGCACCGTGCGACTCTCACCACGCAGAGCCACGTCAAGCGGATGCACCGCCGGGCCGAACGGTCGCTCATCACCGCCGAAACGCTCGAGAGCTTCGCCACCCTGCTCGGCGGCGACGCGCCGCAGAACCTCGAGACGAGCTGGCACCATGTCCTCAAGAACGAGTTCCACGACATCCTGCCCGGCTCGGGCATCAAGGAGATCAACGATGACGCGGTGAACGAGCTGACGGAAGCCTACGACACGGGCATCGCCGCGCAGGACGCCGCGATGGGAGCGATTGCCGGGCTGCTGCCGAAGGGTGATGCGGCGAAGGCCATCGTGGTGGCGAACCCCACGAGCTCTCCGCTCGCGCTCAACGTGGCGACCGATGGTGGCTACCTGTCGAGCGAGGATACGGTCCCCGCGCTTGGCGTCGCGGTCTTCGACCTCGCCAAGCTGGAACCGGCCTCCGGGCTTCAGGCCAGCGAAGAGGTGCTGGAGAACGCGCACCTCAAGGCGACCATCGGCAAGGACGGCACGGTGACGAGCCTGATCCACAAGGCGACGGGCCGCGAGGCGCTGGCAGACCGGGGCAACCAGCTCTGGGTCTACCCGGCGGACAAGCCGCGCAACTGGGACGCGTGGGACATCGAGGACGACTATGCCCGCAAGGGTGTCGAGCTCACCGAGGTCGAAAGCCGCGAGTTGGTCGAGTCCGGCCCGCATCGCGCGGCCTTGCGGATCGTCAAGCGCTACCGCGCCTCCACCGTGACGCAGACCTACATCTTGACGGCAAGCGGCCGGCGGCTCGACATCGAGACGACGATCGACTGGCACGACCGCCGTACGATGCTGCGCACGCTCACGCCGGCAAACATCCGCGCCCGCCGCGCGACGTTCGAGTGCGCGCACGGCGTGGTGGAGCGGACGACCCACACCAACACCTCCTGGGATGCGGCGCAGTTCGAGGTGCCGGCGCATCGCTTCGCCGACCTCAGCGAGCCGGACTTTGGCGTCGCGCTGCTGAACGACGCGAAGTACGGCCACAGCGTGAAGGGCAACCTGCTGGGACTTAGCCTCGTCCGGGGGCCGGTCTATCCCGACCCGCTCGCCGACGAAGGCGAGCAGACCTTCACCTACGCGCTCTACCCGCACACCGGAGCGTGGCACGAGGGCGGCGTCCGCCAACAGGCTGAAGCGCTGAACCAGCCGCTGCCGTCGGTGACGGCCTCCGGCCTCGCCGCCGGGGCGCACGCGCTCGTCACGCTGGACGGGGTTGAAGTCGCGCTGTCCGGCCTGAAGGGGGCCGAGGATGGCTCCGGCCTGATCCTGCGGGTGAACGAGCCGGCAGGGCGGAGCGGAGCGCTGTCCCCCACCCTGCCCGATGGCTGGTCGGTCGGCGAACGGGTCAACGTGCTCGAAGAGGCGGCCGAAGGTGACGCGCTCGCCCCGCTCACGCCGTTCGAGCTGCGCTCGTGGAAGATCAAGCGCGGGTGAGCATTGCTTGCCCGGGATCCGGCGGGGCTGTAGCTTCGCCGGATCGCATTACAGACGAACGGGCAGACACGTGAGAAAGACCGGCCTCCTCGGCGCCAACGCCGGACAGACGGCGGCCCACAATCGCGGCGTCGTGCTGCGTGCCCTCCATCGTCATGCGCCGCTGTCGCGCACCGAGCTAGCGCAGCAGTCCGGACTGACCAAGCAGGCCATCGCGCGGATCGTCGAACGGCTGATTGACGAAGGCCTGGTGATCGAGGCCCGCCGCCGCCACGGCTTTCGTGGCCAGCCTCCCATCGACCTCGAGATCAACCCCGCCGGCGCCTGCGCCATCGGGGCCAACATCGACCGCGACTTCCTGACCGTCGTGCTGGTCGATGCCCTGGGCCGGATCCGCGCCCGCCACCATGTCGAGCGCTACTTCATGCTGCCCGACGAGTTCCTGTCGGAGATGCGCAACGCCTGGAGTGCGTTCCGCCGCTCGGGTGCGCTGAACGAAGACCGGCTCACGGGCGTCGGCCTCGCCATTCCCGACTGGCTCGCCGAAGTGCCGGTGCCGGGGATGCCCGACGGCTATGACGCCTGGGCCGAGTTCGATTTCCGGGCAGAGCTGGCGAAGATCACCGACGCGCCGGTGTCGATCGACAACGACGCGAATTCGGCCGCGCATTACGAGCTCGATTTCGGGGTCGGCACGCGGAACCGCAGTTTCCTCTACATCCTCGTGAACGCCTGCCTCGGCGGGGGGCTCGTGCTCGACGGGTCGTGCTATCGGGGGCAGACCGGGCTGGGCGGCGAGATCGGCTGGCTGCCGATCGGCTCCGGGTCGGAGCAGGTCCATCCGCTCGGCAACCTGTTCTCCATCTTCAGCCTGTACGAACATCTCGGCGCGCGGGGGATCGCGGCGCGGACGCCCGATGATCTGCTCGCGCTCGATGCGGAGGGCAAGCGCGCGGTCGCCGACTGGATCGACGAAGTGGCCGACCATGTCGCGGAGGCCGTGAATGACATCGGCCTGATCCTCGACCCCGACGCGGTGCTGTTCGGCGGGCGCCTTCCGGTGCCCTATCTCGACACGCTGATCGACAGCCTCCGACTGCGGCTGGAGAGCGCCGAGGACACGGCGCCACCAGTCCTTCGGGCGGCGGGGTCAGAGGATGCCGCCGCGCTCGGCGCTGCCGTGATGCCGCTGGCGGAGACGTTCGCGCTGTCTGTCGATGCCGAGCGTCTGACCCGCACGCCACTGCGCAACATGACGCCGCCACTCGCCGTGAGCTTCACGCCCGCCGACACCTAGGTCGCCGCATACGCCTGGTTCGGGTGGAGCAGAACGGTCTCGTATAGTACCGACAGCCCCGCGCCCCGCGCCGCGCCGATGCGCGGATGTTCCGCCCTTTGGATGCGCGGTAGCCACGGTGGCGGCACCGGCCGGTTCTTCGCGCCGCGCCGCTCGGCCTCCATCAGCGAAACCAGCTCGTCGATCACCGCATCGGGCAGGTCTCCCCCGATCAGCACGCGGCCGGGCGCGGTGAAGCCGGCGAGCGCAACCACCGCGTCGAGCAGGTGCGTCGCCGCGACCGGGGTCCAGCAGGCGACGACCTCTGCCACGCCATCGGTCGCCAGCAGGTCCGCCGGCTCGGTCGGGGACCTCCAGCCGGGCAAGGCGGCCCCGATCCGTTCGGCGAGCGAAGTAGTCGAGGCGACGCTGTCGAGCGTCACCCGGTCCGCACCGGTGCGCATCCGACCGATCCGGCCCGCCCGTCCGTTCACCCCGCCGAAGGCCGCACCGCCCAGCACCAGCCCCGCCCGGACCCGACGCCCGATGGTCACCACTACGAGACTGTCGGGGGCGCCGCTCGACGGGGCCTCGGCGAGGGCGAGCGCCACCGTTTCGGACTCCGTGATGACGGGAAGCGGGTCGAGTTCCTGTCGAAGGGCGAGGAGATCGGCGGAAATGCCATCGTCCGTCGCGAGCCCGAAGCCGGCGAGCCGCGCACGGTCGATACCCGAGACAAGGCTGTCGATCACGGGTAGCGTGTCGGCGAGCAGATCGGCGATCTGGAAGCGGCGGACGTCGCGTACCGTCCCGGCGAGGTCGACAAGCGCCGCCTCCCCCCGGTCCCGCCGGAGCCGCAATCCGATGGCAAAGGCCCCGTCCGGGTCCAACCCGTATTCCAGCGCCGTCCGGCCCGGTCCGAGCGACCGCTGCCCGCTTTTCAGAAGACCTGTCTCCTCGAGCCGCCGGGTGATGCCGGTCACCGCAGGCACCGAGAGCGCCATCGCCTCCGCCAGTTCGGCCCGCGTCAGCGGGCCGGCCAGGCGCACGCACTCAAGCGCTACGCGACCGTTGCGGTCGGCGATCTGCCGGGAGCCCAGTCCGGGCGCCCCGCCTTGCGGCCCGGCGGCGGCCTCCGACTGCCTTACGAGCCGTCCTCTGGATGCGGGAAGCATGTCTTCGGTCCGATCCTGTCGACGTGAGACCACATTATACGCCGAGCGCGCGGAAGTTCACAGAACCGGCCTTCCCCGCCGTAGCGGGCGAGACCGTGGTTCATCTCCCGACCCGTCGGCAGAAAGGTCAGCGTAGCGGCCTATGTCAGGATCGGACTGGAGCGGGTAGCGGGAATCGAACCCGCACCAAGAGCTTGGAAGGCTCGTGTGATACCATTTCACCATACCCGCTCAGTGGGCCGAGGGGTATTGGATGGGCACCGGCCGGTCAAGATTGAAAGCGTCCGGTTCGCCGCAGCGCCCCGAAATCAGGTGGGACCGCCGGCTTCTGCGCCCTGGGCGGTCCCGGCTGTCAGTGAATGAGCCGCTCTCAGCGAGTCGTCGTCCCGACCTGGGACGAGTACAGGTCGAAGCCCGTCTCCGTCTCGATCGACTCCACCGGACCGACCGACGCAATGGCGCCCGTCGCGACCAAGCCGTCGGCGACGAGGCCGGCAGTTTCCACGTTGGGGCCGGAAGCGGAGGAATAGGCGAACCCGCGCAGCTCTTCGCCGTCGTTGACGATGATGAGTTCGAGCTTCAGCTGGCCCGGATCATCTGCAAGGGCGGGCGTCGCGGCGGCGAACAGGGCGACGACTGGAACGATGAAGGATGTGCGGAACATGGGCGGGCTCTCTTCCTGGATCAGAAGGTCAGTTTCAGCGTGGCGAAAAGGGTCTCTTCGGTGTCGGTGAGGTCACCGCCGACGTTGTCGGTGCCGTAGTCGTAGTCGATGCGGGCGTATTGCACGCTGAGCACCGGTTGGCCGGACATCTCGGCGAACCGGTAGTCGAGACCGGCACGCGACGAGAAGTAGCTGTCCTCGGTCGACCAGGGCGTGACCTCATAATTGACCGACAGGTTGGGATTGACGCGGAACGCGTAGCCGAGCGTCGTGCTTTCCGTCCGCTCGTCCTCGTCGTTGCCGACGTTCGCGAAGCGCTGGCGCAGCGAATAGGTGCCCGCCCCCTCGGTATAGACGCTGGTCAGGTCGACGATGTTGTCGCCTTCGACCGCCGGGTCGACGGTGCCGTCGAGCTCGGGCCGCTCAAGCTCGGCCGAGCCGGCGATGCCGAGCGACAGTTGGCCGCGCTGAAGGTCATAACGCTTCGACAGGGCGGCGTTGACGTAGCTGTAGTGATCGTAGGTCGGTTCGGAATAGAAAGTCGCCCCGAGCGAGGCCTGAAGGCCGCTTTCGGTGTTCAGCGTGTAGTCCCCTCCGACGTATGCGTTCGGAGAATCCCCCACCAGCACACCCGTGTAGTACCGAAGCACGCTGGTGCCGTCGGTGCGGTTGCCCGAGAAGGACAGGTGCGGGACGTAGCTGTAGTCGTATTCCTCGAGCGTCGTGATCCGCCGGATCGCCTCTTGCGAGGTCACGATGGAGCCGGACTGCACGAAGATGTCCTGGATATTGGTGATGTCGAACTGCGCCAGCTCCTGGGTGGCGATGTCGAGAATCGAGATCGTCCCCGCGATGTCCTGATCAACATCGTATGTGACGCCGGCCTGCCGGAACGATTGCTGTTCAACCACCGGGTCGGAGGTCGTCACGATCCGCGACCGGCTCGTCCGGCTGATCTTCGTGACCGGGGAGTAGCCGACCCAGACCCCCTGCCCCCACGCCACCGGCGTCTCCGATGCACGGGTGGGCGGCGTCAGGGCGTGGTCGCCCCAGGCGGTTGCCGTGTGGAACACAGTATAGCCGTTCTCCGGCAGGCGGATGTTGTTGGCGGCATAGAACAGGTTGTTGCTGATGTTGAGCCGCGGATCGGCCTGATCGGGCGCAAGCTCCGCGTCGTATCCGGGCAGCATCCACGCCAGCGTCTGCATCAGCACCGCAGTGCTGTCCCAATCATCGGCCGGCAGCAGCACCGCACCCCGGATCGTCCGGTCCAGAGCGGCGGAGGTGCTGTTGCTGTAGAGGTTCTGGTCGATCTCCGCGAAGGACAGCATGGGCCAGCTGTCGACGTCTTCGGTGCGTTCGATGCCGTTCCGGTCCGCCCGGGCGGTCGAATAGACGAACCCGCTGTTGGGCAGTTCGATCGACAGGCCGACGACCTCGTCCGAGCCCGGTGCGCCGCGCTGGAAGCCGTCGGCTTTCAGCGCCTCGTGGGTGGCACGATCGATTTCGGTGCCGAAGTCACTGTCGGCATTGAAGTTCCGCGGCAGCAGCGTGTCGGGGTCGATGTCGACCTGCGAAGACGACAGGCCGGGCGTGTACGAGCAGTAGGCATCCGGATCGCTGCCCGGCAGGAAGCAGCGACCGGTCAGCGTGAGGCGTGTCGTCGTGCCGGTGAGGTCGATCTCTTCGTCCAGGACCGTCGTGATCCGGCGCTCTTCGGGCACGGTGCGCAACATCAAGTAGCGGCCCGTCTGATGCCGGCGGAACAGACCGCCCGAGATCGATTCTTCGAGGCTGTCTTCCAGCGTCACCGTCAGTGACATCAACGGGACCGCGTTGCGGCTGTCACCAAAGCTCGCGCCGTAATCGGCGACGTAGTCGGTGCCGAAATTCAGCGGCGTGCCGTTCAGGACAAAGCTGGTTGTAAGGGGGGCGACCGCCGGAGGCTCAGGGGCCGCCTGAGTGTCTTGAGTCTGGGCCGCAGCCGGGAGTGCAGTCAGTAGCGTGACAGTGCAGGAAACGGCCACGATCGGGCCAGAAACCAGTATTTTCATTTTTGCCTTCAAGTCCGCACGGTCTTCTGCCGTGCTGTCTTCCCTGCGCTGCTCGCGCCTGGTGCCGTTGGTCGCCTTGCCGCCCCGGTTCGCGCAAGATGCGCCGGGCCGTCGCTGACGGCCCGGCAGTATTCAATCAGGGGATCATGTACTTGCCGTTGCCGACGTTCGACTCGAACCCGGAGTCCGAGAAAGAAACGCTCGAGTTCAGCGTGTTGAAGTCGCTGGACGATGCGCCGCCGTTGGCGGACGTCGCGCTCAGGCTGCCGTCGATGGCAGCGGTCGCGTTGGTAACGGCGGTCCGGCCGCCCGTCGCGACGGAAGCGGAGATCGTATCGAGCGGAAGAGCGCTTTCGCTCTCGCCGCTGAACGTGACGCCGAGCGAGATCGCGAAGGGAGCGTCCATTTCGACGGGCTCGATCTCGGCGTAAGCTGCGGAACCGGCCACGACGGTGGCAGCGGCAACGAATGCAGTGAACTTGGTCATTATTGCTCCATGACGCTGAATCTTTACTCAGCGATGCTTCTGAATAGCCACTCAGATGGCGGCTTGTGAAGAATTATTAACCCGAAGTTAATGATGTGACGGCGACGCCACATCATTTCACTCAGGTCAGTCGATGCTGTACATGCCGTAGGTGCCGACGTTCGACTCGAAGCCTTTGTCGGTGAAGCGGACACTGGAATTCAGCGAGTTGTACTGGCCGGACGAGGCACCACCGTTGGCGGAGGTCGCGCTCAGGCTGCCGTCGATGGCCGCGGTCGCGTTCGTCACCGCGGTCGTACCGCCGGTGGCGACGGAGGCAGAGATCGTGTCGAGCGGCAGCGCGCTTTCGCTGTCGCCGCTGAAGGTCACGCCGAGCGAGATCGCAAAGGGCGCTTCGGTCGGCTGCATCACGGGTTCGGCGAACGCGGCGGTACCGACGAACGTGGCAACGGCGGCGGTGATGGCGATGAATTTGGACATATCTTCTCCTGTCCGCTGAACGTGGTTCAGCGAGTGTCTGATGACTGGCCTTTCGGCCCTGAATTGTTCGACGAGCTCGGTGTCGCAGGACGAAGCGGACTTCGCCCTGCGATTGAGATCAGTAGATGTGGTAGTTGCCGACGCTGGACTCGAAGCCCTGCGCACCGAACATGACCTTGGAGTTCAGGCTCGAGTGGTAGCCGGAGGAGGCGCCACCGTTCGCGGAGGTCGCGCTCAGGCTGCCGTCGATGGCCGCAGTCGCGTTCGTCACGGCGGTCGTGCCGCCGGTGGCGACGGAGGCCGAGATCGTGTCGAGCGGCAGCGCGCTTTCGCTGTCGCCGCTGAAGGTCACGCCGAGCGAGATCGCGAAGGGCGCTTCGACGGTCGGCTCGTTCAGGTCGATGGCGAAAGCGGCCGAGCCGAGCGTGCCGAGAACGAGGGAAGCAGCGAGCATTTTGGAGAAGTTCATGGTCTTGGTCTCTTGATTTGAGGTCAGTGGTATCGGTCCGGTCGCCGTAACGGTCGACCGATCAATTTGGTGACTGGTTGTCGGGAGGCCTGCTGGAAGCCCTGGAACGGTCGATCAGCCCGGGTGAGGGTAGAAGGACTTACCGCTATTGCCGACGCTGGATTCGAAGCCCTGGTCGCCGAAGCTGACCGAGGAATTCAGCGAGTTGTACATGCTCGACGTCGCGCCGCCGTTGGCGGAAGTCGCGCTCAGGCTGCCATCGATCGCTGCGGTCGCGTTCGTCACGGCGGTGGTGCCGCCGGTGGCGACAGATGCGGAGATCGTGTCGAGCGGCAGGGCGCTTTTGCCGTCTGCGCTGAAGGTCACGCCAAGCGAGATCGCGAAAGGCGCCTCGGCAGTGGGTAGCGGAATGGAGTCGGCGAATGCTGCAGTCGACGTGATTGCGACGGTAGCCGCGGCGATCATGATAATTTTCATCTTTGTCCCCTCGTTTTTTCTTCACTGCTCGTCTCGGGCAGTGACGCTGTTCTGACCCTCTCTTGAGGTGAAATTGTGTTGCGATGTTTACCTTAACGGTACGTTAGGTGGGCCAATTGGGGCAGGTTCGGAGGAACCGCCGAGCGCTATCGCAAAGAATTAGTCGCCAAAAACGAATAATATTCTGGAGGCATGCAGAAAGGGTCGCCGTGCTATCGTTGGCTACAACGGCCGTTTTGGCGGATGTCGGGACATGTCGCAGCAGCGGGCCCGGCGGCTCGGACTGTTCGGCAAATTCAAGGCACCGTGTCCGGTTGATGCCATTAACCGTAACACGCCGCATGAGCAGAATGGTGGAATGGCACCTCTAGTCCCTAGGCCGACCCGCTACGTTCGTTCTGAGGGAGAATAGATTCGGACAATCCGATTCTTTTAAATCGAGGTGGGCGGCCTGAAGTCGGCCTGCCCTGATCCAGGTCGGTGTCGTCCCAAGCTCGCCGAGTCAGCGCAGCGTTCCAACCTGCGAGGTGAAGCCATTGCCTGTCACCGAGACTTGCGAGTTGACCACTTGGGTGGCGTCGTCGACCGCGCCCGCGGACGACGTGACCCACCCGGCCCCGTCGTCGCGCATGGCGGTCGCGTTGCTGACGGCAAGGGTGCCGCCGGTCGCGATGGAGGCAGAGACCATGTCCGGCACTGGCATCCCGGTCCCTCCCGCCAGTCTCTGAGCAGGCCCCTCCCCCTGAGCGAAGATGGTGGCGACCGAGACCGCTGTTGGTGTGCTCACCTCGGCGACGTCAATTGTCTGAGCGGATGCCGACACCGCGTTGACGACGACGAGCACCCACATTGCGATGATGAAACGATCAAAAGCCATGTCATCTCCTTCACTCGCCGGGATCCGCCGGCCGCGCCTTCAACGGGGCAAACCACACAGGGCCACCGCAGTCCGCCGCGCAACCATCTCAGAGAGGCGTTAAGGAACCGTTACTCCGCAGGAGCAGTCTCCGAAGGGAACCCTGCAAAAGTGACGTGAACCCGCCCCGCTTTCTGGCTACCGTCGAGGCAAGCGAGGATCTGCGGGTTGGGGACATGAGCGACGGGACGTCGAAGACCAAGCTCTTCATTTCCTATTCGCGGAATGACGACGACCGGATCGGGCGCCTGTATGAGGCGCTGTCTGCCGACGATGACCTGATCGTCTTTCGCGACATCCACGACATCCTGCCGACGGAAGAATGGAAGCCCCGGCTGGAGAAACTGATCCGCGAGAGCGACACGATCCTCTTCGCGATCTCCCCCTCCTCCATCCGCTCGCCCGTGTGCCGCTGGGAACTGGGCCTCGCCGATGAACTGAACAAACGGATCATCCCTGTCGTCATCCTCGACATCGACGGCGAGGTGCCCGCCAACGTCGCCAAGCTGAACTACATTTTCCTGACCGACGGGAACGACTACGACGCCGGACTCGACAAGATACGCTACGCTCTGAACGTCGATATCGACTGGATCCGGGAGCACACGCGCCTCGGCGAACTTGCCGAGCGCTGGCGCAATGCGCTGCGGATCGGGGCGCAGCCGCTGCGGGGCGACGACCTCGAAGCCGCTGAGAAGTGGCTTCTGTCGCAGCCGCGCGGGGCGCCCGAGCCGACGGAGCTGCAACGCGAGTTCATCATCGAAAGCCGGCGCGCGCAGGCGCGGCGGCAGCGTCGCACGCTCGCCGGCGCGCTTTGTGCGCTTCTGGTCGTCGGGGTGCTCGCGTCCTTCGCGTGGGTCCAGCGCAACGCGGCGCTCGACAACGAGCGGCTCGCGCGGCGCCAGACCGAGATCGCGACCGAGGCACGCGACGAGGCCGAGGCGCAGCGGCAGATCGCGGAGACCAACGCCGACCTCGCAGAGGCCGAGACCGCGCGTGCGGAAGCAGCCCTGACGCAGGTCGCGGCGGAGCGGGACCGGGCGGAGCGGAACTTCGGGACGGCACGCACGGCGATCGACGCTCTCGTCTACGACATCGCCCAGGGCCTGAAGAACGCCGAAGGCCTGCGGCTGGAGAGCCTCGAGGCGATCCTGTCGCGCGCGGAGGACGCGGTGATGCGGCTGCGGGCGGCCGATCCCGACAATTCCGAGCTGCAGCGGATCGAGGCCGCGATGCGTGCGGAGTTCGCCGAAGTCTACGCCGGCGCGGGAGAGCGCGAACGCGGCCTTGCCTCGGCGGAGCGGTCCCGCGCCCTGCTCCGCGGCATGATCGACTCCGCGCCCGGCGACTCGCAGGCGCGGCGGGACCTGTCTGTGGCGCTCGAGCGGATCGGCGACTTCCAGTTGCAGGCTGGCGATGTCGATGCCGCGCTCGCCGCCTTCATCGAGGGCTACGAGATCCGCCGCAGCCTGCTGGACCTGGCGCCGACGGATCGCGTGCTGCGCCGGGATCTCTCCATCAGCCTCGAGCGGATCGGTGGCCTGCACGTTCGGCGAGGAGAAATCGGGGCCGCGACCGAGGCCTACGATCAGGCGCTCGAGATCCGCCGCCACCTCGCCGCGCTCGCCCCCGACAACGCGCAGGCGCAGCGCGATGTCTCGGTGAGCCTGAACCTCGTTGCAGACCTGCACCTGCGTGCCGGCCGCACCGCTGAGGCGCTGGAGGCCTTCGAGCAGGCGCAATCCATCATGCGGCGACTCGTGGCGAAGGAGCCGGGCAACACTCTCTGGCAGCGCGACCTCGCGGTCAGCCTGAACGATGCCGGCGATCTGCAGCTGCGCACGGGCGACGCAGGCGCGGCACTCCAGTCCTATAGCGACAGCCTCGACATCGTGCGGCGGCTGTCGTCGATCGATCCCGGCAATGCCGAGTGGCGACGGGACGTGGCGTTCAGCCTCAATAATGTCGGCGACCTGCGGCGGAGAGCCGGCGACGCCGCCGGTGCCCTCGCCGCCTACGAGGAAGCGCTCGGCATCGCGCGTGAGTTGCTGCGCACCGATCCCGGCAACACCGAATGGCAGCGCGACATCGCCATCGGGCTCGAGAAAGTCGGCGACCTCAGCCTGCAGACCGGCGATCTGGAGGCCGCCCGCACGGCCTTCGTCGAAGGGATGGAGATCCGCCGTCGTCTCGCAGAGACGGACCCTGACAACACCCAGTGGCAGCGGGACGTGTCGCTCGGCCTCGACCGGATCGGCGACGTCAGCCGGCTGAGCGGCGATGCGGACGCCGCGCTCGCCGCCTATGAAGAGGGGCTCGAGATCGCGCGCGCGCTCGGGGCGACCGACCCGGACAATACTGACTGGCAGCGCTCGATCTCGGTGAGCCTGAACAAGATCGGCGATCTCAGAGCGATCGCCGGAGACGTCGATGGCGCCCTGTCCGCCTACCGGGAGGCGCTCGACATCGTTCGGGAGCTGGTCGAGATCGACCCCGGCAACACCCAGTGGCAGCACGACGTCGCGTTCGGGCTGAACAAGATCGGCGACCTCCATATGTGGTCGGACGATCCCGACGCCGCGACGGAGGCCTTCACCGAAGCGCTCGGGATCGTGCGGGGCCTCGCCGCGATTGACGACGGCAACGTCTCATGGCGGCGCGACGTCGCGCTGAACCTCAACAAGATCGGCTACCTGCGCGCGCTCGACAGCGATTTCGAAGGCTCACTGGAGCATTTCCAGGAGTCGGAACGGACCGTGCGCGACCTGCTGGAGCTCGATCCGGAAAACGTGCTCTGGCGGCGCGACCTGGCACTCGTGCTCGACGCGATCGGCAATCTGCACATGGAACTGGGAGATACCGGGGCCGCCCTATCAGCATACGGCGAGTCCCTCGACATGCGGCGCGCCCTCTCGAACGCCGCGCCCGGAAATACCGCGCTGCAGATCGACCTTGTCACCAGCCTCTTCAACATGTCGCGCGCGACCGCGCCGGACGAGGCGGTGGCTGCGCTGAGCGAGGCGCTCGACATCGCCACGGACCTGCAGGCGCAGGGCGCGCTGTTCGGCGAGCAGGAGGGCTGGCCCGACTTGCTGCGCACCGAGCTTGCGACGGCGCGGGACGAAGCGGGGGCGGACGCGGACTGAGTCCGGCCACCGACGCTGGACGTTTTCGGGCTGAATCGCTCCGCAGATTCGCCTCGTCGCCGTGATTCCAGTGGGTCTGGGGCGTTTTGCCGGGGCTGAACCGGGTGGGCTTTCGCTCGCTTAACGCCAAACCATCCCAAAATTACTTATTCGGCATCAATGGCTTGCACGATTTCTGCGGTCGGACGCATTAAGTGTGTTTACAACACTATCTGTTAGTGTAATAACTACATCATCGAACAACACAACGCACCAAGCCAACACACACACCGGAGAAACAAAGATGCTCAAGTCCCTGCTCACCGCCACCGCCTTCACCCTGATCGCCGGCTTCGCCAACGCTGCCCAGCCCACCATCGAGATCGCCCAGCCCGCCACGCAGACCGCCATCACCGAAGACGCCTCCAACATCGAGATGGTCAACTACTACTGCGAGTGGGTCACCGTCTACGACGCCTGGGGCAACTGGGTCACCGTCTGGCAGTGCTACTGAGCCCCGCCAAACCGTCCGCACCCTTCTCAACCCTTCACCAATTCCAACCCAACCAGATCACCTCAGACAGATAGGAAAACCCAGATGTTCAAGACCGCTCTCACCGCCTCCGCCTTCTCCCTGATCGCCGGCCTCGCCAGCGCTGCCCAACCCACCATCGACGTCGCTCAGCCCGTCGCACAGACCACCGTCGACGCGACCTCCGACATCGAACTGGTCAACTACTACTGCGAATGGGTCACCGTCTACGACGCATGGGGCAACTGGTTCACCGTCTACGAGTGCTACTGACCCCAGCCCCGGCGGTGCCGTGACCCTCCCGACAGGGCACTGCCGGACCTCGCGAATACCGTCTCCACCTCAACCAATTCCAACCCAACCAGATCACTTCAGACAGATAGGAAAACCCAGATGTTCAAGACCGCTCTCACCGCCTCCGCCTTCACCCTGATCGCCGGCCTGGCCAGCGCTGCCCAGCCCACAATCGACGTCGCTCAGCACGTCGCACAGACCACCGTCAACGCGACCTCCGAGATCGAACTGGTCAACTACTACTGCGAGTGGGTCACCGTCTACGACGCCTGGGGCAACTGGTTCACCGTCTACGAGTGCTACTGACCCCGACCCCGGCAGCGCCGCAGTCCTCCCGATGCGGCGCCGCCGGACCTGGTCCTCCCCTTCATCAGCCCCGAGAAACCTGTCACGTAGAGTAGGCAGGACATAATCGCTCCAGAGACAGAGACGAGCAGAATGAGCTACACATACGACTACCCGCGCCCCAGCGTGACGACGGACATCCTTGTCTTCTCGATCCGCGACGGTGTCCTTCAGGTGCTTCTGATCGAACGCAAGATCGACCCCTTTCAGGGGACATGGGCGATTCCGGGGGGCTTCGTTCAGATGGACGAGGACCTGCGTGACGGCGCGCTGCGCGAGCTGGAAGAAGAAACGGGTCTGTCGGACATTCCGCTCCGCCAGCTGCGCGCCTACGGCGCCCCGGACCGGGATCCGCGCGGCCGGGTCATCACCGTCGCGTTCATCGCACTCGTGCCGTCCGACGAATTGATCGCCCGGGGCGGCAGCGACGCGCAGGATGCGCGATGGTTCCCGATCGACGACCTCCCCCCGCTCGCGTTCGACCACGCCGAGATCCTGGCCGACGGCCGGGCCGAGCTGGCGCGCGACGTGACCGCCTCCATCCATGACAGCGCGCTTGTCGCGTTCGACTTTCTGCCTGAGAAATTCACCCTGTCTCAGGCGCAGCGTGTCTTTGAGACCCTGCGCGGCGAAGAGATGGACAAGCGCAACTTCCGCAAGTGGCTGTCCAACGAATGGTCGATCGAGGACACCGGAGAGAAGTCCTCGGGCGGGCGGCATCGCCCGGCGGCGCTGTTCCGGCTGAAGCCGGACTGAGCCGTCCCCACATCTCCGGATGCCCCGCGTCCGGTCGTCGCCCGCTTGCGCCACGGAGCTCCGTGGCGTTTTGCGTTTGTGCGGGCCTGGTGGCCCTCCGGTCGCAATCCGGACGGCGCGGGGCGATCCGGCTCTCGGCTGAGTCCGACGAGTCGGTCAGCTGGCTGTTTCGGTGGAATCAGTCCGGAATAGCTGGAGTCGCGGCCTGATAAGGCCCGGTATTTCTCGCTGGAGCGCCCGGCGCGGGCCAAACCATCCCAAAATTACTTATTCGGCATCAATGGCTTGCACGATTTCTGCGGTCGGACGCATTAAGTGTGTTTACAACACTATCTGTTAGTGTAATAACTACATCATCGAACAACACAACGCACCAAGCCAACACACACACCGGAGAAACAAAGATGCTCAAGTCCCTGCTCACCGCCACCGCCTTCACCCTGATCGCCGGCTTCGCCAACGCTGCCCAGCCCACCATCGAGATCGCCCAGCCCGCCACGCAGACCGCCATCACCGAAGACGCCTCCAACATCGAGATGGTCAACTACTACTGCGAGTGGGTCACCGTCTACGACGCCTGGGGCAACTGGGTCACCGTCTGGCAGTGCTACTGAGCCCCGCCAAACCGTCCGCACCCTTCTCAACCCTTCACCAATTCCAACCCAACCAGATCACCTCAGACAGATAGGAAAACCCAGATGTTCAAGACCGCTCTCACCGCCTCCGCCTTCTCCCTGATCGCCGGCCTCGCCAGCGCTGCCCAACCCACCATCGACGTCGCTCAGCCCGTCGCACAGACCACCGTCGACGCGACCTCCGACATCGAACTGGTCAACTACTACTGCGAATGGGTCACCGTCTACGACGCATGGGGCAACTGGTTCACCGTCTACGAGTGCTACTGACCCCGACCCCGGCGGTGCCGCAGTCCTCCCGATGCGGCGCCGTCCTCCCCCGGCAGACGCCCCGCCTCCGCAGATCGGAGTGCGGGGCGGATGCGTTTCCGGGGACAACGCCGCCGACGGGGACGTGCCTCAGGCCGGCAGCGCGCTCGCCTTGTCCGCCTTCCTCTCGCGACGCATCAGCATGACGTAGAGCAGCGGCGCGGCGATCATGGTCAGGACCGTCGCGAAGGCGAGACCGCCCATGATGGTGACCGACATCGACGCGAAGAAACTGTCGCCGAGCAGCGGCGCCATGCCGAGGATCGTCGTCGCCGCCGCAAGGAACACGGGCCGCAGACGCGAGACGGAGGCCTCGACCACGGCATCGTCGAAGGGCAATCCGGTCTCGCGGGTCAGGTCGATCTCCTCGATCAGGACGATGCCGTTCTTGATGAGCATCCCCGACAGCGACAACAGCCCGAGCAGCGCGGTGAAGGAGAACGGCAGCCCCGTGACCAGCAGGCCGATCACCGCACCGTTCAGCGCCATCGGCACGAGCAGCCAGATGATGAGCGGCTGACGCAGCTTTCCGAACAGCAGGACAGAGATCAGCACCATAGCGAGGAACGACAGCGGCAGCTTGGTGCCGAGGCCGGCCTGCGCCTCGCTGCTGCTCTCGTACTCGCCGCCCCATTCCATGTTGTATCCGGCCGGAAGGTCGACCGCCTCGACGGCGCCGCGGATGCGCGACATCGCCTCGCTCGCGGTCCCGCCTTCGGGAACCTCGGCCTGGATCGTCAGGGTCGGCACCCGGTTACGCCGATGAATCATCGTGTTGCGCGGCTCGATCTCGATCCCGTCGATCACCTGGGCGAGCGGGACGTAGCCCGACGCCGCGTCCGACCAGATCACCTGGTTCATTACGTTAACCGGGGCGCCCGTCCCGCGGCTGCGGACGACGACGGGGATCTGCCGGTCCTGCTCGCGGTACTGGGCGACGGTGACGCCTTCGGTCTCGATCAGGATCGCCTGTGCGACGTCGGCGCGGCTGATGCCGGCGTTGCCCGCGCGGTCGGCAGCATAGAGCGGCACCATCGTCGGCTCCCACTCCCGCCAGTCGGTGCGGAGGTTGAGCAAGGTCGGATCGGCCTCGGTAATGATGTCCGTCATCCGCTCGGACAGCTCGCGCAGAACAACCGGGTCGTTGCCCGACAGCCGTAGTTCCACCGGGGCGCCGCTGTTGGGACCGAAGGCGAGTTGCTGGGTGCGGAATTCGCCATTGGGAAGCTCTTCCGCGGCGAACGCCTCCAACCGGTCGCGCAGCGCCGGAATCAGGGAGACATCGGTCATCCGGACGATCAGGTGCCCGTAGGAGGGCATCATCTGCTCGGGCGAATAAGTCAGCATGAAGCGCGTCGCGCCCCCGCCGAGGAACGTGGAGACCGCCGAGACGTCGTCCTGCTCGAGCAGCCAGTCTTCGGCGACGGCAAGGTCTGCGCCCACCGCGTCCATGCTGGTGCCCTGCGGCAGCTTGTAGTGGACGTAGAACAGCGGCGTGTCGGAATCCGGGAAGAACTGGTTCTCGACCTTGCCGAAACCCCAGAAACAGGCCCCCGTCATCACGACAAGTCCCGCGATGACCAGCCAGCGCAGACGGATCGCGCGGCGCAGGATGGCACCGTAGGCCCGGAACAGGCGGCCACCGTAGGCCTCCGATCCGTCCTCTTCGGCGCGGCGGAAGACGTAGTGCGCCAGCAGGGGCGTCACCGTCAGGGCGAGCAGCCACGACAACAGGAGCGATATCCCGATGACCGCGAAGAGCGAGAACATGAATTCGCCCGTGCTGTCCTGCGACAGCCCGATGCCCGAGAACGCCATGATCCCGATCACCGTCGCGCCGAGCAACGGGATCTGAACGCGGTTCGCGGCTTCGTCCGCCGCATCCCGGGACGACCGCCCCGACAGCATCTTGAGCTGCATCCCCTCGGCGACGACGATCGCGTTGTCCACAAGCATCCCCATCGCGATGATGAGCGCCCCGAGCGATATTCGCTCCATCTCGATCGAGAAGAGCGACATGAAGAAGATGGTGCCGACGACCGTCAGCAGCAGCGTCACCCCGACGACGACCGCGGCCCGCCATCCCATGAAGAGCGCGAGCACCGCGACGACGATCGCGACCGAGGCCGCGAGGTTGATCAGGAAGCTGTTGGAGGCCTCGTCGACCACTTCGTGCTGGCGGTAGATCGGATGCAGATCGACGCCCACCGGCAGGTCGGCGGACATCTCGGCCACCTTGGCATCGACGTGGTTGCCGATGTCGACGATGTTGCGCGAGGCGTCTCCCGCGACGGCGAGCGTGAAGGCTTCCTGCCCGTTGTGGCGGATCATCTGAAGCGGGGTCGTGTCCCTGCCCCGCTCGACCCGCGCGATGTCGGTCAGGCGGATCACCTGATCGCCGGCGGTCACTGTCAACTCGGCCAGCGCACGGACGCTGTCGGTGCCCTCCGGCATGTCGAAGCCGATGCGCAGGTCGCCGGTCTCCGCCGACCCGGCCCGCGCGACGGAGGAGGCGCTCTGTACCTGGCCGATGATCGCCTCGGGCGAGATGCCGAGGTTGGCGAGGATCGCCATGTCCGGGATGACGTAGATCGTCTCTTCCGGCAGACCGGCGAGCGTGATGTCGGCCACACCGTCGACGGTGAGCAGCTCCCGCCGCAGATACGTAGCGAGCTCATGCTTCTCGGCATCCGTGAACCCGGGCGCGGTCACCGCAAAATAGATGCCGTAGACATCGCCGAAGCCGTCGTTGACGATCGGTGGCCGCACCCCGTCGGGCAGCCGCGCAGCCTCATCCGAGACCTTGTTGCGCAGCTGATCCCACAGTTGCGGCAGCGCGTCGGCCGGCACGGTCGTGTCCAGCTCGACCGAAATGCGCGACACGCCCGGCTTGTTGGTGGAGGTGATCGTGTCGACTTCCGCCATCTGCTGGATGACCGACTCCAACGGCTCGGAGACTTCGCGGGCGACCTGCTCGGCAGAGGCGCCGGGGTATTGGGTGGTCACGACGGCCTGCTTGATGGTGAAGGCCGGGTCTTCGAGGCGGCCGACGGTGGCATATCCCCAGATCCCGCCGAAAAGGCAGGCGAGGATCAGCAGCCAGGTAATGAGCGGATTGCTGATGGAGGCGCGCGCGATCTTCACTGCTCATCCCCCGAGGGCCCAAGGCCAGTGTAGCGCCGGACCGCGTCCCCGTCCGCCAGGCGAGAGGCACCGGCCGCGACGATCTCTGTCCCTGCCTCGGGGCCGGCGGCGAGCTCGAAGTAGCCGTTCTCGGCCGGCTCGATCTCCACCGGCTGCGCGCGGAGCGTGCCGGTCATGCCGTCGTCGTCCGGCTCGTAGACCAGCACCTGCGCCGTGCCGTCGGCGCTGTATTGCAGCGCGGTCGGCGGCACGAGGATACGCTGCGTCGCGTCGGGGTCCGTCAGCGTCATCGTCACGGTCGCCGATGCGCCCGGCAGCAGCGACTCCGGCACCTCGCCGATGAAGGCGAGTGAAAGCTCGTAGGTCTGCCCGACGTCCGACGCCTCGGCGGTGAATTCGCGATATTGAAGCGGCAGCGGTTCGTCGCTGCCGACAAGGTCGGCGCTCGCCTCGATCTGCGGATTGGTGCCGACATAGCTGATGATGACTTCGGGCACTTCGATATGCACGCGCAGTTCGCTCATGTCGTGGATGCGCACGATGGGCTCACCCGCCCCTACGGTGGCGTATTGCTCGGCGTAGCGGCTGGCGAGCAAGCTGTCGAACGGCGCATGTAACGTCGCATCGTCCAGCGCGGCGACCGCGTCATCATAGGCGACCTGCGCCAGTTCGGCATTGGTGCGGGTCGAGTCGATCTGGGCTTGCGAGGTGACATCGGGGCCGAGCTGTTCGCGCCGCGCCAGCTCCCGGTTGGCCTGATCCAGTTCGGCGCGCGCCTGCGCGACCTTCCGTTCGAACGGATCGAGGTCGAGCTGCGCCAGCAGCGCGCCTTCCGGCACCACTTCGCCTTCCGCGATCGGCAGGCTGTCCACCTGACCGCCGGCCTGAAACGCGAGATCGACGGTGCTCCGCGCCGTCACGCGCCCGAAGAAGCGGCGGCTGATTCCGCCGTCGTCGATTTCGAGCTGCATGAGCTTCACGGCGGGACGATCGGGTGCGGTCTCCTGCGCGTGGAGGGAGAGCGGCATCGCGGCAAGGATCAGGGGAAGGATAAATCGCATGAGAGTCGTCAGTCCTCGATGAGTGGTGGGCGTGACCTGCCGTAGGTCATGAAGTGGGCGCCGATGGCGGCCAGATCGGCTGCCGTCATGCGGCCGGGCTCCTGCAGCCACAGCCGAAGCAGCGACATGATCGCCCCGGTGAAGAAGTGAACGCCGACGTCGCGGTGCGCGTCGCTGACATGGGGCCGTCCCGGCGCGGCCTCGCGGTTTTCGCGCAGGATCGTGTCGAAGAGCCCGATGAAGGGTCGCTCTACTCGGGTCGCCTCGCCGTCGATCAGCAGGCGGCGGATCAGCGGGTCGTCTGTCCCGATCTGCTGGAAGAGCCATGTCAGGACGATGGTCGCGCGGCGGTGCTTTTCCTCCGCCGACAACAGCGGGCCCGGGTCCGGCGCGTGGCGAATGATCTGGTCCCTCAGGTCGAGCACGAGCGCTTCGAGATGATCGTCGAGCAGCGCGTGAACCTCGCCGAAGTTGGCATAGAAGGTCGGTCGCGTGACGCCGGCGCGCTGACACAGTTCGTCCACGCGCACCTCCTCGATCCGCTTCTCGGCGAGGAGGTCCTTCAGGGCGGCTTTCAGTTTCGCCCGGCTCCGGCTGCGTCTTGGATCCATGCCGCCTGATACCAACTATTTTACAGAAGTTAAATAGCAGGGTGAAGTCCGAGCGATGTCGAGCTCGGACGCCGTGACGTCGTCCGAAAACAAGACGTTAGAGCGCCGAGACTGCGCCAGCCGCGCCCACCTGCACAATTCTCGCGCAGCGCCGTCGCCATCGGCCGGCGAATCCCGTCGCCGCGGCCCGTGCTCTGGCGCCTTCCCGCAAGGCTGGTACTGTCCCGCGACATGACCAGCCCACGGAGACGCCGATGACCTCTGCCAACGCCGCCGATGCCGCCTTCTGGTCCGACGTTTCCGGACACGTGATGCGTTACGGACCCGTGTTCGAACGCCGGGTCATCGAGCGGGCGGAGGGCAGCTACGTCTACGACACCGCAGGAAAGCCGATTCTCGATTTCACCTCCGGCCAGATGAGCGCCCTCCTCGGCCATTCCCACCCCGAGATCGTGCGCACGGTGCAGGAGCAGATCGGCAAGCTCGACCATCTGTTCAGCGGCATGCTGTCGAAACCGGTCGTCGATCTCTGCGCGCGGCTCGGCGGCATGGTGCCGGGGCTCGAGAAGGTCATGCTCCTCTCCACCGGCGGCGAGTCGAACGAGGCGGCGATCCGACTGGCGAAATGCGTCACCGGCAAGCACGAAGTGGTCGCCTTCTCCAAGAGCTGGCACGGCATGACCGGCGCCGCGGCCTCTGCGACCTACAGCGCCGCGCGCAAGGGCTACGGGCCGGCGCAGGTCGGGTCGTTCGCGATCCCGGCGCCGCACGCCTACCGCCCCCGCTTCACCCACGCCGACGGCAGCCTCGACTGGCAGACGGAGCTCGACGACGCTTTCGCGCTGATCGACAGCCAGTCGACGGGCAGCCTCGCCGCGTTCATCGCGGAGCCGATCCTGTCGTCGGGCGGGATCATCGACCTGCCCGAAGGCTACCTCGCCGCACTGAAGAAGAAGTGCGAGGAGCGCGAGATGCTCCTGATCCTCGACGAGGCGCAGACCGGGGTGGGCCGCACCGGAACCATGTTCGCCTTCGAGCGGGACGGCGTGGTGCCCGATATCCTGACGCTGTCCAAGACGCTCGGCGCGGGCCTGCCGCTGTCGGCGGTGCTGACCAGCACCGAGATCGAGGAGAAGGCGCACGAGAAGGGCTATATCTTCCTTACGACCCACGTCTCCGACCCGCTGCCGGCGGCGGTCGGGCTGGCGGTGCTCGACGTGGTCCGGAACGAGGGCCTGATCGCCCGCGCGACGGAGGCCGGGACGCTGCTGCGCGAGGGGATGCAGGCGCTTCAGCAGCGGCACGACTGCATCGGCGACGTGCGCGGCCGGGGCTTGCTGCTCGGGCTGGAGATCGTCACCGACCGCGCTTCGAAGACCCCCGACCTCGAGATGGGCGACCGGATCGCTGCCGCGGCGATGGAGCGTGGCCTCAGCATGAACATCGTCAAGGTACCCGCGATGGGCGCGGTCTTCCGCATCGCCCCGCCCCTCACGGCGACGGACGAGGAGATCGGTCAGGGTCTCGAGATCATGGGCGACGCGCTGAAGGCGGCCGAGACGGCGTGACGGCAATGCCGCACCGCGGCAATTCTGGGCTCGCGCGGGGCGGAAAAGTTGTCTAACCACTTTGCATGAGCGGTCGCCTCCCCCTTCTCGTCTTCACCGATCTCGACGGAACGCTGCTGGATCATGAGACCTACGACTGGTCCCCGGCGCGACCCGCGTTGGACCGGCTGGCCGGGATCGGGGCGGGCGTGATCCTCGCGTCCAGCAAGACGGCGGCGGAAATCGCTCCCTTGCGGGACGAGCTCGGCCTCTCCGACTGGCCGGCCATCGTGGAGAACGGCTGCGGCCTGCTGGAGGCCGGAGCGCCGGGAGACGACGACGGAGACGCAACGGAATATCAACGTCTTCGCACCATCCTTCACGAATTGCCCACAGGCTTCACGGGATTTGGCGACATGGATGCCGCCGACATCGCGCGACTGACCGGCCTTCCTGCGGACGCTGCCCGTCGCGCGGGGCAGCGACGGTTCAGCGAGCCGGGCACCTGGACCGGCACCGAAGTCGGGCTGGCGGCCTTCCTGGACGCGGCGCGGGCGAACGGCATCCACGCGCGCCGCGGCGGACGCTTCCTGACATTGTCGTTCGGCGGCACCAAGGCCGACCGGATGGACGAGGTGATCACCCGCTACCGGCCCGGCATGACCGTCGCCCTCGGCGATGCGCCGAACGACGTAGAGATGCTGCAACGCGCCGATCGCGGCATCATCGTCGCGAACCCGGCCTCCGATCCGCTGCCCGAACTGGACGACGAAGCGGACGGCCGCATCACACGCACGACCCGGCCCGGACCAGAAGGCTGGGCAGAGGCAATGCTGGCATTGCAGGACAAGCTCAACCACCACGAGGATACCGGGCACGATGGCTGACTTTCACCAGAACGGGAACATCACCACCCTTCACAACCTGCGCACCCGCGGCCTCGACGACCTCACCTACGAGCTGACCGCCGTCTCGCAGAACAGGAAGATCTCGCTGATCCTGCCCTCGCTCTATTCCGAGCTCGAGGGACCCGCGCTCGGCCATATCATCGACGAACTCGCGCAGGTCCCCTACCTGCACCGCATCGTCATCGGCCTCGACCGGGCGGACGAGGCGCAGTATCGCGCCGCGCAGGGCTTCTTCGCGCGACTGCCGCAGAACCACGTGGTGATCTGGAACGACAGCCCGCGCATGACCGCGCTGCAGGCGCGGCTCGCGGACCTCGGCCTCGCGCCGGGTGAGCGGGGCAAGGGCAGCAACGTCTGGAGCTGCATGGGCTACCTCATCGCCTGCGCCGACAGTTCGGTCATCGCGATCCACGATTGCGACATCACCACCTACGACCGCGAGTTGCTGGCACGGCTGGTCTACCCGGTCGCGATCCCCTCGTTCCCCTACCAGATGGCGAAGGGCTTCTACCCGCGCATCGACGGTCACAAGCTGAACGGGCGGGTGACGCGCCTGCTGGTCAGCCCGCTTCTGATCGCGCTGAAGAAGGTGATCGGCGACCGCGACTACCTCGATTTCCTGCGCAGCTTCCGCTACCCGCTATCGGGCGAGTTCGCGCTGCGCACCACCAGCCTGCCGGACCTGCGCATCCCTTCGGACTGGGGGCTGGAGATCGGCGTGCTGTCCGAGGCCTGGCGCAACCTCGCGCCCAAATCCGTCTGCCAGGTCGAGCTCGCAGACGAGTACGACCATAAGCATCAGGACCTCTCCGAAGAGGACGCGAGCCAGGGGCTCAGCCGGATGTCGACCGATATCTGCAAGGCCATCTTCCGCAAGCTCGCCGCCGACGGCACGGTGTTCACGCCCAACGTCTTCCGCACGTTGAAGGCGACCTACTACCGTCGGGCGCTCGACCTGCTCGAGGGGTATTACAACGATGCCAAGATGAACGGCCTGTCCATCGACCGGCACCGCGAGGAGAAGACGGTCGAACTGTTCGCCGAGAACATCATCCGCGCCGGTCAGATCTTCCTTGACCACCCGCACGAGACGCCGTTCATCCCGACGTGGAACCGCGTGAATGCGGCCGATCCGGACTTTCTGACCAGCTTCAAGCGGGCGGTCGCCGAGGATACGGCGGAGTTCACCCCGCCCCAGACGGCCTAGCCAGAGGCCCAGTCTTCCAACGCCTCGACGACCGTCGTGCCGATGCCGCGCGCCTCGACCACGTCGAGCGGGCAGTCCGCCTCAAGCCGGTCCGCCATGTCGTCTGCGTAGAAGCCGTTCGCCGACTTGAGCTTGCCGAGCTCGTCCCAGCTGACCGGCGTGGCAACCGCCATGCCAGCCCGCCCCCGGAGCGAGTAGGGCGCAATCGCCGTCGCGCCGCGCTCGTTGCGCAGCCAGTCGATGAAGACCCGGCCCTTGCGCTTCGCCTTCGACATCGTGGCGGTATAGCGATCGGGATGCCGCTCGGCGAGAACGGTCGCGAAGGTCCGGGCGAACGTCTTCACCGTGTCCCAGCCCGCGACGCAGCGCAGCGGCACGATGACATGCACGCCCTTGCCGCCGGTGACCATCGGCGCACAGTCCAGCCCGCAGGCTTCGAGCCCCTCCCGGATTTCCTGCGCGGCGGCGACCACATCGTCAAAGTCGAGACCCTCGTCCGGGTCCAGATCGAACACCATCCTGTCCGGCCGCTCGATCCGGTCACGCGCAGCGCCCCAGATGTGGAATTCCACCGTGCCCATCTGCGACGCCCCGACGAGGCCATCGGCAGAAGAGACATAGATGTACTCCTCCGTTCCGCCGTCCTTTTCCTCGATCGGCATCGACTTCACGCCGTCCGGAAAGCCCTTGCCAGCATGTTTCTGGAAGAACCCGTCCCCGCCGATGCCATCGGGGAAGCGCAGCAACGACACTGGCCGGTCGGCAGCATGGGACAGCAGCCGCTCCGCGACCTGCCCGTAATAGCGGGCGACATCGGCCTTTGTCATGCCGCTGTCGTCGTCGATCACCCGGTCGGCGCTCGAGATGCGGACTCCGGCGACTTCGACCTCCGCCTCGTCCTTCGATGCTTCTGCCTTCGCACTCACGTCGCTGGCCTCCTTGTCCTCGCGCAGTCCGTGGTAGACGCCATGACGGATACGGCCCTCGGCGGTGAACTCCGCGTATTCGACTTCCGCGACCAGCTTGGGCGTGACCCACTTCGCGCCTTTCGTCTCGCCGGGAAGGTCATCGTCATCGAGCGGCGTGGTCTTTCGGGCCAGCCGATCAAGCTGCGGTTTCAGGTCGTCGAAATCGTCGCCGTCGAACCCGGTGCCGACACGCCCGCGGTAGACCAGCCTGCCCGCCTCGTACGAGCCGACCAACAAGGATGAGAACGCCCGCCCCCGCTTGTCGGAGGGCGACCAGCCGACGACCACGAATTCGGCGCGCGTGATGCATTTGGCCTTGATCCAGCCGCGGGAGCGCTGGCCTTTGTAAGGCGCGTCGAGCCGCTTCGACACGATCCCCTCGCCGCCCGCGCGGCACATGGCGTCGAGCGCGGCGGCGCCATCCCCCTCGATCACCGGACTGAGCCGGACCGCGCCGCGCGGCGGCTGACCCTCGAACAGGCTCTCGAGCGCCGCGCGGCGGTCGGACAGCGGCTTGCCGGTCAGGTCCTTACCATCGAGCGCGAGGCAGTCGAAAGCGTAGTACATGAGCGGATCGCCTGACTTCAGCGCCGCCTGCAGGGCGGAGAAGTCCCCGCCCCCGCCGCCGGCGATGACCTCACCGTCGATCAGGGCCGATTTGCAGTTCAGCGCATCGACGGGATCGACGAGAGCGCCGAACCTGTCGGTCCAGTCCTTGCCGTTGCGGGTGAACAGACGCGGCCCGCCCTTGCCGAGCGCGACGAGGCAGCGGTAGCCGTCGAACTTCGCCTCGTGCTGCCAGCCCTCGCCCTCGGGCGGCGCGTCGCGCAGGGTGGCGAGCTGAACCTTGCGGAAGCCGGGTCGCTTGCCGTCATGTTTCACGGGCTCCGCCACCGGCTTGTCGGAGCGGATCGCCCGCATCGCGCGGCCCGTCGTGACACTGGTGCGATACTTGTTGATGAGCGCGTCGGCGCTGCGGCCCGCCTCGTCGTCGCGTTCCTTGATGAGCAGCCAGTTCTCGCGCTTCTCACCCTTGCGCGGCTTCATGCGAACCAGCGCCCAGCCCCCCTTCATCCGTGCGCCATGCAGGCGGAAGTGCAGCTTGCCCTCTTTCACGCCCTTCGCCGGGTCATGCAGCGGCTCCCACCAGCCATTGTCCCAGAGCATGACCGTGCCGGCACCGTATTCGCCCTCGGGGATAGTGCCCTCGAAGGCCCCGTAGGCGATCGGGTGATCCTCGGTCCGCACCGCGAGCCGTTTTTCCGACGGGTCGGCAGAGGGTCCCTTGGTCACGGCCCAGGACAGCAGCACGCCGTCGAGCTCGAGTCGGAAGTCGAAGTGCAACCGCGTCGCGTCGTGTTTCTGGACGACGAAGGAGGCCCGCTCACCGCCCGCTTCGACCAGCTCGGCGCGGGGTTCTGGCGTGACGTCGAAATCCCGCTTGCGCTCGTATTCGCGGAGCGCACTCACGACGCCTTCTTGCGGCGCGTGCTACCGCCCTTCCCCTTGCTGTCCTTCAGGCTCTTTTTCAGCGCGTCCATCAGGTCGACGACGTTCTCGGCCTCGGGCCGTTTCTCGTCGTCGTCCGCCTTGGTGCGACGGGTCTTCTTGGACTTCATCTTGCGCCCGATCAGGTCCTTCAGCGCCGTGGCGTAGTGGTCTTCGAACGCCGAGGCATCGAACTTGGCCGTCTTCTTCTCGATCAGCTCGGTCGCGACGCCGAGCAACTCGTCGTCGGAGGCATCGTCCTCGATCCCTGAGAACAGCGGGTCGGCGTCGCGGATGTCCTGTTCGTAATGCAGCGTCTCGAGCAGCAGGCCGTCGCCGCAGGGCCGGATCGCGCAGAGATATTCCTTGCCCCGCATCGTCAGCTGGCCAAGCCCGGCCTTGTTGGTCTTGCGCAGCGCATCGCGGACCACGCGATAGGCGTCTTCGGCGAGATCGTCGGTCGGCACCACGTAATAGGGCCGATCGAACCAGATCGGCGCGATCTCGGAAGCCTCGACGAACTGGACGAGCTCCAGCGTCTTCTTCGTCTCCAGCCGGATCGCGTCGATCTCGTCCGGTTCCAGCAGGACATATTCGCCGTCGTCCGTCTCGTAGCCTTTCATGATGTCGTCGTTCTCGACCGGACCGACGCCCTGGACGACCTTTTCATAGTGGACCGGCTTGCCCGAGGGCCCGTGGATCTGTCGGAACGAGACGCGGGCGCCGGAGTTGCGGGCGGAGTGGATTTCGATCGGGATCGAAACAAGCGAGAGCCGAAGCTGTCCTTTCCAGATCGCGCGCGATGCCATGGTGTGATCCTTCTGCGAGAACGAGTCGCCAACGCCGGTGCGGGACGAAAGTTGCGACCTCACGTAAGCCGGGTGACGTCCGGGAGCGGCTTGACTTCGCAAGCGCCGGGAAAAATCCTTGGATGACAGGGACAAACGACACGGGAGAGGCCAGGTCGATGGGCAACGCGGGACCGCAGACGGCGATCGGCAAGCGGGTCACCGCATCCGATGTCGCGCGCGAGGCCGGGGTCTCGCAATCGACCGTCTCCCGTAGCTTCAGCGACGACAGCCGGATTTCCGCCGCGACGCGCGAGCATGTGCGCGACGTGGCCACGCGGATGGGCTACACGCCGAACGCGCTGGCGCGGTCGCTCATCACCAGTCGCTCCGGCATGGTGGCCGTGATCGTCACCCGTCAATCCATCCTCGCCATGCCCGAGATGCTGACCGCGATAAGCCAGGCGCTGGGCCGGCGGGGCCAGCGAATGTTGCTGTTCTCCCCCGCGGACGAGAGCGACGTCCAGAACGCGGTTAGCGAAGCATGGAGCTATCCGCTTGAGGGAGCGATCTCCTGCGTGACGCTGACAGCGGAGCATCTGGACGGCTTCCGGATGAACCGCATTCCCGTCGTTCTCTATAATCGCCGGGCGCGCGGGCTCGCGGATTCCGTCTGCACGGAGCATCACGCCGCCGCCGCCCGGCTCGCCGACCGGCTCTGGGAGGCGGGGCACCGGTCGTTCCTGTGCCTCGCCGGTCCCGCCGACGCGCCCGTCGGGCATGAGCGGGCGGAGGGGTTCTCCGCCCGGCTGGAAGAACTCGGCGCCGTCCGCCCCCGGTCGGTCGTCACCGACTTCTCCTATGCCGGCGGGCGCGCGGCGATGCTTGACGCGTTGGGCGCGTCCCCTGCCCCCGACGCCGTCTTCTGTGTCAATGACCAGCTCGCGATGGGCGCCACCGACGCCCTGCGCTACGACCTCGGCCTCGCGGTGCCGCAGGACGTCTCCGTCGTAGGCTTCGACGATGTTCCCGAGGCCGCGCGCCCCTCTTACCTGCTCACAACCGTGCGGCAGGATCTCGGAGCGCTGGCCGAGAATGCGGCGTCGCTCCTCGATGATCGAAGCCGCGCGCCCGATTCGCCATTGCGCGATCTCGACGTCCGCGGAGAGCTCGTCGAACGCCAGAGCGCACGTTTCTAAGCAGCCACCGATTAATTATTAAGCAGTTACACCGGCAATCAGGGGTTCGCCGGATTATCCGCATTGCACGGTGAAATGGTTTGTGCATACGAATGCAAAACAGCAAAAAGACAACAAGAACTCGAAAAACGTTCGCACCGCAGAGAGGACCTCTACATGAACAAGCTGACCAGTGTCTCCGCTGCTGCCCTTTTGGGCATGTTTCCGGCAGTCGCAAGCGCCGATTGCGGCATCACCGACAGCGGCTCCGTCCGCATCCTTGCCAACGATTTCGGCGCGCTTGATCTCGTCATGGAGCGCGCAAGCTCCTGCGCCACGGACGACCTGACGGTGTCGATCAACCAGACGGAAGAGCACAAGAACCTTCAGGTTCCCGCCCTCTCCATCAATCCGGCGGAATACACGGTCGCGGTCATCGCCAACAACTCCCTGCCGCCGCTGCTGAACGCTGACCTCGTCCGCCCGATGGACGACCTCGTCGAGCAATATGGCGAGCAACTGTCCGATGCGCAGATCATCCGCATCGACGGCCAGATCATGGCGATCGCCTTCATGGTGAACGGCATGCACCTGTTCACGCGCTCCGACATCCTCGAAGAGGCCGGCATCACCGAGACGCCGACCACGTGGGCCGAAGTGATCGACGCCGCCGAAGCGATCCGCGCCGCCGGCATCCTCGAGTACCCGCTGACCGGTGCCTACGCTCCGGGCTGGGAGCTCGCGGAAGAGTTCATCAACATGTACACCGCGACCGGCGAGCCCTTCTTCGAGCCTGGCTCGGCCGAGCCGGCGATCAACGGCGAAGCCGGGATCGAGGTTCTCGAGACCATGAAGGCGCTGACCGAGTACATGGACCCCGACTACCTGTCGGTCGGCTCGCTCGAAGCCTCCAAGAAGTGGGGCGCGGGTGAAGCCGCGATCATGAACCTCTGGGCCAGCCAGGCCGGTCCGCTGATCGACGTGGAGGGCGACTTCCCCGAGGTGGCGCCGAACACTGTGCTGACCGCCGCGCCGACGCTCGGGGAGAACAGTATCCCGAGCGGCGCGCTGTTCTGGGACGGCTTCTCGATCTCCGCCAACATCTCCGACGAAGATGCGGCCGCGTCGTTCCAGGTGATGATGAATGCGATCGCCCCGGAGCTCGCCGGCGAGCACCCGACCGGCGCGAGCTGGATGATCGACGGCTACGAGCCGACCGACAACGCCGTCGGCATCATGGCCAACGTCGCCGAGGGTGGCCTCGCCTACCCGACGCTGCCCTACATGGACCTGATGCACTCGGCCCTCGGCACCGAACTGGTCGACTTCCTGCAGGGCAACGAGACCGCCGAACAGGCGCTCGAAGGTGTCGAAGCCGCCTACACCGCCGCAGCTCAGGAACGCGGCTTCATGAACTGAAGCCCGTCCTGATACCGGGCCCGGCCGCCCCTCCTCCTCCCCCTTGGGCGGCCGGGCCCGACATGGTCCCAATCGGACCGGACCGTCGCAAGCGCGACCCTGACGCCAGCCCCCAGAACGAAGGAGCGCGCCGTGCCCCACAAGGCCTTCGCATGGTTCATCCTCCCCTCCGCCGTCGCGATGCTGCTGTTCATCGCCCTGCCGCTCGTCTCCATCGTGATCCAGTCGCTGTTCGTCGAGCACCAGCAGGTGCTGGTCGAGGTCGAGAGCTGCTCCCCCTTCGGTGGCTGCACGCAGGAGACCCGGGTCGACGCCCAGGCGACCGCCGCGCTTCGCGAGGCCGAGCCGCTCGGCCGGTTCAACGGCCTCGGCACCTACCTGAACCGCAACCACCTCGCCTTCGCCGAGATCGGTGCGATCCTCGAGAATGCCGACAGCTTCGGTGAGGCGATCAACCGGATTTACCAGCTGCCCTTCTACCGGGCCCTGTTCTTCACGATCTGCTACACGTTCCTGGTCACGCCCTGCGGCATGTTCCTCGGCTTCTGGATCGCCCTCGCGGTGAACCGCATCCCGAACATGCTGAAGGGGCCGGTGATCTTCGTATCGCTGCTGCCGATGATCATCACGCCGCTGATCGGCTCGCTGGTGATCTTCTGGATGGTTAACAGCCGGGGAATCCTCGGCAGCCTGCTGCAATGGCTGGCGCAGGACCCGACGCTGTCGATCGCCGCCTCCGGCCCGCTGACATGGGTGATGCTGTTCCTCTACGGCATCTGGATCGCGGCCCCCTTCAGCTTCGTCGTCTTCTACGCAGGGCTTCAGACCGTTCCACAGGACACGCTGGAGTCGGCGATGATCGACGGGGCGAACCGGTGGGAGCGCGTGCGCTTCGTCATCATCCCGCACCTGATCCCGCTCGCCACCTTCGTGTCGCTGGTGCAGCTGATGGACAACTTCCGCGTGCTTGAACCGATCATCGGCTTCAACGCGCAGGCCCGGGCCACGTCGCTGAGTTTCAGCATCTACAACGACTTGCAGGCGCAGAACGGACAGTTGTTCGGCTCCGCCGCCGCGACGTCGATGCTGACGATCTTCTTCGTCATCATCCTGCTCTTCCCCGTCCTCATCCGCACCTGGCGCGACTTCTCGCGCAAGGGCGCCCACTAAGGAGGGCCGCGTCATGTCCGCTACCACGACCCCACACCGCCCCAACCGCACGTTGACCATACTGGCCACCGCATTCGTTCTGATCTGGCTGGTCGTCGCAGGCTTCCCGTTCCTCTGGACCACGTGGGGCTCGTTCAAGGTCGAACCCGACTTCTTCTCGCGCACCGACTGGACGAACGCGATCACCGGCGTGAACACGATCCGCCAGACCGGCGACGCGTTCACGATGGACGGCTACGAGGGCGCGTGGATCCAGAACGAGTTCTGGCGCGCCGTACTCAACACCGCCTTCGTGACCGTGACCGTGACGATCCTGTCGCTGGTGGTCGGAACGCTCGGGGGCTATGCGCTGGCCCGGTCGGGCTACCGCTACGCCTTCTGGATCCTGATCCTCGCCCTGATCTTCCGCGCCATGCCACACATCACGCTGGTGTCGGGCTACCTCGTCCCGTTCTTCGAGCTGAACATCTGGGGCACTCTGCCGACCGCGATCATCGTACTGGTGGCGATCAACCAGCCCTTCACGCTCTGGATGCTGCACAGCTTCTTCTTGTCGATCCCCAAGGACCTCGACGAAAGCGCGATGGTCGACGGCTGCACCCGCTTCCAGGCATTCCGCGAGGTGATCGTGCCGGTCATGTGGCCGGGCATCATCACCACGGGGCTGTTCAGCTTCCTGCTCGCCTACAACGACTTCGCGGTGACCGCGATGCTGCTGAGCCAGGAGAACCAGACGATGATCCCGAAGATCGCGTCCTTCCTCGGCTCGATCGAGAGCGAGGGCAACGTGATGTTCGCGGTCTCCTCGGTGGTCTCGGCCACGGTGCCGCTGTTCATCCTCATCATGTTCTTCCAACGCCAGATCGTGGGCGGCCTGACCGCCGGCGCCGTGAAAGGATAATCCCGATGGCCGAAATCAAGCTGAAGGGCATCACCCGCCGCTGGAACGACTTCGTCGGCGTCGACAACCTGAACCTCGACATTCCCGACCGCGAATTCCTCGTCCTGCTCGGCCCCTCGGGGTGCGGCAAGTCCACCACGATGCGGATGATCGCGGGCCTCGAAGACGTGACCGAAGGCGAGATCTGGCTCGGTGACCGGATGGTCAACAAGCTGGAGCCGAAGGACCGCGACATCTCGATGGTGTTCCAGAGCTACGGGCTATACCCCACCATGTCGGTCTACGAGAACATCCGCTTCCCGCTGCGCATCCGGAAGGTCCCGAAGGCGGAGCACAAGGCCCGCGTGATGAAGGCGGCCGAGATGGTCGAGCTGACCCAGTTCCTCGACCGCCGTCCCGCCGCGCTCTCCGGCGGCCAGCGCCAGCGGGTCGCGCTCGCCCGCGCCATCGTGCGTGCGCCGAACGCCTTCCTGATGGACGAGCCACTGTCGAACCTCGACGCCAAGCTGCGCGTGTCCACGCGGGCCCAGATCGCCAACCTCCACCACGAGCTGAAGACGACGACGGTCTACGTCACCCACGACCAGGTCGAGGCGATGACCTTGGCCGACCGTGTCGTCGTGATGCGCCACGGCATCGCCCAGCAGATCGCGCCGCCGATGGAGATCTACAACAAGCCCGCCAACACCTTCGTCGCGGGCTTCATCGGCGCCCCGGCGATGAACCTGATCGAGGGCGAGATGTCGGGCGGCACCTTCCGCTCTCCGGTCCTCACGGTCGAGGGGCTGGCCCACCGCCACAGTGGACCCGCGACGCTCGGCTTCCGGGCGGAGGACGTGGAAGTCGTCAGCGAAGGCGGCAATCTCGCCGCGCCGGTCTACTCGGTCGAGCGGCTCGGCGATTCCACCATGTTCGCGATCCGCGCGCGCGAGGATCTGATCTCGCTCAAGGCCGACAAGTCGGCGAGCCTCGAGATCGGTGAGACCGTCCGCGCAAAGGTCACGCCCGAGGTCAGCCACATCTTCGACGGCACCACGGGACAGCGGATCGAACCCGCGCTGACGGCCGCCTGACGAAAGACCAAGACATGCCCAAGGACAAGACAGAGACCACCCCGGAGCGGGTGAACGGCATCGCGCGGCGGTGGTGGAAGGAGGCGGTCGCCTACCAGATCTACCCGCGCAGCTTCATGGACAGCGACGGCGACGGAGTCGGCGACCTCGCCGGGATCGTGAGCAAGCTGGACTACCTCTCGGACCTTGGCGTCACGATGGTCTGGCTCTCGCCGCATTACGACAGCCCGAACGCCGACAACGGCTATGACATCCGCGACTACCGCGCGGTGATGTCCCAATTCGGCACCATGGACGATTTCGACGCGCTTCTCGACGGGCTGCATGCGCGCGGCATCCGGCTGATCGTCGACCTCGTCGTCAACCACACAAGCAATGAGCACGCATGGTTCGCCGAGGCGCGTCAGGGCAAGGACGCCGCCACGCGCGACTACTACATCTGGCGCGACCCCGCCCCCGACGGCAGCCCGCCGAACAACTGGCCGAGCTTCTTCTCCGGCCCCGCCTGGACGCTGGATGAGGCCTCGGGGCAATATTACCTCCACCTCTTCGCGGCAAAGCAGCCCGACCTGAACTGGGATAACCCCGCGGTGCGCGGCGAGGTCTGGGACCTCATGCGCTTCTGGCTCGACAAGGGCGTCGACGGCTTCCGGATGGACGTGATCCCCTTCATCTCGAAGGACCCCGCCCTGCCCGACCTGCCGGCCGGAATCAAGCCGCAGAAGCACTACGCCGAGGGTCCGCGCCTGCACGACTACCTTCGGGAGATGCGCCGCGAGGTGCTCTCGCACTACGACTGCGCCACGGTGGGTGAAGGCAACGGCCTCGACCAGGACCAGATGCGCCGCGTCGTGGACGAGCGGCGCGAAGAGCTCGACATGATCTTCCAGTTCGACGTGGTGGAGTTCGACCGCGATGCGGCCGGCAATCCCCGCGACTGGACCTTGCCCGAGTTCAAGGAGATCTTCGCCCGGCAGGCCGACAGCATGGACGCGCACGGCTGGACGACGGTCTACCTCGCCAACCACGACACGACCCGGCCGGTCAGCCGCTACGGCGATGACAGCGCCGAGTGGCGCGTCGCCTCGACCAAGGTGCTGAACGCGCTGCTGCTGACCCAGAAGGGCACGCCGTTTCTCTACCAGGGCGACGAGTTCGGGATGACCAACTTCCCCTTCACCGCGATCGGCCAGTTCCAGGACATCGCCGTGCGCAACGCCTGGGCCGCAGCCCAGGCTACCGGAACAGCCGACGAGGCCACGTTCCTGACCCGCCTGAACCGGACGAGCCGCGACCACACCCGCACGCCGATGCAATGGGACGCCTCCGCCGAGGGCGGCTTCACCAGCGGCACCCCGTGGCTGCCGGTCAACCCGAACTCCGCCGAAATCAACGCCACCTCCGCGATGGCGGACCCGAACGGCGCGTGGGCCTTCACCCGCGCCCTGATAGAGCTGCGCAAGGCGCAGGAGTTGCTGGTCTACGGCGACTACCGCGACCTCGCCCCCGATCACCCGCAGGTCTTCGCCTTCGCCCGCGAAATCGGCGCAGACGGCATCGCCGTCGTCCTGAACTTCGGCGCGTCGCCTCAGACCTTCGCCTTGCCCGACAGGCCCGGCCCGGTGCGCGAGCTTCTGGCCTCGGACGCCAGCCTGATCGGTTCGGACGTAATGCTCGGCGGCTGGTCGGTGATGATCTGCGCGTGGGGCGACCGATGACCCCCTCCCCCGCCGTATCGAGCCCCCGGACCGCACCGGACTACCTGATGCCGCTGCTCGCCGTCGCCTGCGGGCTGCTCGCGGCGAACGTCTACTACGCCCAGCCCCTCGCCGGTCCGATCGCCGCCGACCTCGGCCTGTCCGAGCGGGCCGCCGGCTTCGTCGTCACTCTGACCCAGATCGGCTACGGCGCCGGGCTGCTGCTTGTCGTGCCACTGGCCGACCGGCTGGAGAACCGCCGCCTGATCCTCGGGCTGACCACGCTCGCCGGACTGGCGCTGATGCTGGCCGGCGCGACGACCTTCGCGCCACTGTTCCTCGCCGCGTGCCTGTCCATCGGACTCGGGTCCGTCTGCGTGCAGGTGCTGGTGCCCTATGCCACTCACCTCGCCCCGGAAGAGCGGCGGGGCCGCACGGTCGGCTTCGTCACCTCGGGGCTGATGCTTGGCATCATGCTGGCAAGGCCCGTCGCGGGCTTCGTCGCGGAGGCCCTCGGCTGGCGCGCGATGTTCTGGATCAGCGCGGCACTGATGGCCGGCCTGCTGGCCGCGCTGGCCGCGCGCCTGCCACAACGCCGCCCAGCCGTGTCAGAACCCTATACCGCAGTCCTGCGTTCCATGGGCCGCGCGCTCGCCTCCATGCCGGTGCTGCGGCAGCGCATCCTCTACCAGGTCGCGCTGTTCTCGGGCTTCTCGCTGTTCTGGACGACGGTGCCGCTCTGGCTCGCCGGCCCCCGCTGGGGCTGGAGCCACGCGGAGATCGGCATCTTCGCCCTCGCCGGTGCGATGAGCGCCATCGCCGCCCCCGTCGCCGGCACGCTCGCCGACCGGGGCCTGTCACGGCAGGGCACCGGCTTCGCGCTGTTCACCGGGTTCGTCGCCTTCGCGATCGCGGGGATCGCGCCTGCAGGCGGGATGACGGGGACCTGTCTGCTGATCCTCGCCGCGTTGCTGCTCGACCTCGGTGTCTCGATGAGCTTCGTGATCGGGCAACGCACGATCTTCGGCCTCGCGCCCGGCAACCGGGCACGACTGAACGGCGTCTTCATGGCCTGCTTCACCGCCGGCGGGGCCGTCGGGTCGGCCCTCGGCGCGTGGATCTACGTCATGGCGGGGTGGAGTGTGGTGGCGATGTTCGGCGCGGCGCTGATCGCGCTCGCCGGGCTGCGCTTCGCGGCTAGCCTCGCCGAGTCGACCCACGAGTGACGAGCGTCACCGGCAGCGCGAGCTGCCGGTCGCCGCCCGTCTCGTCGCCCTCGATCGCGCCGATGGTCGCGGCAACGGCCGCTGCCACCATCGCCGCACGGTCCTGCCGAACGGTGGTGAGATCGAAGCTCGGCCAGGCGGCAGCCGGCGCGTCGTCGAACCCGACCACGGCCACATCGCCCGGCACCGACAGTCCGAACTCCGTGCGGATCACGTCGAGCGCGGCGAAGGCCATGTGATCGTCCGCCACGAAGAGCGCGTCGGGCCGGTCGGTGCGGTCGAAGATGCGCCGGGTCGCCTCGCAGGCGGTGTCATAATGGTAGTCGCCGAACTCCGTGATCGCCACGTCGACGCCTGCCTCGGCCAGCGCGGCGCAAAAGCCGTCGGCGCGGTCGCGGTCGGTCGAGGCGTCCTCGAACCCGCGCAGGTGTGCAATCCGGCGCAGCCCACCGGCCAGCAGCGCCTCGGCCGCCAGACGCCCGCCCGCCCGGTTGTCGCTTGTGACGGCGCGCAGACCGCTGCCGGGCTGGTCGCGGTTGAACAGCATCACCGGGATCGACAACCCGACGCAGCGCTCGGTCAGGGTCGAGGACATGGAGACGGACACCAGCACCAGCGCGTCGACCCGGTAGTCGAGGATGCGCTGCACGACATCCTCGACATCGCCGACGGTGCGCTGCGCCATGAAGAGCAGCACGTGATAGCCCTGATCCTGAAGCGCGATCGACAGCCGTTCGACCACCTCGGGATAGAACTGGTTCTCGAGGTAATGGACGACGAGCCCGACGATCCGGCTCTTGCCGGTGATCAGCGACCGGGCCAGCACGTTCGGCCGATAGCCGAGCTCTTCCGCGGCGACGCGGATCCGCTCGGCCATCTTCTTGGAGACGGACGCGCCCGGGGTGAAGAAGCGGGACACGGCGGACTGGCTGACGCCGGCCTTGCGCGCGACGTCCACGGATGTGACCGGCTTGTCCCCCACTCTCGGGCTGCTCCTTCTGATTACTCAGCGGCCTCGATCGCCGCCGGGCGGTCGGCGAGCTGCGCGAGCTTCACCTGCACCAGCATGGAGAGTTCGTCGTAGACCGTCCAGTCGTCGACGATCTTGCCGTCCTTGTAGTGGAAGTGGGACATGCCCATCACCTGCACCCGCTTGCCTGTCGGATCGCCCAGCGACTCGAGCCCGCCGAAGCCGAGGTGATGGCCTTCCATGACCCAGCGGACCGCGACCTTGGTGCCACCCTCGACGCAATCGACCGAACAGACATGCTGCGGCATGAAGACGGCGTCGGGGATCGCGCCGACGAGGCCGATCATCTGGTGGCTGACGGCGGTGATGCCGTAGAGCTCTTTCATCAGCGGCCCGTGGTACATCACGGTCGGCGCATAGACGTCGCGCAGGATGCCGAACATCTTGCGGTTATAGGCCGCGTGCAGCCACTGTAGCGTGCTCCGTTCGAGGTCGGTCGACGCGATGGAGGTGTCGAGCGGCAGTTCGGACGGCGGGTATTGACCCATCATCAGGCCGGTCTCACCGATATCGAGGCTCTTCAGGCCCTGCGCCAGCTTGGTCGCGGCGACCTTCTCGGCGAAGGCGTGCGGGTCGAGGCCGAGTTGGCGGACGATCGCCATCTGGTCGGCGACGACCCACTCGCGGTAGATCTTGTTCTCGTAGACCATACAGTCGGCGACGGTGCGCGACACGAAGGGACGGCCAGTCGCAGGGCCGTAATGGCCGTTCTGGCTGTGCCGCCCGGAGCCGGTGACGAGGTGGCTGGTGTAGAAGCCATCGACGTCGTTGCCCTTCCAGATCACCTGGGTCGCCATGCCCCGGCGTTCGGGCAGCGAGACGAGCCGCTGGATCGTGTCGCGGACGACGTCCTCGCGGTTGTACATGGTGCCCATCGTTCCGTAGAGGACGCAGTTATGGGTGTAGTGGGTGTAGATCAGTCCGACGTCGCGCTCGTCCCAGATCTTGTGGGTACAGCGCACGATGTAGTCGACGATGTCCGTGTAGCAGTCGTCGAATCCCTTCATCGACTGGCCGCGCGGCCGGTTCTCGGGCACGAGATCGACGAAATCCAGCCGTTCGCACTGAAGCACGTCGTCCTTCGGCTGCGCCGGGGTCTTCGCCTTCGGCGCGTCTTCGGTTTTGTCGGTCGTGGTCGCCATCGTCGTCTCCTGCTGTCGGTCGGGCGCGAGCCTCTTGCCAAGCCTTCTGCCCCATGTTGAATACGTATGCAATACCTCTCGAAGTCCGGAGCCATCCCCGATGACCGAAGAGCCCCTGTCGCTCGAAACCATCCGCCAGCGCCTTGCCGCGCTCGGCATCACCCTGCCGTCCGAGGACGAGGACCGCGCGCTGGACGCGGCCCGCAAGCTTTCCGATCTTGCACGGTCCGTGCGTCTGTCGCTGCCTGAGGCCGACGATGCGTGAGTGGATCGACCGCCCGATGGCGGAACAGGCGGCCGCTCTGAGGGCCGGAACGCTCACGTGCGAAGCGCTGATGGAAGCGACGCTTGCCCGCATCGAGGCGCGGCGCGGGCTTGATGCAGTGACCGCCGTCGCGGGCGACGCGATGGAGGCCGCACGCGCGGCACAGGCGGCGCTGACCGACGGGGACGAAGCCGGGCCGCTGCACGGCCTGCCCTTCGCCGTGAAGGACCTGATGGACGTCGCCGGCCTGCCCGGCTTCTGCGGCTCGACCGCCGTCGATCCGACGATCGCCGCGACCGACAGCGCCCCCGTCGCCGCCCTGCGCCGCGCCGGGGCGATCCCGGTGGCCAAGGTCGCGACCTACGAGTTCGCGCTGACCGGCCCGGCATGGGACCAGCCCTACCCGCCCGCGAAGAACCCGTGGAACGTCGCGCACATCACCGGCGGCTCGTCCTCGGGTTCGGCGGCCGCCGTCTCCGCAGGCATGGTGCGCGCTGCACTCGGCACCGACACCGGCGGCTCCGTGCGCAGCCCGGCGTCCTACTGCGGGATCGTCGGGCTGAAGCCGACGCGGGGCCGCGTGCCCGATGGCGGGGTCTACCCGCTGTCGCGCACGCTCGACACGGTCGGCCCGCTCGCCGCCTGCGTCTCGGACGCCGCGCTGATGCTCGACGCGATCTCGGGCGAGGGCATGGACCCGGCGAGCCGCGAGCTCGGCCTCTCGCCAGAGGGCCTGCGCATCGGTTTCGCGCGGCACTGGGCGGAGGACGAGGCGGCCCACCCCGCCCTTCTGCCGGCGCTCGACGACGCGGTCGGCGGGCTGTCGCGGCTCGGTATCGGCGTCGACTTGATCGAGATGCCGGACTACGCGCTCGCGGAGGCTGCCGGCTCGGTAATCATCCAGGCGGAGGCGCTCGAGGTTCACGCCGAACGCCTCGCCAGCCGCTATGGCGACTACGGTCGAGACGCGCGGATCAACCTCGTCAGCGGCGCTGCCCTGACGGCGGAGGACTTCGCCGCCGCCCGCGCCCATGCCGCCCGCCTTGCCCGGCAGGTCGATGCGGCGCTCGACGGGTTCGACGCGATCGTCACCGCGACGACCCTCGGCCCCGCACCCGCGTTCAAGGCGTTCGAGAACGGTGCGGTCTGGACGCCGATGCGGACATTCCCGTTCAATGTCACCGGCCACCCGGCGATCAGCGTGCCCTGCGGGATGGCCGACGGCCTTCCGCTCGGCCTGCAGATCATCGGGCGGCACGGGGCCGAGGCCCGCATCTGCCGTATCGCCGATGCCTTCGAGCGGGCGACGGACCACTCGGTCCACCGCCCGCCCGTCTGACTTACGCCTGAAGCCGGTCGAGCCGCAGCTGCGCGGCGCGGCGGTGCCCTTCGAGACCCTCGCTCGCCGCCTGACGCGCGGCGGGCGGGGCGACCTGCTTCACGCCTTCCTCGGTGAGCCACTGGTGCGTCGCGGTCTTGATGTAGGCTCCGACCCACAGCCCGCCGGTGTAACGGCCGGCGGCCATCGTCGGCAGCGTGTGGTTCGTTCCCGAACATTTGTCGGAATAGACGACACTCGACAGCTCGCCGATGAAGAGCGAGCCGTAGTGGCTCAGCTTCTTCGCGAACCCCTGCGGATCGACGGTGTGGACCTGCAGGTGTTCGGCGGCGACGTGGTCGGAATAGGCGATCATCGCGGCCTCGTCCTCGACCAGCGCGATCTCACCGTAATCCTCCCAGGAGCGGGCGGCGATCTCGGCGGTGGACAGGTCGGACAGCTGACGCTCCACCTCGGCCAGCACCGCGTCGGCCAGCGGCTTGTGCGTGGTGATGAGGCCCACTCGGGTGCGCACGTCATGCTCGGCCTGCGCGAGAAGGTCGGTCGCGATCATCTCTGCATCGCCCGTCTCGTCGGCGAGGACGAAGATCTCGGACGGTCCGGCAAGCTGGTCGATACCGACAGGGCCGAAGACCTGCCGCTTCGCCTCGTTGACGAAGGCATTGCCGGGTCCGACGATCTTGTCGACCTTCGGCACACTCTCCGTGCCGAGCGCCATCGCCGCGATCGCCTGCGCGCCGCCGATCCTGAAGATGCGGTCGGCTCCGGCAAGGTGGCAGCCGGCAATCATCGCGCGATGTGCGTTCGGCGGCAGACAGGCGACGACTTCTTTCACTCCGGCAACCTTGGCCGGAACGATGGTCATGATCGGCGCTGACAGAAGCGGGAAGCGACCGCCCGGCACGTAGCACCCCACCCGGTCGAGCGGGATGTTGCGGTGACCGAGATGGACGCCCGGCAGGATCTCGACATCGAGGGCCGACAGCGTGCCGAGCTGCGCTTTTGCGAAGTTGGTCACGTTGGTGATCGCGAACTCGGTATCGGCACGGGTCTGCGGATCGAGCTCTTCCAGCGCCGCGAGCCGATCGGCCTCGCTCACTTCAAAGACCTCGAGCTCGGCCTTGTCGAACTGCCTGGAATAGTCGCGCACGGCGGCGTCGCCCTCGGCACGGACGCGGGCGATCACCTCGGTGACGAGCGTCTCGACGGGGGCGTTGTCGGCGGTCGCGTTGCGCGACGGCGCCTTGATGAAAACGGGAGCCTTCGGGCTGGTGGTCTCGCTGGTCATGGCCTCACTTCCGGTGTGATTTTCCCTTCGTTAGCAGTTTTGCATACGAATGCAATATTTGATCGGGGAGAGGGAAACAAAGGTTTGGCCGGACACCAAGGAACGTCGCCCGACATAGCACGTTCGCAAGCCAGACGATGGTTTCAAACGAGGGTGACCCGATGCAGTGGATTTCCGAATACAGCTCCGCGCTGAACTTCTTCGTCAACCTGGGCATGTTGCTGGCTTGGGTGGCCTACCTGCACCTGTTCCTTGTGACCTACATGCGCGCGCGCAGGCCCCGCATCATCATCAACCGGGTGTCGGGCAGCGACCTGAACGGTCTCTGCCTGCTGTCCAACATGAGCCAAGAGCCGGTTTACGCACAGAACGTCTACTGCACGATCCATCGTGCTTCGGGCGATTTGTCCGCCACGATCACCGACCGCGAAATCCTGCAGCGCTCCGCCGAGGGCGACCGCCCCGACGGCGTCACGGCGAACGGCCCGCTGAACCGGGGCGAGTTCATGACGCTCGGCTCGTTCCGCAACCTGCTCGACATCACCGCCGAGCAGGCGGAGGACTACGACGGCTCCGGCATCCCCGACGACGTGGAGCGCTTTCAGATCATGGTCGTGGGGGCCTTCGGGGGCGATGACCTCGAAGTCGCGGCCCAGCGCGAATTCCGCGTCGACCGGTCGTCCGACCCGTGGCAGGTCGTGCCCGTATCGCCCCAGACGCGCCAGATCTCGAGCCGCTCGGAACGCAAGCGCATCCGCCAGATGATCAAGAGCGAGCTGGAGCAGGTCTGAGCCCCGCCCGTCGTCAGCCGCCGCGCGCCACTTTCTGGAGGCGTCCGGCGGCGACGGGCGCGATCGACTCGCGCTCGATGAAATCGCAGGGCAACTCGTTGCGCAGCGCATAGTCGGTGTGGTTGGCGCGGGCGATCAGGTAGTCGACCGCCGACGCCCCCATCGCCCCGTGCGGGACATGGACGCTCGACAGGGGCGGGGTCAGGTGCTGGCCGACAGGGTCCCCGTCGAAACCGACGACCGACACGTCCTGCGGCACCTTGTAGCCCATCCCCTTCAGCGCTTCGTAACAACCGATCGCCATGCGGTCGGAGGCACAGAAGATGGCCGTCGGCGGATTGTCTTCCTGCATCAGCGCGACCGTCTCGCGCTCCGCGAGACCCATGTTCCAGTCGCCGACCCGCACCATTGTCGGATCGTGCGGCAGCCCGGCGTCGCGCAGCGCGGACAGGTAGCCCTGCAAGCGATCGCCCGAGGCCTCCTTCTCCATCGCGCCGGTGATGCAGCCGATCCGGCGATGCCCGGCGGCGATCAGCTTCTCGACCGCCACATAGGCCCCGGCCCGGTGCCCTGGCACCACGTAAGGCACATTCTGGTCCGCCGAATAGCAATTCACCAGCACGATGGGCTGGGTGCGCAGCGCCTTCGGCAGTTCGACCTTCCGGGTGTAGAACGACTGATAGATGACCCCGACGAGCCGCAGCGACAGCAGAAGGTCGATCGCCGCCTTCTCGAGCTTGCGGTTGCTGTTGAACGGCAGGACGTTCAGCACGCAGTCATTCGCCCAGGCCCGTTTGCGCGCCATGTCGATCGCCGTCAGCGACAGCGGGTTCGATTCGATATCGTCCACCAGCAGTCCGATGCAGCGGATCGAGCCGCTGCCGACGTTGTTGCGCTGCCAGACGAAATAGCCGAGCTCCTGCGCGGCGGAGCGCACCTTGTCCCGCGTTTCCTCGGAGACCCGCACCCCACCGGTGTTGTTGAGAACAAGGGATACGGTCGTCTGGGACACGCCCGCCGCAGCGGCGACCTCGGCCATGGTCGGTTTCTTGTCTCGTGTCTTGCGTCCGCTCTGCATCGGCCCGTCCGTTATCCCTGCCCGGTGATAAAGAAAAAACTGACCTAAAGCCAGAACCGTCGGCCAAACCAACGAAATTTCCAGTTTCAACAGCGATCTAGGCCGGAAACTGCTCCGCCATCGAAGCTGTCTGTTGACTTGTAGTAATAAATAACCCGATCCTGCCAGCGAGGAAAGGGAGGAGAACAACATGCGTAATTCAACGATTCTACGGCCCGACCGCCGTGGCTTCCTGTCGGGGCTCGCGGCCGCCGGCATCGTCGCTTCGGGTCGTCCGGCCTTCGCCCAGGGGTCCGGGCCGATCACCTGGTGGGACCACTTCTCGCCGCTCGCGCCGCTGCTCGAGTCGCTCTGGTCCGAGGACGGCGCCGAGGTCGAACATTCGGTGATGAACCCGGCCGACATGATGCAGTCGCTGCAACTGGCCTTCCGCAGCGAGGAAGCTCCCGACGTGATGTCGATGCCGACCTCGCTCGCCGTCATCAGCCAGGTGCAGAACAACGGCTGGTTCGCCCCGATCGGCGACCAGGTCACGCTCGACAAGCCGTTCCAGCAGGAGGTGCTGTTCGACGGTCTGACGAACTGGGGCGGAGAGCTCTATTCCTTCCCGATCTTCTCGTTCCGGTGGCACACCTCCGCGCTCTGGTACATGAAGGACGCCGCCGAAGCCGCGGGCTACGACGGTGCGCCCGGCAAGGACTGGGAGGCGATCCGCGACTTCGCCCGCGCGACGACGGAAGGATCGACCTACGGCCTCCTGCTGCCGCTGCAATTCACCGGTCGTATGGAAGACATGGTCGTCAACCTGTCCCAGATGATCGGCGGCAAGGGCGAGATCGACTGGGCCACCGGCGACTACAACTTCACCTCGCCCGAGTTCGCCGAGACGATCGCGCAGCTTCTGGCGTTCCAGTCGGACGGCTCTCTTCACCCCGCGTCGGGCTCGCTCGACGCGCGGCAGGGCCGCACGCGCTGGGCCTCTGGCGAGGCGGTGATGTTCTTCGACGGGCCATGGAACAGCGGCGTGCTTGCCAACAGCATGTCCGACGTGCTGCCGATGGTGGACGTGGTCGCAAACCCGATCGGCAACGGTTCGGTCCATCAGGGCCCCGCCCCCGGCACCTTCTTCGTTTCCGCCCAGTCCGACCAGCAGGAGGCCGCGGCCGCGCTGCTGTCCCTGCTGACGACGGACGAGTTCTACGTCGCGCTCGCCGAGCGGATGGACCAGCCGCCGCTGAACCTCGACGCGGTAGCACAGGCGGACGTCGATCCGACCTACACCAAGGTGATCGACGGCTTCGCCAAGTCCGTCCGCCTCGCGCCGGAACCGGTGATCCGCAACCCCGACATCGGCCGCGTCTACGCCGAGATGCGGGACGTGACGCCGACGCTGGGCGAGATCGTGCAGGGCGCCTTCGCCGGGGCCTTCGACGATCCCGCGCCGATGCTCCAGCAATACAACGACCAGATAATGGCCGAGCGCGACCGCGCCATCGAGAAGGTCAACAGCGAGGGCGGTAGCGTCAGCGTGGACGACTGGGTCTTCGACAGCTGGACGCCCGGCGAAGACTTCACCGCCGACCGCTACTGAGACCAAAGACGAGAGCGACCCTATGCGCAGGTTCTCAGAGGCGCCGGCGGCCCGTCCGCTCGGCAAACGGCTCTGGGGGGACAGGTGGATCTACCTGTTCCTCCTGCCGACGACGACGTTCGTCGCGGCCTATTCCGTCTGGCCGGTGCTCGCCGGCATCTATTTCTCGATGCTGGACTGGAGCGGCTTCGAAGCCTCCGGCCAGTTCGTCGGCTTCGAGAACTACCGCGAGCTCTGGAACGACAACCTCTACCGCAACGCCCTGAAGAACACCTTCGTCTTCATGGTGCTGGCGGTGCCCCTGCGGGTCGCTCTCGCATTGTTCGTCGCGTTGATCCTGAACTCTGCCCTGCCCTTCAGCCGGGTGTTCCGGACCGCGATCTTCCTGCCCGTCGTGTCGACGGCAGCGATCCTCGGCGTGGTGATGCGCTTCATCCTCGACCCGACGCGGGGGCCGGTGAACCTCGTGTTGCTGCAGACCGGGCTGATCGACCAGCCGGTGAACTTCCTCGGCACCACTGGACTCGCACTCTATACCGCGATCGTCATCTGGGTCTGGAAGTGGCTCGGCATCACGCTGATCTACTGGATGGCGGCGCTCCAGACCATTCCGCAGGACCTCTACGAGGCCGCCCGCATCGACGGCGCGGGGGCATGGGCGCGGTTCCGCGACATCACCTTTCCGCTTCTGATGCCCTTCACGATCATCATCACGCTCATCACGCTGGTGGAGGCGACCAACGTCTTCGACCTGCTGCTGACACTGACCAACGGCGGACCGTTCTACTCGTCCGAGGTGATCGACATCTTCGTCTACCGGCAGGCCTTCGCGGCGAACGTGCCGCGGCTCGGCTATGCCTCCGCCGCGGCGCTGTCCTTCGGGGTCTGCATCATCGGCCTCGCCCTGCTCAACATGATCGTGCGGCGCGGCCTGCGCGGACGGAGGTCCGAATGAGACGCGCCGCTGGCCCCACCCGCTTCAGCCGCCGCGCGTGGACGGTGCTTGGCATCGTGATCCTCACGCTGATCTGCGCGCTCTGGATCTACCCGTTCCTGTGGCTCGCCTCCGCCTCGCTGAAGTCGCCGCTCGAGATCTTCTCCAAGGGCCTCAACCTCGTTCCCGACGCGCTGAACTGGCAGAACTACCAGCGCGCGTGGGGTACGGCGGGCTTCGGCATCTACCTGTTGAACACGGCGCTCATCACCGTCGGGACTGTGGCCCTGGTGATCTTCCACACCTCGCTCTCGGGCTACGTGCTGGGCCGCTACGACTTCATCGGGCGGCGGTTCGTGATCGGCGTGATCGTCGGAACCTTCGTGATCCCGATCGGCATGGGCCTGATCCCCGTGGTCGACCTGACCCAGCGCATGGGCCTGCTCAATTCGCGCATCGGCGTGACGCTTGCGCTCGCCGGGAGCGGCCACGCCGCAGCGATCCTGCTCTACACCGGCTTTTTCCGGCAACTCCCGAAAGAGCTGGAGGAAGCGGCGATCATCGACGGCGCCGGCGTCTTCGAAGTCTTCCGCACGATCATGCTGCCGCTCGCCGGGCCCGTGACGGCCACCGTCGCGGTGCTGACGTTCCTCGCAGCGTGGAACAGCTTCCTGCTTCCGCTGGTGCTGACCTTCGGGTCGCCGGACAAGCGGACCCTCGCGGTCGGTATGCTCGCCTTCGTCGGCACGAACGAGACCGACTGGCCCGGCATGGCCGCCGCCGCAATGATCGCCCTGCTCCCCGTCATCACATTCTTCTTCTTCGTGCAGCGATACTTCGTCGAAGGTGTCGCCGGCGCGGTGAAATCCTGACCGATAGGACCTGACCCATGACCGACCGCCCCAACATCCTGTGGATCTGCACCGACCAGCAACGTTTCGACACGCTCGGCTGCTATGGCAACACGTTCGTCAAGACGCCGAACATCGACCGCCTCGCCGAAGAAGGCGTGCTCTTTGAGAACACTTACTCCCAGAGCCCTGTCTGCACGCCCTCGCGTGCCAGCTTCCTCACCGGGCGCTATCCGCGCACCACGCGCACCCGCCAGAACGGGCAGGACATCCCCGAGGACGAACGGCTGATCTCCCGCCTGCTCGCCGACGGCGGTTACACCTGCGGACTGTCCGGCAAGCTGCACCTGTCCGCCTGCCACCCGTCGGTCGCGCCCGACCACGAACGACGGATCGACGACGGCTACGCTGCCTTCCACTGGTCGCACCACCCGGTGCCGCTGATGAAGCGCGGCGCGACGGGCAACAACTGGGCGACGAACGAGTACGACCTCTGGCTGCGCGAACGCGGCAAGGGCGTCACCTCCACCCCGGTGGAAGAGGGCAGCCACGTCACATACGGCATGCCCGAGGAGGACCACCAGACAACCTGGTGCGCGCAGAAGGCGATCACCTTCATCGAGGCGCACGAGGAGCTCGACCGGCCCTGGATGTTCTCGGTCAACATCTTCGACCCGCACCACCCGTTCGATCCGCCCGAGGAGTACCTGAAACCCTACCTCGACCGGCTCGACGAGATCGAACTGCCGAACTACGAGGACGGCGAACTCGAGACGAAGACGCTGCTGCAGAAGCTCGACCACGCCGGCGCCTACGGCGGACGCGCCGGGTTCGATTATGACAAGATGACCGAGCGGGAGCACAAGCTGGTCCGCGCCGCCTACTGGGCGATGTGCGACCTGATCGACTCGCAGGTCGGCCGCATGCTGGAGGCGCTCGACCGCACCGGGCAACGCGATGATACCATTGTCATTTTCATGTCCGACCACGGCGAGATGCTGGGCGACCACGGCATCTATCTGAAAGGTCCCTACTTCTACGAGGAAGCGGTGCACGTGCCGCTCATCATTTCCGGCCCCGGGTTCCAAAAGGGAAAGCGGGTGAAAGGGCTGGCGGAGCTGATCGACCTCGCCCCCACGCTGCTCGAGGCTGCCGGCCTGCCGATCTACGAGGGAATGCAGGGGCAGTCGATCCTGCCCCAGCTGACCACCGACGCAGAGTCCGACAAGCAGGACGTCTACTGCGAATATTACAACGCGATGCCGTGGCACCCGGCCGACGTGAACCCGCAGGCGACGATGGTCTTCGACGGGCGCTACAAGATCTCGCTGTACCACACCGACGGCGAGGTGGAGCTCTACGACCTCGAGACCGACCCGAAGGAGCGCACCAACATCTGGCACGATACGGGCAACGACGCGCTCAAAGTGAAGCTGCTCCAGAGGGTCTGTGACCGGATGGCTTGGACCGTAGACCCCCTCCCCGTCCGCCGCGCGGAATTCTGAGGCGAACCGATGTCAGAGCTCGAGATCAACAGTCTCCGCAAGAACTTCGGCGCGCTCGAGGTGCTGAGCGACATCAATCTCTCGATCCGGTCGGGCGAGTTCGTGGTCTTCGTCGGGCCGTCGGGCTGCGGCAAGTCCACCCTTCTGCGCTGCATCTCCGGGCTGGAGCCGATCACCTCCGGCACCATCAGCATCGACGGCCGCGTGGTGAACGAGGTCTCGCCCTCGGAGCGGGGCATCGCGATGGTGTTCCAGTCCTACGCGCTTTATCCCCACATGACGGTGGCGGAGAACATGGGCTACTCGCTCAAGCTCGCCCGCCTTCCCCGCGAGGAAATCCGCCGGAAGGTGGAGGAAACGGCGGCCAAGCTGCAGCTGACGGACTACCTCGACCGCAAGCCGAAGGCGCTGTCGGGCGGCCAGCGCCAGCGCGTCGCCATCGGGCGGTCGATCGTGCGCGACCCGAAGGTCTTCCTGTTCGACGAACCGCTGTCGAACCTCGACGCCGCGCTGCGGGTGCAGATGCGCATGGAGATCGGCCAGCTCAAGAAGACGCTGCCCGACACCACCATGATTTACGTCACCCACGACCAGGTCGAGGCGATGACCATGGCCGACCGCATCGTTGTCCTGAAGGACGGCGAGGTCATGCAGGTCGGCACGCCGATGGAGCTCTACGAGACGCCCGCCTCGCTGTTCGTCGCGCAATTCATCGGCTCGCCCAAGATGAACCTGATGACCGGCGAGCGGGCGAAGGCCTACGGTGTGCCCCATGTCGGTGTCCGTCCCGAACATATGGAAGTCGTGGAAAACGGCCCATGGGGCGGCGAAGTGATCTATGCCGAGAACCTCGGCTCCGATACCTATGTCTATGTCGACGCGGGCGAAGAGGACCCGACCATCGTGCGGAGCCAGGGAAAGCGGACCTTCACGCCCGGCGAGCGGATCGCGCTCCGGCCGGAAGAAGGGGCCTTGCACAGGTTCGACGAAACGGGCAACCCGGTGATAAGCCAATCGGCCGTTTGACCCCCTAAGCCATAACCAAAACACATCACGAGGATTCACGATGACCGACGCAAGCGCGGCCGCCCTCCATCCCCATCCCCGAATGTACCGTCCCCGGTGGACCGACCTCTGCGGCACCTGGGACTTTGCACACGACGACGCCAACGAAGGCCTCGACGCCGGCTGGAGCGCGGGCGACACCGCCTTTGATCGCAAGATCACGGTGCCCTATCCGCCCGAGTCCAAGGCATCCGGCCTGTCCGAGACGGGCTTCCACCCGGTGCTCTGGTATCGCCGCACCTTCGAGACGCCCGAGATGGCTGACGGCGAGCGGCTCATCCTGCGCTTCGGGGCGGTCGACTACCGCGCCCGCGTCTGGGTGAACGGCGCGCTGGTCGCGACGCACGAGGGCGGCCACACGCCGTTCGAGGCCGACATCACCCCCGCCCTCACCGGCTCCGGTGCGCAGACGATCGTCGTCCGCGCCGAGGACCCGCCGGAGGACAACCGCATCCCGCGCGGCAAGCAGGACTGGGAAGAGGACGCCCACGGCATCTGGTACAACCGGACCTCCGGAATCTGGCAGCCGGTCTGGCTGACCGTGGTGCCCGCGCTCCACATGACCGACCTGCACCTCGTCCCCTCGATCACCGAGGCGAAAGTGCGCTGCGAGCTGCGTCTCTCCGCACTGCCGGCCTCGCCGGTTCCGGTGACCGTGCGGATCAGCCACGAGGGCAAGTTGCTGGCCGAGCAGACGGTGACCGTCTCCGAGCGCGAGGCCGAGTTCGACGTGGCGATCCCGATCCTGCGCCACAGCACCGCGCGCTCGCCCCTGCTCTGGTCGCCGCATTCGCCGACGCTGATCGATGCCACGGTGGAACTGGGCGGGGAGAGCGGCGACACGCTCGACACGTACCTCGGCTTCCGCTCCGTCGGCACCGATCACGGCCGCTTCCTGCTGAACGAACACCCG